>SLPC01000188.1 GCA_007132185.1 Anaerolineae bacterium | reverse complement strand
CTGACAAGCTGTAGGTGATCCGCCACCGGGCCGATGGGCGATGTATGCTGAAGCCAGCGTTATGCTAAAGACAGCGTCAGCATCGCCCCCAATCGCTCCTGCCGGTTACTGGTATACCCTCGCTACACGACGTGCCGCCCCGCCTCCAGCGTGCGCTCCGGTTGCCCCTCCAGCGCCAGGTGCACCGGCACGGGAGACTCGATGGTGACGCCGTCGGGGCGCGCCTCTACATGGATCAGGCCGTGGGGCGTGGGAACGCTGCCCCGGGCCCAGACCAGGCCGCCCAACCGGGGCGCCACCCGCGCGACCGCATAGCCCGGCTCGGCCGGTGTGACACCCAGCGTATAGAACACCATGTCCCGCGTGGGCGTGCAGGCCCAGCCATGCACGTGAGTGCCATAGTCCCAACACTCGCCGAGCGTATCATAGCCATCCACCAAGAATTGGGACCAGCGCCGGTAGAGGTCGGGCAGGCGCGCGGCGCGGCCCGCCAGCGCCACGGCATCGTGCACGACGTAGGACATGAACGGTTGCGCCAGCACGATCTGCGACTCGACATCCCAGTCGATATCATAGCGTCCCTCGCGCACCTGGGCCATCCATTTCTCCATCGACTGGCCGCCCTGGTTGTCGCCGGTCCAGGCCCGCATCACCAGGCGCTCGGGGTCGGTGATGGTCTCGACGATCTGGGTCCATCGCTCACGCGGCGCGAGGCCCGACACGATGCCCAGGGCGCCGGCCAACTGGCTCATCTCCGGGCGCTTGTGGCCGTCAACGATGTGGTCCACATACGAGCCGCGCTCGGCATCCCAAAAGCGCTCGAACCCGGCTAGAGCCCGCTTGTACAGGTCGTCGGCCCAGCGCCGGCTGCCGTCATTGTCGAGCCAACCGGCCAGCTCGGCATACTCGCGCAGGCCCCGGGCCCAGAGGGCCGTCAGCGTCGCCGCCTCGTGCTCGGTGGACACGCTGGACCAGTCCACCAGGTTCCACTCGGGCACGTCCTTGAGCACGCCCTGCGCCGTCTGATAGGGCGCATACCAACGCAGGATGCGCTCGATGGTGGGTAGGAACGCCTGCATGGCGTCGCGGTCGCCGAGAAAGCGGTAGAGATTGTAGACGCCATGCACCCAGTGGAGCGACCAATCGGGGATGGTGTAGATGCCGCTCATCTCGATATCGCCGGCCACCGTCATGGGCAGGATCCCATCATAGCGCGGCGAGTTGCCCAGCGTGCAAAAGTGGACCGCCAGGCGCCAGTCGCAGTTGGTGGCCAGGTGGACCATCTGATGCACCACACCATCGCCCACCCAGGCTCGCTGCTCACGGGTGGGGCAATCGATAAAAGCATCGTGGGAGTTGAGCTCTACGGTGCGCACACCGGCCTGCCAAATGCGGTTCAGCTCCTCGTCACTGCACGAGAAGGTAGCCCCTTGCTGCCAGGGGTAGAGCAGCTCTCTTACGCCCAGATCTCGCAGAATCACCTGTCCTTTGACGCCATGCACCAGAATGTATATATAGCGCAGGCCCTGCGAGTCGAACAGTTGAAAGCGATCGTCCTTGCCGCGGGCAGTATAGCGCATTCCGGCGGCCATGCGATCCATGGTAAAGCTCGCCTGCAGCGGGTCTTCTGTAAAGGAGAAATCGAGCACCGTACCGGCGGGAGCGTCGATATCGAACTCGACCTGCCCCGAGACGATGCGTCCCATGTCGACGCTCAGCCGCACGGGACCGTCTGTCGAAAGATCAAACTCAATCGGGAACGTGGCAGCGCGGGAGGCGTCCACGGACAGGTCCAACGCCGCCCGTACCCGCGCCATCGGCCTCGTAGAGACGCTGTCCATTGCACCGGAGAGGGTCTCTAGCAGGCTGCTCGCCGGCCGACGCAGTTCCCCACCCAATTGCGCGATGGGCCGGGGATAGAGAGGGCCATAGGGATCAGTGGGCGGCTGGGTGCGGCGAAAGCCGCCAATATGGCAGGCGGGCACAGGTTGAGCAGCTCCCCATGCGCTATCGTCATAGTCAGGCTCGATCCAGCGGCTGTCAGAGTGTCGGGCATCAAACAGATCCACCGGCACGCCATGGTGGTGGGGATCATCCCCTCCCTCGTTGTAGGCATCAGTCTTGTGCGCCCGCCAGCTATCGTCGCTGACCAGCCAGCCCTCCTGGCCTTGCGCCTCATCCCAGACTTTGGTTAGGTCTGCTTCGAACACGAGGATACCCGTGGTACCCAGGGTGTTGTTAGGAACGGGCGGCATCCAGTAAGAGTTGGCGGCGCCATAGTAACGCACGTACACGGCAATGAGGTTCTCTCCAGTGTGGAGATAGGGCGCCAGATCGTACAGGTCATAGTGCATGCGACGCGGTTGGCTCCGAATCGGGCCGCGCCCCACGGGCTCGCCGTTGACAAACAGCAGATAGCGCGAGTCGGCGGTGATTCGCGCCGGCACCCGCGATGGCACCTGATCGAGGTGAAACGTCTTGCGAAAGTGGCCGTGGGTCTCTGGGGATTGCGGCCTGACGCCCGCCGACCAAAAGCCGCTGGGCTCGACAGGCTCTTCGGGCAGCCAGATCCAATGGCCATGCCAGCGAATCGCGGGGAAATCGTTGGGCCCAACGGGATGTGCCATGCTGCATTCTCCCATACCGTGTTGTACAACGCTCGTGTTCGATAACGTTCCCATCATAGCGCCTGCAGGCCCCGCTGACCAGCCTGCGCGCCCCCCACATCATCTGTATGCACGACGAGGGGGCCTGCCGAAGCAAGCCCCCTCGTTGGCTCTCAAGCTCTGGGTCTAGTCGGCGTGCGATACTCCGATGATCTCCCATACCTCGTTGCGCTGGATCAGCTCGACATCCAATCGATGCCCCTCAAAGCTGCTACCAACCGTGACTGTGGCACGGTTCGCGGCAAAATGCTCATGCTCAACCTGCACCCACATCGGCACGTCCTGGGCCAGCACGATTGGGTCAAAGCCCCCGCCCTGCATGCCAGCCAGTGTGTCACCAACGGAGGTGACGAACTCGGCCGAGAGATAGGGCATGTGCGCATAGCTGCCGGTAACCAATGGGTTCTCTCGCATAGAGCGCTCGATATAGATGCTGTAGAACGCCTCCACTGTCTCACCCGCCTCAAGAGGACGCTGTCGGCTCGCATCACACCGGATGCTAGTGATCTCCCACTCGCCACCGTTTTGGGCTAGCTCGATCGTCAGTAGCGACGCCATCGAGTTGCCGTACCAGATCGTGGCGACCTCTACCATCGCCTCGCGCCCCTCGATGTGCGGGTAACTCACCGACACATTCATGGGCACGTCCTGGGCACAGAGGAACGGATCAAAAAAGATCGGTTCCTGCTCGAACAGCGCATCCATCTCGGCTACGAACTCTGACGACAGACCGGGCATCTCGCGATACGCGCGATCCACCATCGGGTTGCCAGTCTCGCTGTAGGCCAGGTATGCATTGTAGAATGCCTCCACCGCCTCCTCGGGGCCGGGCCCCATTGCTTGACGACCAAATAGCACATCCGCCGAGGTCGCACCGATGGCAACCAGGGCCACCATCACCAACACCAATACGACGACTACCGGCCACACTCTCGTCTTCATCTCTGACTCCCTTGCTCTGATACAAAACCGTCTCCTAACGTTGCACCCTCAGGATACAGCTCTCCCTCATGAGACGCGTCACGCATGCGGCCAGTCTGTGACCACCCTTCTGGGATGATCTCTCTATCCCCCAGATGGCCAGGTGTGCGCGAGCTCTGCTCAGCCAGGGTTAGGATCTTGTGGCATAGGGGGCTATAATCCACCGCAATGAAGGACGAGGTGAGCGAGAGTAGAGATGGCGCATCAAGAAACAAGCCTCCCGGAACCAAGCGCTGTATCGAAAGCCCAAAGCCCGTGGCTCAGAGCCAGCGGCTATTTGACCGTACGCCTGTTGACCCTGGCAGTCATGGTCGCGATCGCGGTGTCCGCCACGATCTTTGTGGCCAACATGGGCGGCTTTGTCGACGAGATCATCCGGAGCGAGATCCGAGTCGGGATCGCTTTTATGCGGCTGGGAGGCTGGCTCGACGATGTTCCCGCCGAGCAGCGGAACGAGATCATGGAGCAGGCCGTGCTGGCGATGGAAGAGGCCCAGGGCCTCAACCAGCCACTGCTCTTGCGCAGCGTCCGATGGCTCGATCGCGCCCTTACCCTGCGATGGGGACCCGCTAGGCGCATGCCGCAGATCCAGTTTCGTGGCCAGCCCACCAACGATGTTCGTTTCCTGGTACTCGATACCTTGCCACGCACGCTCCTGCTATTCGGCTCGGCCAATCTGCTCCTGTTCCTCACCAGCATAGCCCTCGGCCTGGGCATGACCCGGCGGTATGGCGGCTGGGTCGATCGTGTCGTTGCAGTTCTCACACCGCTGTCATCGGCGCCGCCCTGGGTGTATGGTATCTTGCTGACCGTGCTGGCCCTGCAGATACCAGGGTTTGGCTTTGTTACCGCCCGGTTCTCGGGCTGGCCCGACACCTTTCAGTGGTCCTATGTGCTGATGATCCTGCAGTACATGCTCGTGCCGATCCTGGCCATCTTCCTGAGCAAACTCTTTCAGAGCATCTATATCTGGCGTACCTTTTTTCTCCTCTATCGCAATGAAGACTATGCAGAAATGGCCCGTGCCAAGGGGCTATCCGACCGTGACATCGAACGACGCTATATCTTGCGCCCGGCGCTTCCCTCCGTATTGACGCACTTTGCCCTGCTGTTGACGGCGCTGTGGCAAGAGGTGATCATCCTCGAGTACTTTTTCAACGTAGAGGGCATCGGCAGGTTGTTTGTGATCGCCCTACGACGATTCGATATCCCCGTGGTCCTGGCCATCGTCGTCGTCTTTGCCTATCTCCTGGCCATCACAGTATTCCTGTTGGACATTGCCTATGTCCTGGTCGATCCGCGAGTACGCGTGGGAGGCGAGGCCACCATGAGGCATAGGGCAGCCCGTGACCGGCGCGCCCACCGACCGCGTGGTAGCATGCGTCAGCTGCCTCGATCTCTCAAGGCACGATTTGGACGCCTTGATCTCGTGCCCAGGGTTGTGAGGTACCTGCGAGAAACGCCAATGCGGGTAACGGGGGCTCTGGACCAGAGCAAGCGACGCCTTGGCGAGCTATGGCAGGAATTGCGCGCCTATCCGGCCGCTGTCATGGGGCTCGTGGTTATCACCTTTTTTGTGGGGATGGCCCTCTATGCCGTGATTGCCATCCCCTATGAGCAGGCGGTAGCGCTGTGGCGCGGCGATCGGGAGACCTGGTACCGACATCCGCAGAATGCAGCGCCGGCCTGGTTGGACGTTTTCACGCGGGACGCCCTCCCCCACACGCTGGTGATGGACAGCCGCGAGGGGTTCGCATCCCGCGAAATACGCGAGTTGCCCGATGGCGTGCAAGACCTGCTGCTGGTATATACCTTTGACTACACCTTTGATCGCTTGCCCCAGGAGTTGACCCTCTTCTTCTATACGCGCCACACCACGCAACCGCCCCACGTCATGATGACGTGGCATACGCCCGATGGACGCGAGATCCGCATCGCAGACCTGGGCGTACGCCATGGCGAGACGTATCGTTTCGCCGGTGACGAACGCCTTTTACGGCGGCTGGGTGGCGTGGCACCGCAACAGGCCCTGTTTGCCGATCCAGCCGATGGCGACCGTCCTCTGCAGGGGCGCTACGAGCTGCACGTGGATGCGCGACTGTTCAACGAGGGCGCCGAGCTGGACGCAGAGCTTGTGGTGTTTGGAGAGGTGCACGGTCTGGCCGGTACCGACGGGCGTCGCCGCGACCTAATGGTCGCGGTGCTGTGGGGCACCTTTGTGGCGCTGGCCTTTGGCATATCGGCGGCCGCCAGCACCACGTTGGTCACCATGGTGCTGGCAGCGACGGGGGCCTGGTTTGGCGGCTGGGTGGACCAGCTTATCCAGCGCATCACCGAGGTCAATATGGTGCTGCCCTTTTTGCCCGTCAGCCTGATGATCTTTACCCTCTACTCCAAGAGCATCTGGGCCATCCTGGGGGTCACGGTCTTGCTGAGCATCTTTGGCACTGGTCTCAAGGGCTATCGTGCTGCGTTCGTGCAGATCAAAGAGGCGCCCTATGTAGAAGCGGCCCGGGCGTATGGTGCCAGCAATCGCCGCATCATCGGCAGCTATCTGCTACCGCGGCTCTCATCGGTGCTGGTGCCCCAGTTCATCACCCTGATCCCCGCCTTTGTCTTTTTGGAGGCGGCGCTGGCGTTTCTGGGCATGAGCGACCCGCGCCTGCCTACCTGGGGGAGGCTGGTACACTCGGCCTTTGCCAACAACGTTTACCACGGCCCCTATCACCTGGTCCTGGTGCCGGGCGTGATCCTGTTGGCGCTGGGCCTGAGCTTTGCCATGGTGGGCTATGCCCTGGAAAAGATCCTGAACCCCCAGTTGCGTTCCTCCTAGGAGAGCCATGCGCAGAACCGACAGGCAGATCACCGAGCGGGCGCAGATCGACGAGATCATCTGGAAGAGCCGGGTGTGCCGGATGGGCCTGGTGTGCGACGGCGAGCCCTACGTGGTGCCTCTCTGCTTTGGCTATGATGGTGCGGCGGTCTATCTACACATGGCGACGGAGGGCAAAAAGCTGGATTGGCTGCGAGCCAACCCGCGGGTTTGTCTCGAATGGGACCTTCTCGGCGACATCCTCCCGGCCCCTGAAGCCTGTGGCTGGGGCATGGCCTATAAGAGCGTCATCGCATTCGGCATGGCGCAGGAGTTGACGGACGAGGCGGCCAAACATCATGCCCTGGCACAGATCATGGCCCAGTACGCCGGCGAGGAGCGGGCCTGGTCGTTCCGCCCAGAGCAACTGGCGCACACGGTGGTAGTGCGTGTCAAGTTGGACGAAGTGACGGGAAAGGCACGGGGCTAACAGCCGCCCTTTGACCGGTCTATCACTCTATGGCCCGCGACCATCATCCTCGTCCACGCTCAACGCCTGAACGGCCTCGGCTAACGCCTGTATCTTCCAGGACGGCCATCGGAGGACTCTCCAACCAGGACTCGATGAGCTTTTCCCGGTACGATTCGGCAAAGGGCTCTACAGCGTACTCCGTAAACTGACCTGAAGCGTCCACGGCGTATAGCCTCATATAACCTCTTCTTTTACCCCAGCCGCTCTTGCACCTCCTCGGCTAGGCGGCGGTGCACCTCAGGCGCTACATCCACGCCGGTTGCCTCCATAGCCAACAGGACGCCCCCGACGACGGGGAGCGTCTCGAGGATGCGGGGATGGGCATGCGGGGCCACTGCGCGGATCGGGGCCATGATGGCTCCCACCAGCGTTGCGCTGCGAGAGCGAAAGACGCCCCCGGCCAGTACCACGGGAAAGGTCTCTGCCTCCATGCCCAGGCGACGGGCGACGGCAGCGGCATTACCACCCAGTGCCGCGCCCACCTCGCGGATGATGCTCTGAGCCACGGGATCGCCCGCCTCGGCGGCGGTAAACACATGGGGCGCCAACGCGCCGTGGGGCCGGGGCGCCTGGCCGCGGACAATCCACTCCAGCATCTCGATGGCCGATGAAGCGCCATACTGCTGGACATACACTTGCGTGAGGGCGGTCTCGGGGCCGGCCCCCGTATAGGCCCGCGCCACGGCCCGCAGCGCCAGGCGGGCAATGTCCGCCGCGCCACCGATATCGCCCATTTCAACGCCCTCTCCAAAGGTGCGCCAGCGCTCGCCCTGGGCGTTACACCCCGCGACGGTGGTGCCGGTCCCTGCAATGATCACGATGCCCACGCCATCTTCGGCGCCAGCCCGCAGCGCTACATCCGTGTCGTTCACTAGCACGCGGGGGTCTGGCACGCCCAATTGCTCGAGCACCGGACCGAGTCGTTCGCGATCGCTGGGCCAATCGAACCCGGCCAGGCCAAACCCACCGCCGGCAAGCTGCTCAGCGGTCAGCCCGGCCTCGGCCAGTGCCTGATTCAGGGCGTCCTGATAGGCCGCCAGGGCGCCATCCAGGCCGACGCCCTCCCAGTTGCCGGGGCCCGCGGCACCCACGCCGCGTACGTGTCCCGCTCCATCGGCGATGAGCGCGTGTGTCTTGGTCGCGCCCGCATCCATCCCCAGGTACAAAGCGTCCATTGACATCAAGTTCACTCCGTCATGTATTCCAAAAAAGAGGCGTGGGTACGCAGCATATCATCCAGCACGGCGGGTGCCCGCTCGGCGCCGGGGCCCAATGGATGGAGCGCCAGCGCCTGCAGGGCCGCCTCCTGGCTGCCCGTCACCGCAGCGTCGGCGGTCAAGAGCTCGTACGCCTTGACGACACGGACCAGACCATCGGACATGGTGGACAATGGCTCGATAGGAAGCGGATGCACTCCCTCCTTGCTCACGCGGCAGGGCAACTCGCCCACCCAGTCGCTGGGCCAACCCTTGACGGCATCACCCACGCGGGTGTTCACAATGTGAATCTCACTCTCGGATCGCTGCAGCGCCAGCATGAGCTGCACAGCCGCGGTGGAATAGTAGGCACCTCCGCGCTCCATCAGCTCGGGCGGCAGTGTGTCAAGGTCCGGGTCTGCATAGCGCTCCAGGGTCTGCCGTTCGATGTCGATCACCTGTCGCGCCCGAGGGGTACTCGTGCGCTGTGACTCTACCACGGCGGCGGTCTGGTAATAGTAGCGCAAATAGGACGAGGGCATCGCGCCCAGCGCCCGGGCCAGATAGGGCGGGCAGAAGGGTTTGGCCTCCAAGTCCAGCCGATCTAGAAACTCGCTGAACACCTCGGGCCAGACATCGCGCCCCGCAATATGAGTGCCGCGCACCCAGGCCAAATGGTTCAGTCCCAGATAGTCCAGATCCACCTGGCGTGCGTCCACATCAAACTCGCGAGCGATGCGCATCTGATAGCCGATGGGGCTGTTGCACAGGCCCACCGAGCGGATATCGGGCACATAGCGCTGCAGAGCCTCGGTGACCAGGCCGCTTGGGTTGGCAAAGTTGATCAGCCAGGCGTCAGGACAGAGCCGATGCATGTCCCGCGCCACCTCCAGAATGACCGGCACCGTGCGCAGGGCCTTGGCCATGCCGCCCACGCCGGTGGTCTCCTGGCCTATCAGGTCCCACCGCATGCCCAGCTCCTCATCGGCCAGGCGGGCGCGCATCCCACCCACGCGGATCTGCGTCTCCACAAAGCTGGCGTCCTGCAAAGCTGCCGAGCGGTCTGTCGTCAGATTGAGTTCAAAAGGCCGGCCGGCCGCCTCGACCATGCGCCAGGCAAAACCGCCTACGATATCCAGTCGGTCCCGATCAATGTCCATCAGCCAGACCTCACGCAGGCCGAGCGTCTCGGCCTCGGCGATGAACCCATTAACCAGCTCCGGGGTATAGGTTGAACCCCCACCAATGACTGCTACTTTCATTTGTGTCGCTCCTCTGACCATAGCGGCGCAAGACAACCTGTGTGGGGATTGTACCAGAGTGAGCTATCGTGTGCCAGAAATTGCGCGCAACCAAAAGTATGCGAACCAGAGCGCGATACCCTGGATAATGCGGCATGCCCTCGCCACCACAGGCCATAGCATGCACCCGTCTGCTGCTGCTTTCAGTCACAGAGGGACTCGTCGCGAGCCGCCGATGCTGCTCGCCAAAGAGACCTTGGTGGATTCGAGCATCCTCGCGGATGCCATGGCGTCTCCTGTCTGAATAGCATGATATTCGACAACCCCATCATAACGCATACCCCGCATCTGCCCCAGCGAGCGTAGAGTATTTGCGACGTTGACCGCCTGCGGGATCTGGTCCGGCGCTTGAGAGTTGCCGCCCATATGCTACAATGTGTCTGCCTGCAGAAACAGGGCCGGTCCCGTCGGGAGACGAGGCCAACCGGCCTCAACAATCGCTGGAGGATCGCGATGAATCTAGTAGACCTGTTCAAGTATCTGCGCGTGGTAGATGTGGCCGACGCCATGGACGGTATCGGCTATTTCGACATTGGCCTGATGGACCCGGAGGTCCGGCCCCTCTGGCTAGGCATGCGTTTCTGGGGGCCAGCGGTCACGCTCCGTTGCGTGCCCTCTAATCGCCCTATGTGGAAGCTGGACACGACGGAGGACATTGTCGCCGACCACGCCCGATGGTATGCCAAGTACCCCAACCCCGTAAACTTGCGCGAGCAGATCACTCCGGGCTGTGTCGTCGTTACCGATACAGGCGGCGCTCGGGAGACCGGTTACTGGGGCTCGAATAACGCGATGGGGCTGATCACGGCCGGCGCTGCGGGCATCGTGACCGATGGCCAGTGTCGAGACACCTACGAGTTGGCCCTGCAAAAGACCCCCATCTGCTCCCGTGGGCGGGGCCGTACGATCATTCCGGGACGCATCATGGAGATCGAGGCCAATGTCCCCGTCGGTTGTGGCGGCGTGCGGGTGGACCCTGGCGATATTGTAGGCTGTGATGACGACGGTGTGATCGTCGTGCCGCAGGATGTTGCCCAAGAAGTGGCCGTGCACGCCAGAGCCGTCCTGCTGGCCGACATGCGAGGGCGACGCAGCCTCTATGAGAGACTGGGCATCCCGATGGATGACACGGTTGACATCGAGGCGGTTGAGTCATACTATGCTGAGCTCGATGAATAGCATCGATCCTGACTTGGAAGAGGAGAACGAAAATGCAAGTGATTCCGGCGGAACAAGAGACGCGCACCCTGTTGCTGGTTCTCGAGAGGGGTGATGACGTAGTTGCCTGTGTAAAAGATGTGCTGGCCCGCGAGGGCGCCCAGACCGGCCTGGTGACGGCGGGTATTGGCTCGTTTTCGGTGCTGCAGATGCACACGATCACCCGCGCCCATGGCGAGTCGGCAGGTGACGTGCAGATGGAGACCGAGGGTCCCATTGAGGTAGGCTCGATGCTCGGAAGCATCCAGAATGGCGAGCCGCATATCCACTTTGTGGCCCATCATACGGCCGATGACCGTATCTTTATCGGACATCTCGAACCGGGCTCTATTGTGGCCTGGCGCGCCGAGGTTGGTCTGATCCTGTTCGACGCCACAGCCATGCACGGCTGAGCCGGCGTTGGCCCTTTGATCGACCGGCTGGCAACGGCGCCGGCCGGATAGGCACACTATCAAGATTCTGTACAAAGGAAGATCTCTATGACAGATAACGCAGACCAGACTGGTAACCATCAAGAGCTCTTGGCCTGGGGGATACTCGGGACGGGCAACATCGCCCATACCTTTGCCCGAGGTCTGGCCCAGTCAGAGACTGGCAGGCTATATGCGGTGGCCAGCCGCACCGCCGAAAAGGCAGCCGAGTTCGCCGACGAGTTTGGCGCCCCCGCCAGCTATGGATCCTACGAGGATCTGCTGGCCGACCCCGATGTAAAGGCGGTGTACATCTCGCTCCCCAATCATCTCCACGCCCAGTGGACTATCCGCTGCGCCGAGGCCGGCAAGCACATTCTCTGCGAAAAGCCTCTAGCCAGTAACCGCGCCGAGGCCATGACCGCCATCGAGGCGGCCCGCGAGCACGACGTCTTTCTGATGGAAGCCTTCATGTACCGCTGCCATCCCCAGATCGCGCGGCTGGCCGAGTTGCTCCGCGAGGGTGCTATCGGCAAGGTGCGTCTGATCCAGGCCCATTTCGCCTTTAACATGCAGGGGCTACGACCTGAAAACGTGCGTCAGCAGAACTATTCCTCGGGCGGCGGCATCATGGATGTGGGCTGCTACACGGCATCCATCGCGCGCCTGGTGGCTGGGGCTGCCAATGGGCTCCCCTTTGCCAACCCTGTGGTCGCCTATGATGGCTACCGCAGCCAGGTCGACCTCAAGGCCCACGGGTACATCAACCCCGACAACCGGGTGGACGAATGGACGATAGCGACGGTCCGTTTCCCCGGCGACATAATCGCCAGCCTGACCAACGGCATCCAAGTGCGGATCGACTCGGCGCTGCGCATCTGGGGCTCGGATGGCCACATCATCGTGCCGAACCCCTGGTTCCCGGGCGATCCGCGCCACGGCGGCGATGAGGGTGCGCGCATCATCGTCAACCGTGCCGACGCCGAGCCGGAAGAGATCACCGTTCCCACGGGCGGCCAGTCGCTGTACGCTATCGAGGCGGACATGGTGGCCCGCCACCTGGCCGACCGCCAAGCCCCCAGCCCCTGCATGACCTGGGATGATAGCCTGGGCAACATGCTCACACTGGACGCCTGGCGCAAAGAGATCGGCCTGGTCTTTGATACCGAAAAGCCCGAGGCCCTGGCGCTGCCCACCGTGGGACGGCCCCTGGCGCGTCGAGACGATCATCCCATGGTCTATTGTGAGATCCCCGGGCTCGAAAAGCCGGTATCCAAGCTGATTATGGGCACGATGGTCTTTCAGCCGGGAGAGCTGCGCCTGGCGCGGGCCCTGCTGGATCATTATGTCACGCTTGGGGGCAATACCCTGGACACGGCACACGTCTATCGCTCAGAGGAGACAGTGGGCCAATGGCTCAAGCTTTGTGGCATCCGCGACGAGCTAGTCGTCATCGCCAAAGGGATGCGCAATCCGGAGGATGATGCCGAGACCCTGACCCAACAGCTCTACGAGTCGCTGTACAAGCTGCAAACCGACTATGTGGATCTCTACCTGATGCACGCCGACAACACAGACTTGCCCGCAGGCGAGTTTGTCGAGTGCCTGAACGAGCATCTGCGCGCCGGCCGCATCCGGGCGTATGGAGGCTCGAACTGGAGCATCGAGCGCATCGAAGAAGCCAACGCCTATGCGCATGCCCATGGGCTGGTTGGCTTTTCGGCCAGCAGCCCAAATCTAGCCCTGGCTCGGTGGAACGAACCGATGTGGCCCCGCTGCATCTCGGCTTCGGATCCCGAGTCACTGGCCTGGTACGAGCGCACCCAGATGCCGCTGTTGGCCTGGAGCAGCCAGGCTACCGGTTTCTTTACTGGCCGCTATCGGGCCGAGGACCACGATGCGCCCGCCCTTGCCAATATTGTGCGCACCTGGTTCAACGAGGACAACTTTCGGCGGCTGGAGCGTGTCCAACAGCTAGCCGAGTCCAAAGGCGTCACGCCAGCCCAGATTGCCCTGGCCTATGTGTTATCCTTGCCGATACGGGGCTTTGCCCTGATCGGACCACAGACCATCAGTGAGATCAACGAGGCGCTTCCGGCGCTACGCATCTATCTCACAGAAGGGGAACGGCGCTGGCTCAACCTGGAGAGCCAAGAGCTCTCCTAGGCAGGGTTCAGGTGGCATCATGGCCACCGCATCGTGACGTCCTGGATGCGCTATACCACAGGCGGGCGACTGCCAATACAGCAATCGCCCGCCTTTTATCTGTCATTGTACGGTCTGTCTACGAGTCGCGAGATCAGAAACCTTCCGGAACCGGGCGCGGCTCGAGCGTCACCGTAACCTCCATCTCTTCGCCATCGCGCAGGATCACCAGATCGATCTCCCGGTCTGGCTCGGAAAAGGCGACTTGCTCCAGCAAGCCCGCGAAATCTGTCACCTGTTGGCCATTAGCCTCGATGATCACATCACCACCCACGGGAACCGTAATGCCGTCCACTTGGGTCGTCGTTCTGCTGCCGCGCAGGCCGGCCGCTTCGGCGGGGCCTCCCGGTGCAACCTCAGAGATATAGGCGCCATACTGCACCGGAAGGTCGTTACCCTCCGCAATGAGCAGGTTCACCGAAGTGCCGCTAATACCCAGCCAGGGCCAGGGATACGTCTCGCCCTCCATCAGTACGGGGGCCACTATCCGCACAGTGTTCGAGGGCAATGCAAAGCCCACACCGACATTGGCCGGGGCGGCACCTCCCGTGAGTATCTGGGCATTGACGCCGATCACTTGTCCGGCCAGGTTGAGCAGAGGCCCACCCGAGCTGCCCGGATTGATGGCGGCATCGGTCTGGATCGCCTGCGGGATCGAAAAGGCACCTACACGAGCAGGGATCATGCGCCCAACAGCGCTCACAATACCAAAGGTGATCGTGTTCTGCAGTCCAAACGGGTTGCCAATCGCTACCACCCACTCTCCCGGCACCACGTCATCCGAGTCACCAAGGGGCAACGAATGCACATTGTCTGGCAGATTCTCCACCCTGATCACGGCCAGGTCGCTATCCACATCGGTTCCGAGCACCGTCGCATCCGCCGCAAACCCATCGAAAAAGACCACAATGACGCGGGTGGCATCTGTCACAACGTGCTCATTGGTGACAATATGCCCCTCGTCATCGATGATAAAGCCAGAACCGCTGCCGGTTCCCACCACGCCACCACGCTGAATATACGTCTGTATGGAGACCACGCCTGGCTCGAGCTCACGAAAGAGTTCTACAAGGCCATCCTCCAGCTGTGACGCAGCCAAAGCCCGCACCGGTGGGTCAGCGGGTGTGGCAGGCAGCGTCGGCTCCAGTACCTCTGGCCCTGGTCGCGCCTCCTCCGGCACTCGTTCCTCCCTGGGAGGTACGACCTGGGTCTCCTCAACAATCGTTGGGGTCGGCCAGAAAAAGGCCACCCCTATACCCAAGATCACAACCACCAGTAGCAGGACAAGGGCGCAGCCAATCAAGCCTCCGATAATCCACTTGTTCATTACTCGCTCCTCTCATTCCTTATGGCCGCATCAGCCAATTCTGACCGACTGCTGCCATCGCAGGATGTACTCTTGCATATCAGTTCCTGTATACATTATAGCAGAAGAGCGCACGGCAACCGGATTGGCCTCAGAATGTGGCGGTCCGTGCCACGCATACAGGCGCCGATCAGAGCAAATACCGCCCGCGGTGACAGATCATGCGTCCGTCGACCATGCTGGTGGGTCGCAGCATGCCCGGGTCCGTGTGCACCATGCTGGCGCTAGAACCGCCATAGGCCAGATTGTGTCCAAACCCTACATAGCAGGTGCCCGGGGCCATCTCTGTCTCCATGACATGTGCCCGTGGACAGGCCCCGGGATTGATCCCAAGCCCAAACTCTGCCATCTGCGCCGCATTCTCATCGCGCGTGAGGTCGGTATACAGCATACGTAGACATGCGTCATCCCGTTTCAGGGCATCAGGATCGACGACACGCCCTGCAACGAGATGCAGCTCGATCGGGGGCCAAGGCAGGCGATCATACACGGCGCCATCCACCACAAGCGTCCCGTGGATGCTCTCTTTATTGGGTGCCGCACATATCTCGCCATCCTCGGCGATCCACGCCCGGGGAACCAGCGTCAGCTCCGCGTTGGGGCCAGTCTGTATGCATAGCTGTGATGTGCCCTGCAGCAGATCGAGAAGACGCTCGCGCCAGGCATGCACACACGCATAATCCACCGATAACGTGCGGATGAGGCTGTCATACGGCAAGAGCCAGTCGCAGTAGAGATGATCCAAGGCCACCTGCAGACCTCTGTCGGGACGGCCTACGGTCTCGAAAAGCCAGGGGGCCTGGGGCGGCTCTGCCAGGATTACCAAGCTCCCGCAAGCGGCGGCGCTGCGCACGGCTGGGGCGCCTGTGGGCGATGACGTATCGGTATCGGGCGCATCGCTCAGCAGGATTAGCTCCGCTTGAACCCGTTGCACTGCCAACTCGGCCAACAGCGCTTCGGCCAGCGGCCTTTTGGGCTCGGCATAAAGGACCTGTACGGGTGCCCGTATAGGGGCTCCCAGACGTGCCACGACTCCCCGGGCGGCGGCCTGAGCGGATGCTGCATCCGGCGCGCTTGTCGCTAGTGCTTCCTCGCATCACGCATGACATGCACCTGGACGTCGTGTTCCTGGCCGTCGTCCTCCAGCGGGATGTAGCCATGATCCAGCGCTTGCCCATCGAGCGTGATGCCAGCCTCATCCGTCCCCAGCGTGACAGCGATGCGGTAGGTGGCGTCACCATATCGATAGACGATCTGGTACGTGTCCCACTCGTCAGGCAGATGCGGTGTAAACCAGAGGCGGTTGCCCTCGCGTTTTAGCCCAAGCAGACCCTCCAGGCCGAGCCGATACATCCAGGAGGCAGAGCCCGTGTACCAGGTCCACCCACCTCGGCCCACGTGGGGCGGAACCCCATAGACATCGGCCGAGATCACATAGGGCTCCACCTGGTAAACGTCTAGCCTTTCAGGAGCATCCATCCGGAGGATCGGGTTGATCATCCGATAGAGCGCCTCGGCACGCCCCCCCTCACCCAGTTCGGCCATCGCCCAGATGGTCCATAGCGCAGCATGGGTGTACTGGCCGCCATTCTCGCGAATTCCTGGCAGATACCCCTTGATATAGCCGGGGTCGTGAGGCGTCTTGTCAAAGGGCGGCGTAAACAGCAGCACCAGGCGATCCTGCTCTCGTACGAGCCGCTCATCGACAGCCTCCATGGCCTGATAGATGCGCTCGTTGTCCTCCGGCAGATTCTCGCCGGCAAACATTCGGCTCAGCACCGCCCAGGATTGAGAGAGGGAATCGATCTGACACTCTTTATTTTCCTGCGAGCCCAGGGGCGTTCCATCGTCATAGTACGCCCGGCGATACCAGGCGCCGTCCCAGCCGGCTTGCTCTATCGCATCCAAGAGCTGATCGGCCCGCTCGGTATAGTCCTTGCACAGCTCTTGCTCTTGGCGCTGGTCACACAGCCTGGAAAAGCGGCGCAGGATAGTATACAGGAACCATCCCATCCAGACGCTTTCCCCTTCGCCACGAATGCCGACCCGGTTCATGCCGTCATTCCAGTCACCACCGCCCATGAGCGGCAGACCGTGCTCACCCTTGGTTGCCCCGCGCTCCACCGCCCGGCGACAGTGCTCAAAGAGCGAGTAAACCTCCTCGGTGGACTCGTACTGCCCATAGCGATCTTCCTCGTCGTCCTGCAATGGATCGCCCTTCAAGAAAGGCATTTCCTCATCGAGGATGTCCATATCACCCGAGATCTCTATATAGTGGGTGGTTACCAGAGGTAGCCACAAGAGGTTGTCCGAGATGCGGGTACGTATGCCCCGTCCTGACGGCGGATGCCACCAATGCAGCACGTCGCCCTCTTCGAACTGATGACGGGCGGCGCGCAGAATCTGGTCGCGGGCCAGATCCGGGCGCGTATGCATCAACGACATCACATCTTGCAACTGGTCGCGAAAGCCATAGGCCCCGCTGGACTGATACAGCCCGGAGCGCCCCCAGATGCGCGACGAAAGCGACTGGTACATCAGCCAGCGGTTCAAGAGGAGATCCATCGAAGGCTCGGGCGTTTGTACACTCACGGCGCCCAAGATGTCATCCCACAGGGCGCTCAGGTCCTCCCAGGCCTGATCACAGGCCTCGATGGATCGGTACTCTTGCAGCGTCTCCAGAGCTGCATCACGATCCTCGGCCTGCCCCAGCAAAAAGACGATCTCGTCGGACTCGCCAGGGTTGAGATCCATGAGCACCTGGATCGCGGCACATGGATCGTCCCCTGGGCGAACAGCGGACTGCAAACTGCTGCGTCCGAGACCGGCCGGGTGTCGTAGAGAGCCGTTTCGCCCCACAAACTCGACCCGGTCCGAGGTAACGGAATGGGGAGACCGGCTCGCAGACAGGAAGGCATATGCCTTTGGATACTCGGGGTTATAGGGATTGCGAGCCAGCAAGCTCTCGGTATTCCCGTCATACTCCGGAAGTATATACTGCTGGGTTATACTGCGAACGGTTCCCAGAACCCATTCGGCATAGTAGGTAGCCGATAACTGACGCGGCTCGGTACCCCTATTATAGAGTTTCAGTCGGACGATCTTTACAGGCGCATGGGGCGCCACGTAGAGCGTCAGTTCATGGGATAGCTCATAGCTATTGTGCTCAAAGATCGTATAGCCCGCACCGTGTCGAACAACGAACGCTGTATCTACGCCTGCCGGTAACGGGGTAGGTGACCATACCTGCCCCGTCTGCTCATCCCGCAGATAGAGAGCCTCCGCAGGTGTGTCGCTGACAGGGTCGTTGCGCCAGGATGTCAGACGGTTTTCGCCGCTATTTCCATACCATGTGAATCCACCACCCATCTCGGTGATCAGGAATCCCGCCTGCGGGTTCGCGACCACATTGCTCCACGGTGCGGGCGCTGTGTCGCCAGGTTTGACCCGCACCACATACTCTCGGCCGTCTGGCGTGAATCCTCCCAGGCCATTGTCAAACAGCAGCTCGTCAGGTGCCGATACCGGCTCGTTACTGGCAGCCACCGCCACGCTGGCGGCGCGCGGCTCGAACACGGGCAACCGCGAAGACCACCGGTTCAGCTCTGCGCGGATGTCACGCAGGGCATTCTCTTGCCCCGCCAGGATCACCCGGGCCGCCGAAAACAGTAGTGTGCGATCAGCGTCTGCCATCTGATCGGCGCGCAATATAAAGATGCCTCCACGCCGGTTCACCCAAGCCCGACTATGACGTGAAGCCACCAGACGCATGATGAGGCTCTGCGACTCTTGGGCATAGCTGGTGCCACGCTCATTGAGGATCACCAGGTCGATCAGCAGGCCCTTGCGACGCCAATACTCGTGCGCTACCAGCATGCGCCTGACCAGCGCCAGGTCGTCTTCGCCCTCGACCCGCACCAGAGCGATCGGATGATCTCCCGAGATGGCATAGGGCCACAGGTTGGACTGTCCTTTTTCGTTCCTCGCGAGCATATCTTCATCGGCTCGCCCTACCCGATGCGGATACATGAGCAGCGACAGGACAGCCTGAATCTCCGCCAACTCGGGCCCCTGCACGGCCAGGCTCGCCAGTTCGATCCGATTCTGCTCATAGGCGTTTTCCATAGCGCGCTCTACAGTCGGCAGATCACTCAGCTCTGAAGCTATATTCAAGACCTCTTGCCGCGTGGGCGCCGCTGTAGTCACCCAACAGAGACGCGTTGATGTATGAGGATCGAGCTCGATCACCTGACCCAACGCCATGATCGGATCCAGCGTGGCGCCAGCGTTCCCTTCGAACCCACTTGCTCCTCGGAGGATGGCAGCGGGACGCCGGAGATCGCGACCACGTCCCACGAACACGGCCCGATCGGCCTCATGCAGCCGATCTCGCTCCTCCTCCGACTCGAGCAGCAGGTAGTGCAGCAAGTAAATCGGATCTTCCGATGAGGCCCGCAGACGCCGCCAGAATAGCTGTCCACCCACTGCAAACAGATACTCGGACTGTATGAACAGCTTGCTAAAAGCCGGATGGCGCTCATCATCAACAGCATCATTCAACACCAATTCGCCGTAGCTGCTCAGCAGGATGCGGCGCGGCTGGTTAGTCAGATTAGCCAGTGTTACCAGCCGCACCTCCGTGTCCTGGTCAGGCAACACAGATACCTCCATCTGCGACCGGATGCCATCGTGGACACGGACGAACTCGGCCTTGTGTGGGTCAAACTGTGCCTCTTGATTCTGTGTACCATCGGTCGTTGGCTGGTAGGTAGCCGACCAGAGGTCGCCCGAGTCAAGATCGCGCAGGTAGAGAAAAGAGCCTTGCTGATCCAGCGAGACGTCAGGCGACCAGCGGGTTAGACGGAAATCGCGCCACCTGCTATAGCCGCCACCGGAATTGTTGATGATCACGGTATACTCGCCGTTGGATAGCGAGTGTACATGTGGCACGGGCGAGTGGACGGGCAGATGCCAACCATCGGCAGGAGGTCTCGTGGCCACGGGCTGAACGCCCGTCAGAGGTTCCGCCAGTGCTGCCTCTATCGGCGCCGTATCGGACATGCCCTCTTGCAGCAGGATCTCGACACTGTTGATGCGCGGATCGGCGTGTAGACTCTCTACGTGATAGTCCCGCTGGAGATAGTTGCATAGCGATACCAGGGTCATACCATGGTGATGCACCATAAAGGACTTGACAATCGCGCTTGTCTGTCCAGCGGGCACATGCCCTGGAGTATAGTCGATGGCCTCATAGAACCCATAGGCCCCCAACATTCCTTCTTCGATCAGCGCATGGATGTTGCGCAGTACCGCCAGAGGCGCTACAGGCAGGGCCAGCATCGTGGCATAAGGTGCGATCACAAGGTCGTCGCCCAGGCCACGCTTGCGCCCAAGCCCCGGCACGCCAAAACCGCGATACTGATAATGCTGGTGTGCATCAAAGTGATAGTAGCCCGACTCGGATATCCCCCAAGGCACACCTTTGCTGCGGCCGTACTGTATCTGGCGATACACGGCTGCACGGTTCGACTCGTGTAGCAGAGTTCCTGGATAGCTCCGCGTGACCAGCTCGGGCATAAGATACTCGAACATGGAGCCGTTCCAGGAGATCAGCGCCTGGCGACCTCCGCTCGTCTCGACCAGGGGCCGCTCCAGATGCATCCAGTGGCTTGCGGGCACATCGCCTTTGGCAATGGCCACCAGGCTGGCGAGACGCGCCTCTGACGCCATCATGTCATAGTGATTGGAGTCGCGACGCGCGGCGCTGACATTGTACCCAATGTAGAATACCTGCCGATGTGCATCAAAGAGAAAGCCAAACTCCATCTCTTGCACATAGGTATCGCAGGCTTCAGCCAGATCCTGGCTACGGTTGATGAGCCATCTGGCTCGGTCGCGTGCCGTATCCAGCTGTCCTGACAACCGCTGGACCCACTGGCGCGCCGGGTCGCCGCCGTCCTGAGCATCATAGTGCGCCTGGATCGCATCATCGAGGCAGCTCAATGCTTCCTGCCCGAGCTGACAGGTCTCGGGGATCTGCCCCAGCGGGGTGCGGTGCGGCAGCGTTCGTCTCAGGTCACGCCAGGCAGCGGCCACTCGCTCGGGCATATCGCCCGCTATCACCTTGGGTGGCTCTCGTAGCTCCCAGATCCACGGCATCAATGACTGGAGTTCGTCCTGCAGGTTGTTCAGCTGCCCATGCATACGCTGGAACCAGATGTAGAGGGTCTCGAGGTGCTCCGTCGTCATCGAATCGCTATGCTCGTCCACCAACTCGACGATGATCGTGTCGAGCCGCGGCCAATACTCACTGCGAAGCCGATCAAAAAGCAGCGGCCAACGCCCAGGCGCCTCACGCACCTCATCAACGCGGGCATAGACCTCATCCACATAGTGTTGAAGCCTGTTGATCAGTCCCTTGGCGTCCGGGTCTTGGACATCACTCACGATCTCGACCAATATCCCTAACACATCCCCAATGCCCCGCCACGTCCCCCACCGAAAGACGTTCTGCTCGGGCAAATGCAATAGCGCATGACGCAACGCAATCAGATTGCCAGCCAGGTTGCCGCTATCGACCGCAGAGACATACCTGGGCTCGAGGGGCTCTAATGAGTGCGTGTCATACCAGTTCAGCCAATGGCCCCGGTAGCGCTCCAACTGGTTCATTGACTCGAAGCACGAGCGCACCCGGTTTATCAGCTCATCAGGGCCGATGTAGCCCATCTGGTGTGCGCTCACCGTAGAGAGCAGCATGAGCCCGATGTTGGTGGGCGAGGTCCGGTGCGCCACCTGCCCCAACGGCTCCTCTTGGAAGTGGTCAGGGGGCAACCAATGGTCTTCAGGACCGATAAAGTCCTCGAAAAAGCGCCAGTGACGGCGCGCCAATCTCCGTAGCAGCGCAGCCTCTTCGCGCGTCAAGGTCTCCTCTTCTTCTCTCGTTGGCGGCCGGCTAATCCATGCTGCCACTTGAGGCGCCACGATCCAGGCCAGAGTCAGGGGAATCGCGACGACCAAGGCGGCTGGATTGAGCGCCAGCGTCAATGCGAACAGGGCGAGCCCCAAGATCGTGCCGCCGCTCATCCTCTCCCAGACAAGTGACATGTGTCGTTCTCGGCCCAGCAAGCGAGCTGTATGAGCCGCTGTGGTCCATTGCAAAAGCTTGCGCTTGGAGATGTAGACCCGGTTGATCGTCGTAATAGCCGCATCCGCCAGGATCAGCGCTTCATAAGGTAGAAATACCAGCGACAGCAACCACCGCGCCGCCTCAGTGCGTAGGATCTCGGTGGATGCTGTGATCTCGGGCGCGCGGATGCGCGACATGAGGCTGGTTAGCACACCTGCCAAAAGCGGCAAGGCCGAAATGACCAGTGTCCAGACTGTCCACGCGATAGGGGAACCGGGCAGAATCAACCAGCCCGCAGCCAAAAAGATCAATAAAGCAAGCTGCTGGGTACTGCGTCTCAAGTTGTCCAGAATCTTCCAGCGATCGAGCAGTGACAGACGGGTGGGCACCCTCTCGCCGCTGGCTGTGGGCACGCGTCCGCCAAGCCAGGGCAAAAGCTGCCAGTCACCCCGCACCCAGCGATGCAGTCGTTGTGTGTAGGCCAGATAGGTGGGTGGGTAATCCTCGTACACAACGATATCAGAGACCAGGCCAGCACGACCGTGAAGGCTCTCGAATAGGTCATGGCTCAAGAGAGAGTTCTCGGGCACGCGTCCGTCGAGACTGCGGTGGAAGCCTTCTACAGCATAGATACCCTTGCCTACATAGATCGCTTCACCAAAGAGATCCTGATAGACGTCGGATACGGCGCGCGTGTATAGGTCCAGTCCCACATCTCCCCCATAGATGCGCGCAAAGCGTGAGGCCAGAGCGCTCGAAAACTGGAGGTCGGTGCGCGGCTGCAGGATTGTGTAACCGGCCTCGACACGGCCTGTATCCGGGTCAAAGACGGCGCGGTTGAGAGGGTGCGCCATGGCACCCACGAGACGCGCAGCGCCTCCAGGTGGCAGAATCGTGTCGGCATCCAGCGTGATGACATAGCGTGTCTGCTGCGCAAAGTTGACATCGCCCAGACACACCGAAAACGGGTTATTGATGTAGCCCAGGATCCAGGCATTCAGTTGCTCTAGCTTGCCACGCTTGCGCTCCCAACCCATCCAGACGCCCTCGGATGGATTCCACTCGCGCTCTCTATGGAACAGATAAAAAGGCCGGTTCTCTGCATACTTGCGATTCAGGCCCCTGATCCCTTCGACAGCGCGATCCACAAGGGCATCATCACCGGCAAGATGCTTCTGGGCCGCATCTCGCAGATCGCTCAACAGAGCAAACCCGAGCTCGGGATCCAGATTGCTCAGATAATGGCGCTCCAACTGAGCGACCAGCGAATCGACCTCATCCGGATCGGTCAATAGGCAGGGTATCACAACGAGAGTGCGCATGCCGGGCGCGATCCCTTCGCGCAGAGCCAGCTTGGGGGGTACACGGGGAGGTATGACATGCGTCACCACAATGTTCACCAGGCTAACGGCTGCAATGCTGGCGGGGACCAGCGCGAATATCACGATCGCGATGAGTTGGATCGTCAGCGCTCCATTGGCAGCGCCGTACCACACAAAGCCAGCCATAACGAGCACTGTGAGAAGACCAATCGCAGACAGGTACACACCCGCGGCATGGTCAAGGATCCAGTCTCGCAGTTTCTCCTGCGTGGTAGCACGGTAGCCTATTTGGGCTCTTGTAGTATCAAGGCCCCGGTCAACCAAATAGTACCCCACATGACATTCGCGCTCAGGGCGCTGTTCCTCTTGCGCAGTCTCTGCCAGGTCAATAACGCGCCCGGCAATCGAAACCTCTGACTCGAGTGAGCGCCAGGCCAGATCCTCGATGCTCTGACGATAGCGATTGCGATCGTCTTCTTCCATCAGCCGATAAGCGCCCACAGGATCCTGATGGAGGATGTTCTCGACAAGGCTTACCTCATCGACAAAGGTCTCCCAGTCATGGGTGCCCAGGGTGCGCAACCCACGGACTGCGCGGCCGACGAGGACATCTGTAGAGGGGGCTCCACGAATCTCTACGGCATCAATCGGCGCAAGATCCTCATCCAGTCGATCTGCCAACGAGTCTCTGATGGCACTGGCCAGCAATTCGATCTCGACGACTCGGAGCATGAGCGGCAGAGCCCACAGTTCGCCCAGAGTGAGGGGATGAAGCTCTTGGTAGGCATGGGTAAATCGTGTGAGCCTGTGCAGGTCCACCTGGCCGTCGGAAAGGCGAATCACGTCACGTGCTATGTCATAGATGCGCGGCACTCCCTCGAGCCCAGAATCAGCCAGCTTGGGCAAGCGCCGATAATAGCCAGGGGGCATGTCCTTGCTCACAATACGCCCGGCCTGCTCGATCACATACAGGTTGTCCAACAGCCATTCGGCCGCTGTGGTGATGACACCATCCTCTTCGGCGATCTGCACAAAATACTTGTATGCCTGGCGGAGTAGACTCATCAGGCTCTCGAGACGGTCAACCGGCGAGGGGCCACGCACTCTTTCTGTGGCAATAGTATGAGAGGCTGCGAGTTCCAAAGCCCTGACGCGCAGACTATCCAGAGCCTCGTCGGCCTCCAACTGGCCGACGCGTTCGATCGTTGTACTCTCCATTAGCTAGTGTCCCTTGGTCTCCCTGGCGGCTTCACGCCATGAACTCGTCCATTCTACGTCAGTAACATCCTGCACGACAAAAAGCGACCTATTGCCATAGACAATCAGGTTAAGCGCCAAGCTGGCAAAAGGCCACCGCACCGTGCCCGTATAACCATGCGCGCATACGACAACCAGATCGGGTTCCTCTTCATCAACGAGATCATGCAGAGCCCCCGCTGCGTTGCTATCCGTTACCATGCGGATATAGGCGTTGTCCCCCAGACTGTCGCGCGTTTCTTCCATATACTCCCTGGCGGTCCTGACATTAAGTTCTACTACCTGATCAACCAGGGCGCGCTCTTCTTCCGAGAGAGGGGCTCGCCGCGGGAGTTGGGGCGGCACAACCACATGCGCGAGTGCGATTTCTGCGTCTCCATCGCTCGCCAACATGCCCACATGGGGAAGCACACATTCGGCACGTCGCGAACAATCCAGCGGCACCAGGATCTTGTCATAGCGATAGTCTTCCAGAGTCCTCTGGCCGGCCTGATAGGCGCGGACGAGCATAACCGAGTTCTTGGACTCATAGATCACCTTTTGTGCAACGCCGCTTGCATTCCACCGGTACAGGCCGCTACGGCCATGGCTGCTGAGAATGGTCATATCAACATCGTTGCGATCGGCATAGGACAAGATCTCTTCAGCCGCCTTGCCCTCGAGCAGAACCGTATTGACATTGCAACCGGCATCGGTCAGTCGCTCTGAAACATCCCTCAGATAGCGCTCTCCCTTGGCCCGAACAAGATGCCAATTGACGGGACTGATTGGTACGGCCCCTTCGGCGGTCATCTCATCCAAGACCCGCAGGACGGTTACATCGGCACCAAAGGCACTGGCGCATGCGACCAGATGGGGAAGGACACTCTCGGCAAGAGATGAGCCATCCAGAGGTGCCAGAATATTGCTAATCACGAACGTACCTCCTTATAGAGAGAAGCCAATGCCCGCTCGAGAGGGTACCGGGCTCTCCTCAAACAGCCGCCAGCAACATATCCATCTCGCAATGTCCTTCATTGCCACGGCTAGATGATAACTATACCTAATCAGAGCCTATCTACGCATCATCGGACCCTGAGAAGTCGTGCTCGTGCCAGCTACGCGCCTCCTCCAGCGCGTCCTGAACCTGCCTGTTGGTGGTCTGTCGGAAATCACGATACCAGGCACCCACGCCAGAAAAGGGCTCGGGCGTGGAAACACAGACCACCTCATCTACGAGTGCCTCAAAATCTTGCCGGACATCGGGTGGTGCGACCGGCACCGCCACGACGATGCGCGCGGGATTGCGGCGGCGTGCTGCCTCTACGACGGCACGCATCGTGGCGCCTGTAGCCAAACCGTCGTCCACAAGAATCACCGTTTTGCCTTTGGGATCGGCGGGCTCGGTTTCGCCACTGAAATCGAGTTGCTGGCGCTCCAGCGTCTCCATCTCTCGACGAGTCACGTCATCGATGGCTTGATCGCTGATATTCAGCATGGCCAAAATCTCGTCGTTGAGGACGCGCACGCCCCCCGCAGCCACAGCGCCCATGGCCAACTCGGGCTGATCGGGGACACCCAGCTTGCGCACGACAGAAACGTCCAACGGGGCGTCCAGCGCACGCGCCACCTCAAGGGCCACCAAGACTCCGCCTCGGGGTAGCCCCCATACAATAATATCGTCGCGATCAGCATAGTCGTCAAGTCTCTCCGCGAGCTTGGCGCCCGCGTCTGTACGGTCTTGAAACATCATATGCGCCCCCTTTTTGTTTGGCCCAGCTAGCCCTCGGACTCGGAGTGTAGCTGGAGCCAACGAACCAGATCATTGCGTCTCAGTAATCCGACCAACTGTCCATCCTCCAGCACTGGCAGCTGCCGCACGTCTCGCTGCATCAGGGTGTTGAAGGCCTGGGCCGCATCTCCCTCTGCACCCACTGTTAGCAGCTCGTCACGAGGCGTCATGATCTCCCTTACATCGACATTCTCCCAGCGCTCTCTCGATATGCCGCGCACATCCTGCATCGTCACCAGGCCCACAAGGCTATCGCGATCCATCACGGGAAAGCCATAGTCATCAGAGCCCATGACGTGCTCATGAACAAGGGCACTGACAGAGATGTCAGGTGGCACGACTGGTGGATTGCGACGCATGATCTCTGTCACGGGCACATCAGCCAGTATGTCCTGGACTACCACCTGACGGTAGCTGCGCGAGGCAGCGCTATTGAGAAACCATCCGATAAACGCCAGCCAGAGACCATTCACGACGCCCGTGCCGAACAGGGGAACACGAAACCCAAACGCCATGGCGATGCCGGTGATGATAAAGACCCAGGCGATGCCCTGGCCGATAGCTGATGCCCAGCCCGTCGCTCGCTGAAGGTTGTTGGTAATGGCCCAGAAGATCGATCGCAGGACCCGCCCACCATCCAGAGGAAACGCAGGGATCAGGTTAAAGAATCCTAGCAGCATGTTTACAGAGCCAAGCCAGAGGCCCAGCATACTGGCCAATCCAATTACCTCAAAGAGCTGCTGCGGCCGCTGCAGCAGATCGGGTGCGTCCGGCAGCCTGGCGCCCACGGCAAACAGCAGTATCACCCCGATCACGAGGCTGGTCAGCGGCCCCACGATCGCCATGAGAAACTCGTTGCGCGGTGACTCTGGCTCTCGCTCGATACTGGATACCCCCCCAAAGATAAAGAGGGTGATATTCCGCACGGGAAGTCCCTGCGAGCGAGCGACGAGGGAGTGGGCCATCTCATGGGCAAGAACCGAGGCAAAGAACAGGAGGGCCGCAAAGGCCGCGAGACCCCATGCTGTGCCTGTATCTAGATCAGGACGAAATTGCCCAAGGGCCACAGAGAGGCTCCAGGTGATCAGTGCAAAGATAAAGATCCAAGTCCAGTCAATATGGATGTTGATACCAAAGAGGCTTCCTATGCGTATGCCTTTGCCCACTGACGTATTCCTTTCTCTTATCTATCAAAGACCTATCTCCGATAGGCCCCCTAGGCGAAATCCTGCAACCTCGCCGGCATGAGTCGGCAGCAAGGACGCAGGACTCTTTCACTCTTGGTCATCAGCCTTGCTAGAGCGCGGCGGCAGCCTCCTAAAAGCCTGCTCTATCAGTACAGCCGCCCCTTTGATGCTCAGCTTGTCGGTATTGACGATCAGATGATACATCGTGGGATCATCTGGATCGATATGATAGAACTTTTGCAGATACTCGGCGGTGTTGGCATCCGAGTCCTGCAGATAGCCAAGTGCCTGCGTGCGCTCCATCTCGTGCTGAGCCTCAATGTGCGCCAATCGTTCCTCCATCGGAGCGATTACGCGTACGTGCAATACATCAGGCTCGTGCTCGAGAATCGCCTGGCCACCTCGGCCGATGATCAGAACCTGATCTCGCTCGTAGGCAGCCATGATCGTGGCACGCACCATATCGATGGCATCATGCTCGTCCAGAATGCGGGAGCGTCGTTCGTATCCGATATCCGGGCTCCCGATCCACATATCGGTCTCGGCCAACGGGCGCGACCGTCTGAATAGCTCGTCGAGAAATCCTCGTCGCTCGTATTCGTCCTCAGAATAATCAACGAACTCTTGTGGTGATATGCCTGCCTCATATGCAACACGTAACATCGTATATTTATCAAGCGGGGCCAGATCGAGCTCGGAGCACAGGAGCTGTGACAGTTCCTGGCTGCCAGATCCGATCTGCCGCGATATGGTAATGAGTGCCATGGGTCTCCTCGTTGCTGCTGGTCAGCAGCTGGCCAAGGCACATCCGATCAGAAGCCATACCCTCTGCAACCACGAATCAACAAGCGCACATAAGCATACTCCGAGGAATGGCCGTCCATCGGCCACCATCAGACACGCTTGTGAGCGTGAATAGGGGCCAGTCCCTGAACCGTCAGCGCATCGGTCGACTAGGAGCGACCCTTCGAGAGCGTATGGTGCCTCTCAGGCATCACTTCTAGCGCCTTGTTCGTCAACCCCAGCGCCCCCTCTAGACCCAACCGTTCCGTGTTCATGGTCAGATGATAGAGCGTGGCGTCATCAGGGTCAACATGGAAAAAGCTGCGCAAGTACTCGGCCGAGTTACTGTCCATCTCCTGCAGGTAGCGACGAGCCTGCGCCGGTGTCATGTTTTGACTATCCTGCAATCTCTTTACGCGCGCCTCAAACGGAGCTACGACACGTATGTGCAGAACGTCGGGCTCGTCTTCAAGGATGACCTGCCCCCCACGGCCAATAATGAGTGCTTGACCATGCTCGTGGGCCTTTCGTACCGTGGCCCGAATCAGGTCGATCGCGCCAGCCTCGTCAAGAAGGCGCGTACGCCGCTCATAGCCTACCACGGGGCTACCAATCCATGTAGAGAACTCGGCCACCGGACGGGATCGACGGAACAGCGCCTCAAAGAACCCACGTCGCTGATACTCTTCCTCCGAATAGTCGACGATCTCACTGGACGAAATCCCCACCTCACTGGCCACGCGGGCCATCATCTGCTTGCTGAACGTGACGAGCCCATGTTCCTGACAGAGCCGCTGTGCCAGTTCCTCACTGCCGGAGCCGAGTTGACGTGACATTGTGATGACTGTCATGATCGTCCTCCTCGTAAACGTATGCCCGGTCGACCAAGGGATGGCGCCACTAGGGGATGACCATCCGTTTGACACGACTCGCGCTGATCGGGGCAGCACTGCCGGCTCAGATCACGGCTCAAGAGCCAGCGCGATAGCCGGCTGCTCTGCCTTCTGTGCTCATTATAGCATATTCGGCTGCTTTATGGGGGTGGAATTTAACATAGTATACCGTAGACCCTCGATTTAGAAGCGTATCGCTCTCGTATGGGCCGAGTATGCGGACCCCAGTCTGGAGCGTGCCCTTCGTATCTTGGACTGCTGGCGAGACCTGATCTGGCTCTCTGCGTGAAACATGGTATAATCGCCCGCGGCGCAGATGCCGATGGTGACAACGCTGTCAGCCTGGAGCGAATCCGCATACCGGTTGGAGGAGAGGAACCCATGACTACCAAGATCACCAGCATTCAGGCCAAAGAGATTATGGGGGCACGCTGGCCAGCCCTCGAGGTTATTGTAACGACGGACACCGGCGCCAGGGGGCGCTCTACCCCCGAGGCCGGCGTCTCGACCGGCATCTATGAAGCCGCCTTTGTGCTCGACGGTGGAGAGCGATTCAGGGGCATGGGATTGCGTCAGGCTGTAAAGAACGTAGAAGAGATTGCACCGCACCTCATCGGCATGCCCGTCAGCCAGCAGCGTGAGATCGACGAGATCATGATTCGTCTGGACGGCACGCCCAACAAAGCCAGACTGGGCGCCAACACCATCGTAGGCGTGTCGCTGGCGGTCTGCGACGCGGGGGCCAACGCCGCCGGCCTACCACTCTACCAGTACATCGGCGGCGTCAATGCGTCTACCTTTCCCATGCCCATTTTTGGCATCTGCCTGTCGGGCCGCTACCGCGATCCCGGCAACACCCGCTGGCTCAAGCCCAGCTATGAGATCATACCTCATGGCGCCGGCGGATTTGAGCAGGCCATCGAGATGGCTGACACCATGCAACGCGAGTTCACCCGTCTGGTGATCGAGCGCTATGGTATGGGAGTCTTTCGTCGCCACTCGCTGGCAAATAGCTATCACTCCTTCTGGATGATCGGCGCCACCAGAGATGACCGCGAGATCCTTGATCTGATGACCCAGGCCATCGAGAACACCCATGGGGCCGACAAGATCGGGATCTATTACGATGCGGCGGCAGGCTGCTACTATGAAGAGGACATTGACAAATACGTCGGCATCTACTCGGAGGGCGAGAGATCGCGCGACGAGATGGTGGCCTTTTACCAGGAGATCGTTGCCAACTACCCCATCGTCTCTATTGAAGATCCCCTGCACGAGGAGGACATGGAGGGCCACGCTATCATCACCGAGACGACCGGCATCGAGATCGTGGGCGACGATCTCTTTACCACCAACATCGAGCGGGTCAAGATGGGGGTCGAGATTGGCGCCGCCAACTCGATGGTCCTCAAGATCACCCAGGTGGGTACTGTGACTGAGGCGCTGGATGCGGCCGAGTACTGCCTCAACCATGGCTATAACGTGCACCCGTGCGGCAGCCGTGGGGACCGGGCCACCATCGCGGACTATGCCATCGGCCTGCGGGCGGGACAGGTGCGCGCCTACAACCAGCGACGCATGATGGCGCTGGAAGAGGAACTGGGCGCGGCTGCCATCTGGCCGGGCAAGGCCCTCTTCAAAGGCCACAAGCAAGCCTAGACGTCACCAATCGACCATGATGCGATCGGTGTTGGGATCTCTGATCGGCCCGGCGTCGATTGCGCCAACCCAGCGTGTATCCAACGGAGGAGCAGACAGGCATGGGCGTCAGAAACCTAGAGACCTTGGTGTCGCACGGCAACGTCGGCGGCCGCCGAGCGGTCATGGAGATCATCGAGGCGGGGCTGCAGGCTGCGGACCCCTATCACAATGTACACAAGTTGGTGCGCGTGGAGGCCAATCGATTGCTGGTGGGCAACCCGGCCTTTGATCCGCTGGGCTCGCCCTGGAGCGGCACTGACGCGTATGATCTCTCCACGCTGGGCCGCATCTGGGTGTTTGGCGCCGGCAAGGGCGTCCAGCGTGCGGCACAAGCCCTGGAAGAGATCCTGGGAGATCGCCTCGCAGGCGGCCATATCATTGACAAGAAGGGCGGCGACCCCGCGTATCTCAAACGCATCGAGGTCACCCTGGGCTCGCATCCTGTCCCTGACGAGGACTGCGTACGGGGGAGCCGACGCATCCTGGAGATGACTCAGGGCTTGACCGCCGACGACCTGGTGTTCACCGTGGGCGCGAGCGGATTTTCCTCGCTGCTGACGCTGCCCGCGCCGGGCGTGAGCCTGGAGGATGTGCGGCGCACCGTCTATATGCTGCAGATCGAACGCGGCGTCCCTACCAGCGACCTCTCTCCCATCCGCAACCATCTGGATGTCCTCAAAGGAGGGCGCTTTGCTGCCCATCTGCTGCCCGCGTGCGCCATACACCTACTGGCCAAAGAGCCGCGCCCCTGGCAAGAGTTGATCTATGAGAACACCTGGGTGCACAGCTTTCCCGATTGCTCCACTTATGCCGACGCCATCGACAATCTGAAAAAGTGGGATGCCTGGGAGGCCGTGCCCGAGTCGGTGCGCGACAACCTGCTGCGGGCTGACCCGGCCTTTGAGACGATCAAGCCCGAGCAATACCTCGAGTTCCCCCACCGCATTTTTGGCATGTTCCACGAAGAGGAAGGCCGCTGGGTGACCCCTCGCAAGCGCGCCCAAGAGCTGGGCTACCAGCCTGTGCTGCTGGCCACAGGCCTGGGCGTCGAGGCGGCTCACGCCGGGCGCTATGCCGCCGCCATCGCCAAGACCATCGCCAAGAGCGCGCACCCATTTAAAGCGCCCGTGGCGCTGATCACCGGCGGCGAGCTGCTGGTGACTGTGGGGCAACAGTCGGGCATCGGCGGCCGCAATCAGGAGTGGGCCCTGGCGGCGGCTCAGGAGATCGCCGGCAATCAGCGGATCGTCATGGGCGCCGTTGACACCGACGGCACCGATGGCCCCGGGGCGCAATATACCCCCGGCGCCGAGCACATTCCCACGCTGGCGGGTGGGATCGTCGATGGCTATACTATGGCCGAGGCGCAGGAGCGGAATGTGGATCTGGGAGCAACTCTCAAGCGTCACGACGCTACCCCGGCTCTGCTGGCGCTGGATAGCGGCATACTGGCTACGCAGAGCACCGGCCTGCAGGACCTGGGCGTGATCCTCGTGATGGGGGACAGCGAATAGCTTTCCCGTTCGAGGGCGACCTATCCGCATGGGGCCAGGCCCTGCGCCGTCCAAGATCACTTGCACCAAAGGAGGCGCTCATGGCCGAGCGGCGGCACAATATCCTGTTGCTCATGACCGACCAGCAGCGGCGCGATTCGCTGGGGTGCTACGGCGCGCCCGTCTGTCGTACGCCAAACTGTGATCAGATTGCGGCCGAGGGCGTGCGCTTTGACCACGCCTACACCAATACCGCCATCTGCACCGCCGTGCGAGCCACGCTGCTCACGGGCCTCGAGCCCCACGCCCATGGCATGTTGGCCAACTTTGAGCGCAATGTGGGCTACCCCTGGGAGATGCCCGAGGGACTGATCCCCTTTAGCCACTATCTGTCAGAGGCCGGCTACCGGTGCGGGGTCGTGGGCAAGTGGCACTTGGGCCTGCGCAAGGGACCCGAGGAGTATGGCTTTGAGGGCACGCACCTGCCCGGTTGGGATGCGCCCAAGCAGCACCCCGCCTATGAGGCGTACCTGGAGGAGCATGCCCTGCCGCGCTGGTCGGTGCGCGACGAGATCCATGGTACCTTTCCCAACGGCAAGCCATCCATCGCCATCGGCGGCATCTATGAGGGCCCGGTGGAGGGCACCTACCCCTACTTTCTCGCCGAGCGCACCATCGAGCGCCTACAGGAGTACGCGCTGGGCTATCATGACAAGGGGCAACCGTTCTTTTTGCGCACCGACTTTTTCGGTCCCCACCTGCCCTACTATCTCCCGCAAGAGTACGCCGACCTGTACGACCCCGGCGACGTGCACCCGCACCCCAGTATGCAAGAGGATTTCGACGACAAACCCCAGGTGCACGAATGGTACTCGCAGCACTGGGCCTTTGACAGCTACTCCTGGGAGACATGGCAAAAGCTCACGGCCATGTTCTGGGGTTATGTCACGCTGATTGACGAGCAGATCGGGCGCATCCTGCAGGCGGTGGACGACCTGGGCCTGCGCGACGACACCGCCCTCTTCTTTAGCACCGACCACGGCGGCTTTGTGGGCAATCATCGCCTGAGCGACAAGGGCCCCATGATGTACGACGACATCTACCGCATCCCGATGCTGGCCCGCTGGCCGGGGCACACGCCGTCGGGTGGCATCTGCTACGAGATGCTGACCCTCATGGACCTGATGCCCACCTTCCTCGATATTGCCGGGGTGCCCACGCCGGGGCATGTGGCCGGGCAAAGCATCCGGCCCCTGCTGGAAGGCGAAGCGCCCCGCGACTGGCCCGACGCGGTGTTCCTCCAGTTCCACGGTCACCACTTTCCCTATCCCCAGCGGGGCATCCGCACCCTTCGCTACAAGCTGGTGGTCAACCCGCCCGATGTGAACGAGCTCTATGACCTGGCCGTAGACCCCTACGAGCTGCATAACCGCATCGACGACCCGGCCTATGGCGGGATCCGGCGCCCGTTGATGCAGCGCCTGTACGACCACTTGGTGGCCTCAGGCGACAATTTCTACCACTGGATGACAACCATGTTCGAGGTGGCGTAAGAGTCCCGTTACGCTGGGTGGTACGAGACAAGCATGCCCAACGGGGCTCCCCGGCTCGGAAAGGAGCTGTCATGAACATCCGAGAACGCGGAATCAGGAACGCTCGAGAAACCGATCTCAGGCAAGCGATCATGATCGGTCTCGATGAGGCCCTCACAGCCCTTGAGGAAGCTTTTTACGACCTGTCTGACGATCAGCTCGTAGCTTTTCCTGTTCCCGGGCGCAATAATATCGCATGGATTCTGATGCACTGTCTGGATAATCTGGATGCTAACGCAATAGGAGTTCAGACGGGAGAACGGCGCTTTGATCCTGCGGCGCAGTGGGAGTTGTGGCGCGGCAGTCCGCGGCCCCGTCCTTATCCGGGAGCCTCATTCCCCTCCAAGGCAGAGCTGTTGTCGCTGCTGCACCAGATCACTGAGCGGGTTTTCGAGATCCTGGATGGCGTTGACGCCGAATGGCCTGCAGAACCGCTTGACCTGCCCCTGCCCAAGAGGGTACGGGCCGACTTTTACATGCGCACGATTTACCATACCATGTCGCACATCCGGCAGATCTGGCTCCTGCGCGGCGCCCTTGGCCTGGCCGACGACAACTGGCCGCGCCAGTATTGGGCCTGAGAGCAGAGTCGAGCCGTCGGTTTGTACAGGCGGTACCGGGGGGCATCGGGCGACATCTGTTACCGTTGGGTGACGACCATGTTCGCGGCGGCGTAACAAGCGGCGCCTTGGCCGCCACCATGACCCATGTCTCGGCCTGGGTCAGAGCAACAGTCGAGACAGAAAGAGAGCAATTCTATTATGACAAGTGACAGCCAGATACACACGACACCGGAAACGCCACCCAACCAGGTGCAGGCAAGAGAGCTCCAGTTCTCCCATGGCCAGATCCAACACGCCGAGGCGCGCTACATCGAGGTGAACCAGGGTGGTATCGCCCTGGCCACCAGCGACATGGTGACGGTGAAAAAGGGTGGCATCGCCGTCGCCGTGGCCGACAGCGTCAGAGTGGAAGAGGGCAGCGTCGGCGTCGCCATCGCCGGACAGATCAGCGGCGATGCCACGGTGCTATTCGACCTGCGGGCGGCGGTGCTCTTTGGCGTGATCGTCGGCGTTGTCGTGGGCCTGCTCAAGCGGCCCATAGCGCGTAAGGCGGGTTGAGCGCGGTAGACGCCAGCCCTTTGTGAGCCTGAGGCAAAGGAGCGTCGGACCGACCAGGGATTGATGGGTCTGATGCTCAGCGCTCCCGACACGAAAAATCCCGCGCTCCTTGGGCAAGCGCGGGATTCTGATCAGGCGAGCTACTCTTCTTCCAGGGCGTCGAGCATGGCCATGAGCCGATCCTCGACCTCTTGCTTGGCCTGGTCTACATCCACACAGGAGGCCAGCGCCAGCTCGCCGGCCAGCAGGTCTTTGCCCTGCTCCAGCAACTGGCGGTCCACCGTCCCCAGGGGGCGGCGGGTGCTCATGAAATAGAGCACCCGCGTGACGTTGGCGATCTGGTCAAAGGCCCCTGACTTGAGCTGCTCGCGCATCTTGGCCTGCCGTGCGCGCAGGTCCTTGCTGATTTCGGAAGCGGCAGGGGGCGCACAACAGATCTCGAGATCGTTGCGCAACTCGGGCGCAGGCGCCACGGGGCGCAGGTTGACATCTTCGGCGCGATTTACGGGCACCATAAGCTGCATGGGGCGCGACACCGTGTCGATGATATAGTAGGCGTGGGATGATTCGCCAATGCTCTTTTCCTGTATCTCGACAATGGTGCCCGCCCCATAGAACGGATGAACGACCTTGCTGCCTTTGAGAAACATTACTGTCGCCTCCCGTATCCTGCAGCCGACCTCACAAGCTCGGCGCGACGCCGGATCGCCTCAATGCAGTCTGGTGATATTGACGCACACGAGTATGGGTCTGCCGCAGAGGCTATAGATTCCAGTTTGGTAAGAAACGGACGTCTCTAGTATAACATGCCGGAAATCCAGCGCAAAACCCGGCTTGGCCCAATGCGTAGCGCTTACGCCTCCGGGCCAATGACAGCCATCGAAACTGTGTCCTCCACGACAGTCGCCAGCGCCGCCACAGGATGCTCGTAGGGAGCATGATACACCGCCTCTGCCAGCGCCTCAGCCGTCACACCCTCGAACACGAGCTCGGTCGCTTCGGTGAGCTCATAGGTCGCGATCAGCCGCGCCTCACCTGGCTCGAGAGGGATGGCGCGCACCACGAGCTTTTCCGGTGTCACGATCCCCAGATAGCCCGCCTCGCGCTCCCAGCCGGCCACGATGCGGGGCGTGCTATAGTCATCGTGCTCATAGTCGAGGGCCAATAGCGAGAGCGCCATGGCATCGCGCAACGGGAATCCTGCCCTCACCTTGTCGATGATCGGGTCGACATGGCTCCCGTTGGCCACCACCACGGTATCGCCGCTGGTGCGCAGGCAGTTGTAGGCGATATAGGGGTTGTCGCTGGGCGCCGCATCCTCGGTAGGCAGCACCGCCGCCCGATCCTCGCGCGCCACGATGCGGCGATCGGGAAAGGAGCGGGATGACACGCGATAGCCCAGAAACCGTTGCCCACGTTGCGTGATGCCCAGCACAACAAACCTTCCGATGTACATACGATCCTTCCTTGTAAGAATGCGTAGAGATGCTACAGCCAGCCGTGCTCATAGCCCGTCTCGTACATGGCGACGATATTCTCGGGCGGGCTGATGGCCTGGATGTTGTGGCACGGGGCGAGCACATAGCCTCCCCCCGCGCCCAGGATGCGGATGTTGTCCAGCACCTCCTGGCGCACCTCGTCCACTGTGCCAAAGGCCAGGGTATACTGGTTGTCGACGCCGCCGTGAAGCACCACCTGATCTCCAAAATCACGCTTGAGGGCCTCGCGCTCCATGCCCTGGCAGCGCCACTGGATCGGGTTGAGCAGATCGATCCCAGCGGCGATCAGGTCGGGCAGGATGGGACGGACGGCGCCGTCGCTGTGGAAAAAGACATGGGCGCCGGCCTCGTGGGCCAAGTCCATCATGCGCTGCATGCGTGGCAGCAAGAACTCGTGGATCTGCTTGGGCGAAAAGAGCAGGCTCTCCTGGCTGCCCATGTCCTCGGCCACATAGGTGATCATCACCTGGCCCGGGATCGCCTCATAGATGCGGAGCGTGTTCTGATATGCCAGGTCAAACAGCTTGTCGAGACAAAAGTGAACGATCTCGGGATTGAGGAGCAGGTCCATGAATGCCTGCTCCTGACCCCGCAGGTTCTTGTAGACCAAAAAGGGCTCCGAGCCGCCGCCCCGCAGCGGCTCCTTTTCATGGCCCACGATCTGGGCAGGCAGATGGTCATAGCGCCACCAATCGGGGTCCGGCCAGACATAGTTGGCCTCGATCTCGTCGATGCTGCCATACGCCGCCAGCGGGTTGGTCACCGCCTCGCGGTAAACGCCCCCGCCATAGTCCACATCGCGGTACGTGATCCCAAAGACATCCCGGTCATCGGGGACGGTAGGGCCCACATATTCGGGCGTGACGGTAAATGGCCGATCGATGTGCAGTCGCTCCAAGAGCGCCCGGTCATCCGCGACGCCCAGGTGCCCCTTGAGTAGAGCATCGGCCTCCTCGGTGGCCCAATAGTCCATCGGCATCCGGTCTGGCGTGCGGCGCTGCAGAACAGCCTGCCACCGCTCTCGGGAGGTCATTGTTTCACGAGCCATTTTTCCACCTCATTGCCCGTCCAGTTCCGTGGTCGCATTGTAGAAACCCTATGCAGCCACGTCAAACCGTCACCCTGCCTGACCGAGACGCTTGGCCAGCGCAACCTCGTTGGACAGAGGAGCTGCCTATCGGTACAATTCCGGTTGGCAAGTGACCCAGGGAAAGGACAGAGACATGCTCTTTCGCGCATATGATCCAGAGCGCGACCAGGATGCCGTGCGGCGCATCTGGCGCGAGATCGGCTGGCTGCGCCCGGGCCAGGAGGAGATTATCGATCTCTATATCGGAGCGATCCAGGCCCATGTGGCCGAGGTGAACGGCCAGGCCGAGTGTCTGGTATTGACCGCACCCGGCACGGCGCGGTATCTAGATGACATGCTGCCTCTGTGCGCCGTCGCTGCTGTGGCCACCAGCCGTGTCGTGCGCCGGCAGGGGTTTGCCACGCGGCTCACGGCCCGCGCCATCGCCGAACGGGCCGCTGCAGGCGATGCCATCGCCGGTTTGGGCATGTTCGAGCAGGGCTTTTACAATCGCTTGGGCATGGGTACCGGCAGCTACGAACATCAGATCAGCTTTGATCCGGCTCGCCTCATGATACAGGGCCGCCCACGCATTCCAAAACGGTTTGCCGCAGAAGACTGGAAGAAACTGCACCAGGCCCGCCTCCGACGTCGCCTTGGCCACGGCGCGGTCAGCCTGACGCCCGCGATCATCACCCGCGCAGAGACCCTCGAAGATGGGCCAAAAGGCTTTGGGCTGGGCTTTTGTGATGGACCAGACGATGCCATCTCTCACTATGTCTGGTTGCTGGCAGAGAACGCAGGCCGGGGACCGTACCATGTGCGCTGGATGGCTTACCAGACCGGAGAGCAGTTTCTGGACCTCCTCGGCGTCATCAAATCCCTGGGCGATCAGGTGCTGCGTGTCACTATGCAGGAACCGGCGCATATAATGTTTCAGGACCTGGTAGAGCAACCGTTCAAGCAATCGCGCATGACCCGGCACACCAACTGGGAGACGGGCGTCCGGGGCAGCGCCTGGTGGCAGTGCCGCATCCTGGACATGGAGCGCTGCCTGGCAGCCACCACGGTCTGTGGCGATGCGCTGGCCTTTAACCTTGCACTCACCGACCCCATTGCCGATTACCTGCCCGAGGATGCACCCTGGCGAGGCGTCGCGGGCGACTATGTCATCGCGCTGGCCGAGACCTCATCGGCGTGCCCTGGGCACGATCCCGCCTTGCCCACGCTAGAGGCTACCGTGAATGCCTTTAGCCGGCTCTGGCTGGGCGTGCGACCCGCCAGCGGCCTGGCCGTCAGCGACGGCCTGCGCGGCCCCGGTAGCCTGATTGACGCCCTCGACAGAGTTCTGCGTCTGCCCGAGCCCCATGTAGACTGGCCCCTGTAGGGGGTTCCCCCACGATGTGGAACGCACCTGGGGCATTCCCCCGTGGATACCTACGGGCGGTGGGCAGACAGGTATAGGGGTAGGCTCTTGTGCCTACCCCTATACCTGGTGCGTTCGACGCGCACGCCGCAGGGGCATCTGGCGGTCGCTAGCGTCCCTTACAGTTTCTCCTCAGCCAATCGCTCCAGCAGCACCAGGAAGGCGCCCTGCCCACGGCGGAAGCTGGAGAGGCGGTAGAACTCGTTGGGCGAATGGACATTCTCATCGGGCAGCCCAAAACCAAAGTTCACGGCATAGGCGCCCAGATGCTCGAGGAAAAAGCTCATGATGGGCACACTGCCGCCCGTGCGCTCCAGGTAAGGCTCACGGCCATAGAGCGCCGATAATACCTCTCCGGCGATGCGCAGACCCGGGTGGTCCGCCGGCACCAGATAGGCCCGCGAGCCCTCGTCGGCGCTGCTGACGGCGATGGTAACCCCCGGCGGCGTGTGGCGGGCCACATGCTGGCGGATCGCCTCCATGATCTGCGCCGGGTCCTGATCGGGCACCAAACGGCAGGTGATCTTTGCATGGGCCTCGCTGGGGATCACGGTCTTGGTACCCTCGCCGATAAACCCTCCCCACAGGCCGTTGACCTCCAGCGTTGGGCGTGCCCAGGTCCGCTCGCGCGTGGTGTAGCCGGGCTCGCCATAGAACTCGGCGATGCCCAGGCCGGCCATGTACTCTTGCTCATCGTAGGGGACCGCCGCAATGGTATCCCTCTCCTCATCGCTTAGCGGCCGCACATCGGCATAGAATCCTTGCACCATGATCTTGCCCTCGGTATTGCGCATCGAGCTCAGGAGCCGCGCCATGGCGTGCAGCGGATTCTGGATCGCTCCGCCAGAGCCGCCCGAATGCACGTCACGGTTGGGGCCACGCATGTCGAGCTGCAGGCCGCAGATGCCCCGCAGCCCCACACTCAGGGCAGGCTGGGTCTCGCTATGCTGACCGATATCCGCGTTGATCACCAGATCGCAGTCCAGCAGTTCGCGATGGGCCTGGATGAACGCCGAGAGCTGGGGACTGCCGATCTCTTCCTGTCCTTCGAACAGGAATTTGACGTTCAGCGGCAATGCCTGACGGGTCGCCAACAGAGCCTCGGTAGCCAAGATCGGCACCAACATGTTGCCCTTGTTATCAGTGGCACCACGCGCATAGATGCGGTCGCCGTCGATGTGGGGCGCAAAGGGGGGATGGTCCCACTGCTCCAGGGGATCGGCGGGCTGAGTGTCGAAATGGCCATAGATCAGGACGGTGGGGCGCCCTGGGGCATGCAGCCAATCGCCATACACAACCGGGTGCCCGCCCGTCTCCATCAGTTGGACATGTTCTGCGCCCGCACGCGCCAGGCGCTCTGCCACCCACTCTCCGGCACGACGCACGTCGCCAGCATATTCAGGCAGCGCCGAGATGCTGGGGATGGACAAAAAGGCCCGCAGTTCCTCTACATAGGTCGGCTGATGCTCATCGAGATAGCGTTCCGGTTCCATCATAGCCCGCTCCCCTTTCCTTTCATGGGGCTGTGGTTAGCTCACCAACAGCGTCAGAAGAATGCTCATCGTAATGCTACTGAATAGCGTCGAGAAAAAGATCACACTGGCCACATAGTCCGCTTCAGCATCGAACTCGATGGCCATGAGAGCCGCGCTTACCGCGGCCGGCATAGACGATTGGGCGATGGCGACCTGGCGCGCCAGACCGGTCAGCCCGATCAGGGGCGCCAGCACCATAGCTACTGCTGCGCCACCGATCAAGCGTAGCCCGACGCCTACCGAGATCTCTTTGTATTGTCGGCCAAACTCGGTCTGCGAGAGCTGCACACCCAACATCATGAGCATGATGGGGATCTGTGCCTGTCCAATAAGGCTGACGGGTCGCATGACGACCAGTGGCAGCTCGGGACCGCCGCGCAGCAATAGGGCGAGGACAAAGGCATAGATTCCCGGGAGCTTGAGCACCTGTAAAAAGGTTTGTTTGAGTGTGCCTCGACCATGGGCGGCAAAGAATGCGGCAAAGGTGTTCGTAGTCAGGTTCGTTGCCACAAAAAAGGCGGCCCCCAGACCAAAGCCATCGATGCCAAAGGTAAATAGAATGATCGAGAGACCCAGATTGCCCGAGTTGGTAAAGGCGATGCTGAGCACAAGCGCATTAGCGGCCTTGCGCGTCCAACCGAGCAATCGTCCAACGCCCAGCCCGATTAGACACATGGCGATCGTAAATACCAGAACATAGAGGATCATGAGCCCGAATTGAGCCGGATCTACCTCAGACTGAACGATGGACGAGAACACCAGGCTGGGCGTCAGAATATAGATCGCCAGCCGCGAAAGGGTGCGCTTGTCAACGGTCATCCGCCGGTCGATGAGCACGCCGATACCGATTACGACAAAGGCCGGAAGAACGTTATTGGCAAAGATGTTCCAGGCAAGCGGCAAGGTGGGCTCCTGTCATAGATGGTTCGTCGCAGACTATACCGTAAGGCGGGGAGGCTGCCAACTGGAGCGCGGGCTAGCTGAGTCAGTCTATTCTAGCACCATTGCGGCTGGTGCCCAGGCCACTTGCGCACTCCGCCAAAACGTATATGATGAAGCTATCGGATGGATGACCCGTTCGCCACGCAGGGTAGCGATGCGACACGGCAACCTGCGTGGTACCGAGATGATTGAGAAAGGAGACGCATGAAGATTGTGGTTCTGGATGGGGGAACCCTTAACCCTGGCGATCTCAGCTGGGAAGGCCTAAAGGATCTGGGCGACACCGAAATCTATGATCGCACACCGGACGAGTTGGTGGTCGAGCGAGCCAAGGACGCCGATATCATCCTCACCAACAAGGTCGTGATCGACCGTGAGGTAATGGACCAGCTCCCCAACCTCAAGTACATTAGCGTGCTCGCTACTGGTTACAACATCATCGACACGGATGCGGCCCGCGAAAGGGACATCCCGGTATCGAATATCCCCACCTATGGCACCCAGTCGGTGGCGCAGATGGTTATGGCCCATGTGCTGAACTTTACACAGCATGTGGCCCACCATGCACAGACCGTGGCCGAGGGCCGCTGGTCACGCTCGGATGACTGGTGCTACTGGGACTTTCCCATGATCGAGCTGGACGGCCTGACCATGGGCGTGGTCGGGTTTGGGCGCATCGGCCGTGCCGTAGGCGAGGTCGCCAAGGCCTTTGGCATGAAGATCATTGCCTTTGACGAGTATGTGAGCGACCCCGGCGACCCCGAGGTGAACATGGTGAGCTTTGAGGATCTGCTCCGGAGCGCCGATGTCGTCACCTTCCACACGCCCCTGACGCCCGAGACCGAGGGCATGTTGAACGCCGACACCCTCACGTTGATGAAGAGCTCGGCTTTTGTCGTCAACACGAGCCGTGGGCCGGTGATCGACAATGCAGCGCTGGCCGAGGCGCTGAACAATGAGCAGATTGCGGGCGCGGGGCTGGATGTGCTGGACGTGGAGCCGCCGCCCCTGGATCACCCCCTACTCAACGCCAAGAACTGCTATATCACACCGCATATCTCATGGGCGACCCGCTCGGCGCGCGCACGTCTGATGCAGACCACGGTGGACAATGTGGCTGCCTTTATCGACGGCGAGCCCCAGAACGTCGTCAACTAGGTTCATCATCGAAACTCTCAACCCCCCTTCTGCCAGTGCGCAACAGAGGGGGGTTGTGCATGCCAGGCCCAATTCTGGCCGCAACGGTGGCCATGGTTGGCAATAGCCTGATGCCCGAGTATAGTTGGGCCTGACGCCGCCCTTGACGCAACACACAGGATGAGGTTCCGGTGCAGCAAGATATCCACGCCCTGACTGATCCTTCTGCAAAAACGCGACGAGAGATCCTTCTGCGCCTCGTTGCGGGGTCCCTGCCGCCGCAGGACACACGGCCTGCGGTGCAGCGGGGGGTGAACCTGCACTGCCACACGATCTATTCCTACAACGGCTATGGCCATTCGCCCTCTTCTCTGGCGTGGCTGGCCCGCTCCCAGGGCTGGTACGCGCTGGGCACGGTGGACTTTGATGTGCTGGACGGCGTGGACGAGACCCTGTGGGCCTGTGCCCAGGTAGGCGTGCGCGGCGCGGCGGGCATCGAGACCCGGGTCTATCTGCCCGATCGGCCAGACGCGGTCTTTAACTCTCCCGGCGAGCCCGGGGTCATGTACTATGTGGGCATAGGATTCGGCTCGAGCATCGCACCGCCGGCAGCACGCCCCGTGCTGGACGATCTGCGGGCGCGGGCCGAGGCGCGCAACCGCGAGATGGTGGCGCTGCTCAACGACTACCTGGCGCCCGTGGCGGTAGACTATGAGCGGGATGTGGTGCCGCTGACGCCTACGGGCAATGCCACCGAGCGCCACCTGCTGATCGCGTACGATGCCGTGGCCCGGCGTCACTTTGCGCAAAGAGCTCTGTTGGTTGCCTTTTGGGCGGACAAACTCGACATGCCCGCCGATGATGTGGATGCCTTTCTCGGCGACGAGCCCCATCCTCATGACGCCATTCGCGCCAGGCTCATGAAGCAGGGCGGCGTGGGCTATATGGCGCCCGGGCCGGAAGCCTTTCCCCCGCTGGACACGGTCATTGCCGCCATGACCGCCTGTGGCGCTCTGCCCTGCTATGCTTTTCTCGACGGCCAGAGCAACGGCGAGGCCGACATGGCTGCCCTGCTGGAGAGCCTGATCGAGCGAGGGACGCTCGGCCTGGTGGTCATACCCGATCGCAACTGGAATGTAAACGACACGACCCTGCAACAGGAATTGGTTCGGCGTCTGCATGCCACATTAGACCTGGCCAGCGACCTGGGGCTGCCAGTGTTCATCGGCACGGAGATGAACAAGCCCGGCCAGTTGCTGCTGGATGATCTGCGCGTGCCCGCTCTGGCGCCTTTTGCGGGCCAGTTCATCGCGGGCGCCGATCTGATCCATGCTCATACCGTCCTCCAGCGCCTGCATGGGATCGGCTATCTGAGCGAGTGGGCCCGAGGCTGGCTGCCCGATCGTCGGGAGCGCGTCGCTTTTTATGCGGCGCTGGGCAGCAAACTGCGACCCGGGACAGGCAACGAATGGACCATCACACCCGATCTGTTGTCCTCGGGGCCAGAGGCTCTCCTGGCCCGCGAGTGGTAGGCGCGCTGACACACGAAAGGATCGAGCCTCGATGTCTCCGGCACCCGCAGCGACGCCCATCCGCCAGCAGTATCTCGACATCAAGCGCGAGTATCCCGACGCGATTCTGTTCTTTCGGCTGGGAGACTTTTACGAGACCTTTGACGAGGACGCTCACACGGTGGCCGAGCATCTGGATGTGGTTCTCACCTCGCGCAACGTGGCCAAGGGGCAGCGCATCCCGATGGCGGGCGTCCCCCACCACGCTGCCGAGGGCTATATCGCTGGCTTGATCGCCAAAGGGTTCAAGGTCGCCATCTGCGAGCAGGTGAGCGATGAGCCAATCAACGGGCTAATGCAGCGCGAGGTGGTGCGGGTCGTAACGCCGGGCACCGTGGTCGAGCCCGGGCTGCTGGATGACAGCCGCAACAACTATCTCTGCGCGGTGGTGCGCGAGGGCTCGCGGACCGGCCTGGCCTATGCTGACATCACCACGGGCGAGTTTGCCACCACCCAGCTCAGCGACAAGGGCGGCCCGGCCGGCGGCGCTCTGCTGCGGGAGCTGGATCGCCTGGCGCCCGCCGAGATCATCCTGAGCGATGGGGGCGACCCCTGCTATGAGCAGGGTGAGGCGCACACCCGCGAGGCCCATCGTCGCCACCCCGAGCTGGCCGCCCTGCCCTCGGCCTTTACTCTGTATGAGGATTGGCGCTACGAGTACGACATCTCTCGGCAGGCGCTCCTGGAACATCTTTCCGTCACGACGCTGGCGGGCTTTGGCTGCGAGGAGTTGGCCCTTGCCACCCGCGCGGCCGGCGTGCTCGTTCAATACCTCAAGCAAAGCCAGCCCGCCGCCCTTGGGCAACTGGTGCAGCTCACCACCTACTCGACCGACCGGTTCATGACGCTGGATCTGTCCACCCGCCGCAACCTGGAGCTGACAGAGACGATCCGCGACCGCGCTCGCGAGGGGTCGCTCCTCTGGGTGCTGGATCACACGCTGACGCCCATGGGGGGACGGCTGTTGCGTCGCTGGCTAAGCCAGCCGCTGCTGGACAAGGCCAGGCTGGAGCAGCGCCTCACGGCCGTCGATGTCTGCTATGGCAACCTGGCACGCCGCATGGAGCTGCGTCGTTTGCTGCGGGGACTGGGCGATCTGGAGCGCACCGTTGGGCGCGTGATTCAGCGCAACGCTAGCCCACGCGATCTGGCCGCCCTGCAGACCGGGCTGGAGCGCACCGCCGAGCTGGCCGAGAGCGCTGCGGCCCTGGCCAGAGAGAACCAGTTGCTGGGCGGTGAGAGCCTCTATCCGCTGGATGGGACGGCCCTAGACTGCTGCCCCGAGGTATCAACTCTGATCGCCTCTGCCATCGCGGATGATCCGCCGGCTACGCTGAGCGGTGGCCGCGTGATCCGAGAGGGGTACTCCAAGGAGCGGGACGGCATCGAAGCCTCAGCGGCCGAGGCGCGACGCTGGGTGGCGAGCCTGGAGCGCTCTGAGCGTGAGCGCACCGGCATCAAGAGCCTCAAAGTGGGGTTCAACAAGGTCTTTGGCTACTATCTCGAGGTGACCAACGCCCACACCGAGGCGGTGCCCGACGAGTATATTCGCAAGCAGACCCTGGTGAACGCCGAGCGTTATATCACGCCAGAGCTCAAAGAGCACGAGGCCCTGATCCTGAATGCCGAGGAACGAGCTCACGAGCTGGAGGTGCAGCTCTATAGCGAGTTGCTCGAGCAACTGGGCGCGATGGCGGAGCGAGTGATGCAGACCGCCAACGCCATCGCTCACCTGGACGTCTATCTGGCCCTGGCCCATGTTGCTGCCGAGTACAATTATGTGCGCCCGCAGCTCGGAATGGAGCGCACCATCCGGATCGAAGCGGGCCGCCATCCGGTGGTGGAGCACACCCTGCCCTCGGGGACGTTCGTCCCTAACGATGTACATCTCAGCCCCGAAAAGGCCATCCATATCATCACGGGGCCCAATATGAGCGGCAAGTCCACCTATCTGCGCCAAACAGCGCTGATCACCCTCATGGCCCAGATCGGTTCCTTTGTGCCCGCCAAGGCCGCCACTATCGGGCTGGTCGATCGCATCTTTGCCCGCGTTGGCGCCCAAGACGAGATCGCCGCCGGCCAGAGCACCTTTATGGTCGAGATGGTCGAGATGGCCAATATCCTGAATCACGCCACCGACCGCAGCCTCTTGATTCTGGACGAGATTGGGCGCGGCACCAGCACCTATGACGGTGTCTCTATCGCCTGGGCCGTGGTCGAATACCTGCACAACCACCCCAACCTGCGCCCCAAGACGCTCTTTGCCACCCACTATCACGAGCTCACCGAGCTGGAAGGGTCGCTGGAGTACGTCTGCAACGAGAATGTGGCCGTCCAGCATCAGGGCGACCAGGTGGTGTTCACCCACTATATCGTCCCGGGCGGGGCCGACCGCAGCTATGGCATCCATGTGGCCGAGATGGCGGGCATGCCCCAGGCCGTGATCTCCCGAGCCAGCGAGATCCTGGCCGAGCTCGAGGGCGCCGCGCGTCAGGTGCCGGTCTCCTCGGGCGCCACGGTGATCCACGTCCGCCAACTGCCCCTGATGCAGGAAAAGGACCCCGTGATCGAAGAGTTGCGCCAGCTCGACATCGACAGCCTTTCGCCCCTCGAGGCGCTCAACAAGCTGGCCGACCTCTATCGCAAGGCCCAGCCATGAGCCAACGGGCGCGCGCCTGCGGTTGGCTGCTGATCCTCATCGCCGCAGCCAGCACGTTGACCTGGCAACTGGCCACGGCCCCGGCACGCACCGTCAGAGGGATCGCCCAGGAGCGATGGACCCACGCCACGCCTCCCATAGGCCCCGACCACGCTATCGGCCAGAGTTTCTTTGCGCCCAAGGATGGCCTGCAGGCTGTCGAGGTACTGGCGGCCCGCTATCGCCCCGATGAGCAGCTCCCTGCCGACGCCCAGTGGCGCGTGGTGTGGGAGTGTCCCGACAGCCCGGAGCAGGCGTCGCTCACCACATACGTCTCCATCGCCCGGGTGCAGAACAATCAGCGTGTCCGCCTGCCCGTGCCCGCAGAGCTTGACTGCCCCGCCCGCCAATACAGGTTTACCCTGCACAGCGTGCAGGATCATGGCGTGGGTGTGTGGGCCTCGCAGACAGAGGCCCTGGCCGGGGGTGAGCAGTATGCGAATGGCGCGCCCATCGATGGCGATCTCGTCGTTTCCACCTACCATGCCTATCCCCTGTCCAGCCTGCTCCGCGATCTCCCCGACATCCTGACGCCCTGGCTGGGGGCTCTCGGGGTAGCCGCGCTGTTGCTGGCCCTGCCTGGATTAGCCCTGCTCCACTGGGCGCCTCCCCACCGACCGATGAACGCCATGCTGTGTGCGGCCTGGTTGATGGCGTTGGGGCTGGCCTTTTGGCCGCTACTACTACTGTGGACGACGACCGTCGGTCTGCCGATGACGGCCAACATGGCCCGGGGCGTCCTCGTGGCCCTGGGCATCATGGCGGTGGCGGGGTATCTGCATAAGAGACGCTCTGGTCGCAATCTCCGGCTGGCGCCGCTGGGTTGGCCTGAAATGACCCTGATCGCCATCCTCGCCCTGGCGTTGATCGTGCGCCTGGTCCAGGCCCGCAACCAGATCGTGCCCGTGTGGGTGGACTCGGTGCACCACACGTTGGTGACTCAACTCATCGCCGAGCAGGGCCTGGTCCCTCGCACCGGCGAGCCCTACATCTCGATCGCGGGCTTTCACTATCACTTTGGGTTTCACGCCAACGCCGCAGTTCTGACGTGGCTGGCCGCTCTGCCGCCCTATCGCAGCGTGCTCGGATTCGGGCAGATCCTGACGGGGCTGGCGGGTCTGCCGGTCTTTGCCCTCACAGTTCATGCTCTGTCAGGCCGTCGTACTGTGCCACCACTGGCCGCGCGGTGGGCGGGCGTCATCGCGGCGGCGGTGCCCGCTTTCGTCACCTATATGCCCGCCTACTACCTCAGTTGGGGGCGCTATACCCAACTAGCCGGGCTCTTGATCTTGCCGGTGTTATTGGCCCAGACCCTCGATCTTCTACGTCAACCACGCCTCACCCCCGGCAGGTGGCTCGTGACGCTGCTGTTGATCGCGGGCCTCGCCCTAACCCACTATCGCGTGCTGACGTTCTATGCGGTTTTCTGGCTGGTCTATGGCGGGGCGATGCTTGCGATGGGGTTGTGGCGTCACGTCTCACGTCGCACAGGAGAGGCGGGCACCTCCCTCGGCGAGGGGCTCCGGCCCGACACACGTACGATGGTACTCGGCCTCGCGCTCGCCGCCGGTTCGCTGCTCCTCATCGCCCCGTGGGTGGTACGCATGGTGACGGCGGCCTTGCTGCCCTTTGGCGCTATCTATGGCCAGTGGGCCGCGCCGGAGGGCGTCGAGACCTCGCTGCCCATGGGGTTACTACGCGCCGAGGGTACGATGCGATGGGTTGCCGTGGCGGGCCTGGGATGGCTCTGGGCTCTGGCGCGGCGTCGCTGGCATCTGGTGCTCCTGGGGGCCTGGGTCGCCGCATGCGTGTTGCTCAGCGACCTGAGCTGGCTCGGCCTGCGGGGGACCTGGTTCATCCACGGAACCAGCGCCGCTATCAGCTATTGGCTACCCGCGGGGCTGTTCATAGGCTGGCTGGCCAGCGATCTCGCCCTGGGGCCGATTCACTGGATACACCGTGCGGCGCACAAGCGAGGGGGCGCTGTGGCGCTCTCGGCGGTATTGACGTTCGGCCTGACGGTCGCCAGCATCAGTAGTGCATGGGGCCAGGTTGATCGGGTGAACGAGGCCACGGTCCTGCTACGGGAGACGGACCTGCCCGCCATCGCGTGGGTGGGCGACAACCTGCCGCAGGATAGCCTGATTCTGATCAACACCCGCCCGTGGATGAGCGACATGCGCATGGGGTCGGATGCGGGCTGGTGGCTGCCTTACCTGACGGGCCATCGGGTGACCTTTCCCGCTTTGCTGTACACTCACGGAGAGCCATCCTACCGCGATCCCATTGCCCAACTCGCCCAGGCCGTCGACACCACCGAGTCTCTGGACGATGCCGCTCTGTTGCGGCTCCTTGCCGAGGCGGGTGTAACGCACCTGTTTGTGGGCACACGAGGAGGCCCGCTGGAGCCGCAAAACCTCACGGGGCCATCGTACGTGGAGCTCTACCGCCACGGGCCCACCCGCGTATACTCGTTTGATCCGCCGTAGGCTGCTCCCCTAGGATGCGCTCTCGGTCGAGTCCCGCTCCATCTGTGCCAATGTCTCGGCCACTTGCTCGATGGCCACACGCTGTTTGCGGTAAAAGTCCGATTCACTAACCGACAGGCGCGTGACAATATCGCGGATGCGGTGGCCCTGGACAAAGCGCAGATCCAAGATGTTATAGATCAGCCACTCGGCCGAGGTCATGGAGCGAGGCCCATCCGGTTTGAGGCGCTCGATGGCCTGCTGGAGCACGGCGCGAATTGCCTTGGCGGGCACATTGTCATTCTCGCCCATGGCATGCTGCACCGCTCGCATGCGCCGGAGCGAGGACTGGCTCAGCTTGGGGCCACCCCAGTACTGCCCCAGCGCCTCTTTGACCGCCTGCGCAAACCCGGGCGAGTGCACCGGGCTCATCTCCAGATGCTGGAGCGAGCTATCACTCACGACAAAGGGACTGGATCGCCAGCCCTGGATCTCGCCCAGCTCGACGTCCAGCGCCTGGATCAGGGCAAATACCTGTTGCTGCAGGCGCATATCCTCCAGCGCTGTCTCGGCTCGACGCACAAGACCATAGCTGGCCTCGAGGTCGGCATCCGAGTAGGCGGCCTTATCTCGGGTCATGCGAATACCCAACAGTCCCAGCGTCGTCTGATCGCTGCGGCTCCGCAACGGTAGCAGCCAGTGACCGTCCATCGACACAAAGTCTTCGTTGGCGAGGAACTCGTCCTGGCGGCTGCTGGCAATTCTCTCGACCAGTTGTGGCACCGAGAACGCGCGCAAAAAGCGCTCTGCGATAGACCGCGAGCCAGAGAACACCCGAATCGCGAGGCTATCGCCCTGCATTGTTACGATAAAGCCTGATGGGGCGCGCAACAGGTCGCACAGGGCGATCAATGTGTTCTCCAGAAGCTGTTGCAGGTCGGTGCTGGTTAGCAGGCGCTGATCGAGAGACTGGAGCCAGTTGATTTCCTGGCGATCACGGCGATAGATCAGCCGGTCGATCCCAGGCTTGGCCAGGCTAATCAATACCTGGAGCGTCATGACGCTGCCTGCCACGGTGACCACCATAATGGTCTCGCGCGGCAACCCCCATATCTGGGGCACGTGTGGGATACTAAGCATGATGACGACCACGAGGATCGCCACCACAGGCCCGCGCAACAAAAAGTGGAGCAATCGGTGCTTGATGACGCGGTCGGGCAGGAGCACACCCTGATAGGCCACCGTGTAGCCGATGACGATCGTCATGAGGACGATACCGATATTGCTAACCAATGTCAGAATCGAGAACAGGGTTCCAGATAGTGCATGGGCCATGGTGGGAATCAGAAGAAAGGGGAACACCCCCACGCTGGGCGCCAAGAACGCAACCATGAGATAGGCCATGCGACGGCGCGAAGTTGAGGTAAGGCAGGCATCTCGGGCCCGAGTAATGTTGACCCACCCGATGAGGCTAATGAGGATATAGTACCCAGCAAACAGCCCGAAATAGGGCCCCGGCGTGAGGTGAAAGATGGTGTCGCGCAGTGCTACCTGATCCACGATCTGATCGCTCAGCGCCACCAGGGCAAAGGCCAGAGAACTAATGCCATAGGCCATCCACACGCCCAAGGTGCGAGCCCGCGAGCTGCCGCCTGTGGTCTTGAGCAGAGCATCGGAAAAGTGAAAGTAGGCGGCAGGGACAAAGGCGATCCCCAGCCATTGAACGCGCAGCCAGAGTCTGGCGGCGTCCAAGCCTCTCACGTCGGCCATAGTTATGTCAATGACATACACCAATGTGACAAACGCTGTGAGAGCACAAAAAGCGCGGGCCACGGCACTGCGCAGATTGTGGGTCAGAATATAGACGAATAGCGAAAAGCCGATAATGACATTGGCTGAAGCCAAGACCAGGTTGCCAAAGCCAAGAACGGCGGTAAGCGTGTCGGGTGACATATCGTTGCCTGCCAGCTTTGGATCGCGAATGCTACAGGTAATAGAATAGTACCATACAATAGTATACCGTGGGAGCCGCAAAGAGCAAGCTGTCCACCCGATCCAGCATGCCCCCGTGCCCCGGGATCAGCGTGCTCGAGTCTTTGACGCCCACCTGACGTTTAATCACCGACTCGGCCAGGTCGCCCACCGTGGCGGCCGCCACCAGCACGATGCCCAGCACGATGCCCTGCCAGTGGGGCAAACCCAGGAGCAGCCAGCTTGAGAGCCAAACGGCGGGCACACCGGCAATCACGCCGCCCCATACGCCCTCCCAGGTCTTGTTGGGGCTGATCGCGGGAGCGAGCTTGCGCCTGCCTCGGGCGCGGCCTACGAAATAGGCGCCGCTATCGCTGATCCAGGTGCCTCCCAGAACGATGAGAACCCGCAGATCCCCCGAATCCAAGAGACGCATCCGTAGGAAAAAGCTGAGGCCCAGCCCGATATACAGCGGACCGGCCAGCGCGCCCGCCCAACTGCTCACCGAGCCAGGACGATTGCGCCGAAAGACCTGATCGGCCAACAACACCGCCGTGGCAGGCCAGAGCACCCACTGCACAAGATGCCAAGTGGGCCACTGAACATCGGCAAGGAACAGGACAAGGAACAGCAGGGAGATGGGGATGCAGGGATGGAGATCCATGCGGCGCAGCAGGTCCAAGAACTCGTAGCCGGCCACGAGCCCGGCGAGCGCCAAGGCGACAAAGAGAGGCCAGCCGCCCAAAACGACAAGCAGGACTATGACGGGTATAAGGATAAAGGCGCTGGCTATGCGCTTTGAAAGCATGGCTGCCTCCGGCTAGCAGTCTCGCAGATCGATGGATCGTTCAGGCTCCGGAGAGCAAACCTCCAAAACGCCGCTTGCGCTCCTGAAAGGCCAACAGGGCCTTGTACAGCTCTTCACGGCCAAAATCGGGCCAAAAGGTCGGCGTACTATAGTACTCGGCATAGGCTGCCTGCCAGATCAAAAAGTTGCTCAGGCGCATCTCTCCCGCCGTGCGAATCACCAGGTCGGGATCAGGTAGCCCTGCGGTCGAAACCCGCGCACTGATAGCGGCCTCGTCGATCTCCTCGGACGCCATGCCTTCACGCACCAGCGCCCGCACCGCATCGACGATGTCGGCGCGCCCGCCATAGTTGAACGCGATGTTGAGAATCAGCTCGCTGTTATCACGCGTAAGCTCCTCGGCGCGCTCGATACGTCGTAGTAGAGCATCGTCAATGCCTTCTCTCCGACCAATCTGGCGAATGCGCACGCCGCGGCTATGAAGCTCGTTCAGCTCACGATCAATGACTCGTTGGACAAGTCTCAACAGGGCGCGCACCTCGGGGGCCGGTCGTGACCAGTTCTCCGTCGAAAACGCATAGAGGGTCAGAATCGGTATACGAAAGTCGGCCGCCGCCTCGAGCACGTTACGCAGGTTCTCCGTGCCGGCTCGGTGACCCGCCGAGCGGGCCATGCCACGCGCTTGGGCCCAGCGCCCGTTGCCATCCATGATGATGCCCACATGTTGTGGAACCCTCATGAGCTCGGCGGGGCGACTCACGCTGGTCGAGCCCTCAACACTACTCATCAGAACTCCATGATCTCGGCTTGCTTCTGCTCGCCCAGTTCCTCAGCACGCTTGTTATAGTCGTCGGTGAGTTCCTGCAGGTCGTCTCGCGACTTGTAGAGATCGTCTTCCGAGATCTCACCGTTCTTCTCCAGATCATTGAGGTTGCGCAACGCCTCCCGCCGGATATTGCGGATGGCAACGCGAGCTTCTTCGACGCGACGATTGACCATACGGACCAGATCACGGCGACGCTCATCTGTGAGAGGCGGCACGGCAAGGCGGATGATCTTGCCATCATTGTTGGGCGTGAGGCCCAGGTCCGACTTTTGAAGGGCGCGCTCGATGGCTCCGATGGTGCTGACATCAAAGGGGCGGATCGTGATCAAGCGGGGCTCTGGCACCGCTATTGTCGCAACCTGATTCAGCGGTAGCACACTTTGGTACGCTTCGACACGAATGCGATCGAGAAGGGCGGGATTGGCACGCCCGGTCCGGATGCCGGTCAAATCAGAGCGCAACGCGGCTATGGCCTTGTCCATGCGATCCTCTACGTCTAGCAGAATATCGTCTATCATCAGTTCTCTCCTCCAGTTCCAGCCAGCATTACAAAGCACCTGTCGATATTATACCGCAGAGATCCGTCCTTGGCTTCCCGTTCGCGCTCAGGATGTAACGACGGTCCCAATAGGCTCTCCCATAGCGGCGCGCACAATGCTATCGGGAGGCTCGAGCTTGAATACCATCAGCGGCAGGTCATTGTCCATACATAGAGATAGGGCCGTGCTATCCATCACCTTGACGCCCATGTTGAGTGCATCCAGATAGGACAGACGATCAAAGCGTTTGGCGTCATGATTGCGCAATGGATCCGAGTCATACACGCCATCGACCTTGGTCGCCTTGAGCAGGACCTGAGCGTCAATTTCCATGGCTCGCAGGGCAGCTGCGGTATCGGTAGTGAAATAGGGGTTGCCGGTGCCAGCACCAAAAATGACCACCCGCCCCTTTTCAAGGTGGCGAGTGGCCCTTCTGCGAATATATGGCTCCGCAACGTCCCGCATCTCGATGGCTGTCTGGACGCGGGTGTCCACACCAAGGCGCTCTAGCGCATCTTGTAGCGCCATGGCATTCATCACCGTACCCAACATACCCATATAGTCTGCGGTGGCTCGTTCCATGCCATGCACCATGGCATCCGCCCCGCGCCAGATGTTACCTGCTCCGATCACAACGGCCAGCTCGATGCCCAACTCGTGAGCGGGGCGGATCTGCAACGCCACCGACTCGACAACCGAAGGATCAATACCGAATCCAGTCGCATTGGCCATAAAGTCTCCGCTCAGTTTGAGCAGAATGCGCTGATACTTGGGGTCAGCCATCGTCACCTCCGCCGTGGATCGTCAGCTTGTTAAAGACGAGCAGGTCTACCGGTCGATGGAGAAGCGCCCGAACTCCTTGATGACCATATTTTCGCCCAGACGAGCAATGGCCTCGGTCAAGAGCTGCTGAATAGTCTTGGTCTCATCTTTGATAAAGGCCTGATCCAGGAGGCACTGCTCCTGGTAGAACTTGGCGAACTTGCCTTCCAGGATACGCTCCATGATATGGTCGGGCTTGCCGTCACCCACCTCGGCAACGAACGCCTCGCGCTGCTCCTCGATCAGATCCTCGGGCACATCGTCCCGCGAGATATACTGAGGATCGCTGGCTGCGACCTGCATGGCGATATCATGTGACAGCTCGACAAAGTCAGGCGTGCGCGCCACGAAATCGGTCTCGCAGCGTAGGTCGACCACCGCCACGAGCTTGTTGCCCGGATGAATATAGACTTCTACCCTACCCTCGTTGGCTTCGCGCTCGGCCTTTTTGGCGGCCGACGCCAGCCCCTTTTCGCGCAGGATCTCTGCCGCTTTTTCCAGGTCACCGCCGGTCTCCTCGAGCGTCCTCTTGCACTCCAAGACCCCGGCGCCGCTCAACTGGCGCAGCTCCTTGATCATATCCATCGAAACGGTCATGGTTCGTAATCCTCTCATGCTTTATGGGAAACTGTCAGGGAAAAGCCGGGATCAAGGCCCCGGCTTGGATGTAATATTAGGGACAAAGAGTACTAGGACTCGATGTCCTCGTACTCTTCTTCTTCCTCATCGATGATGATGATGTCCTCTTGATCACCGGCCGGCTCCTCGTCGGCATCAGGCGAAAAGGAACGCTGGGGATAGAGATCACCCGCGTACTCCGCGCCTTCATAGACGCGTTCCTCGTACTCTTCACCCTCTTCGGCCATCTGCACGCCACGCATCTGTTGCCCCTCGATCACCGCATCAGCCATGATCGATGTGATCAGTGCAATGGCGCGAATGGCGTCATCATTCGAGGGGAGCAAATAGTCGATGGGCTCGGGATCACAGTTGGTGTCCACCATCGCCACGACGGGAATCTCCAGGCGGTTGGCTTCGCGCACGGCGATGTCTTCGGTCATCACGTCGGCAATGAACAGCGCATCAGGCACCTGGTTCAGGTTGCGGAGGCCACCCAGCCGACGCTCCAGCTTGGCCAGATCCCGCTCCAAGAGCGTGGCTTCCTTCTTGGGGAGTATGTCCCATGACCCGCGCTCCTGCTGCTGCTCCAGCTCGAGCATGTACTCGATGCGCGCCCTGATGGTGCGGAAATTGGTCAGGGTGCCACCGAGCCAACGCTGCGTGACAAAGGGCATGCCACAGCGCTGCGCCTGCTCGCGAATACTCTCTTGCGCCTGGCGCTTGGTCCCGACAAAGACGACGGTGCCGCCCTCGGCCGCCGTGTCGCGAACAAACTCATAGGCGCTCTCGATCATCTGGATGGTCTGCTGCAGGTCGATGATGTGGATTCCATTGCGCTCGGTAAAGATATAGGAGCGCATCTTGGGATTCCAGCGACGGCTGCGATGCCCAAAATGGACACCCGCCTCCAGCAACTGCTTCATGGTTACTACTGGCACGATTCCTCCTCGTTGAAACACCCGCCCCCTTGTGGCATACACCGGCCAGTGGGCCAGCACGAGGCCTTGCTCGGGGCGTGTTTGATTAATTGGGAGGCTCGATAGAGCTTCCCAACGAGCGAGTATATCACGACTGCAAGATCAGGGCAAATAACTCGAGTTGAGAAGCTCCTTCCTCTATGCTATACTCGGCTCGTTGATGCTGTCTGGATGATCGAGCGCCATGCGTCATAGACCGCTGTCCTCTGCCATTTTCGATTTCCGCCCACGTCTCAAGGAGAGCTGCGATGCTTCATGAGGAACTGTTGGCCATTCTGGTATGTCCCTCTTGCCGGACCAAGGTTACATTGATGCACGATCGTTGGCTGGTCTGTCAGAACGAGGAATGTCGCCGCAAGTATCCGATCAAGGATGGTATCCCCATCATGCTCGTTGAGGAAGGGACCAAACACATTGATGTACCCGTTGAGGACCTGGACGAGTACGAGCCCTAGAGGGCTTGCAGGACGCGTTGCCCTAGTGCGGCTCGAGCGGATCGCTGTCTGCATCCTGCTGGCGGCCCTGCTTTTGCTCGCTGGGCCATGGGCTATGACCCGGGCCGACACCGGTGTCTTGTACCAGGACGGCGGCGCGAGCTATCTCTTCTCACAGGAAATCGTGTTTTGGCTCGATGTCGAGGCGGAAGCCTCTATCGATGAGGTGGTCCTTTTTTACGGGATCGAGGGCTCACCGCTGGTGCGGCGCATCTATCCCGCCTTTGATGCCGGCAGGCAGGGGCTGGTCGAACATCGGGAGAGGCTGGAGCCCGGACAGTATGCGCCCGGAACGCGCTTGCGGCACTGGTGGCGCCTGGGGCTCGCATCGGGCGCGATGGTCGATACGCCAACTAGTAGCCTGGTGTACACCGATGACGCTCACAATTGGCAGACGCTCTCGGATGGCCGTGTAGACCTGCACTGGTACGGTCGAAATCCCACGCAGGCGCAGACCTTGCTGCAACTCGCTACAGAGGCCTTGGCTCGCATTGAGGAAGAGATCGGCGTAAGCTTGGAACAACGGGTCCAGATCTATGTCTATGCTAACGCGAGAGATATGCAGCCTGCGCTGACGGCACGCAGTGACGCCTTTGATGCCCGCGTGACGACGCTAGGGGTGGTTGTAGCCAGGGATACATTGCTGCTGCTCGGGTCGCACCCCAAGGTCGATCGCACGTTGGCCCACGAGTTAAGCCATGTGGTGGTCGGATTGGCCACTGATAACCCATACGCGGGACTGCCGCGCTGGCTGGACGAGGGGCTGGCCATGTACGCAGAAGGGGAGCTGCCACAGGGGAATCTGCTGGCTCTGGAGTGGGCGGTGCGCAACGATTCCCTTTTATCAGTGCGCTCCATGACCAGCTACAGCGGCCGGGCCGATGAGGTCGACCTCTTTTACGGGGCCAGCTACTCGGTGGTGGTCTACATGCTCGAGACCTATGGCCGGGACAAGATGCAGGAGCTTTTGCGCGTGTTTGGCGAGGGCACACACCAGGATACGGCCCTGCGTCGCGTGTACGGCTTTGGGCTGGACGAGCTGGATGCGCGCTGGCGCGACAGCCTGGGCCTCGAACCACGGACGCTCAAAGAGCCCACGCTCCCGGCACGTCCTCTCCCTGCGCCCGAGACGCGACGGCCTGCCGCCTGTGCGCCCAGCCCCATCCTGCTGGCGGCACGGCTCGTGGTTCGGGACCTGCGCTGATGCCGGAGCTGCCGGAGGTCGAGTATATCGCCCGCAGCCTGGATGCGCGGTTGCCCGGTCAGACGGTATGCGATGTAGTCGTCCGCTGGGAACGCACCCTGGCCACCCACGATCCGACCAGCTTTCGCAGCGCGCTCTGCGGCCTCACGTTCCAATCGGTCGGGCGTCGCGGCAAGTTCCTGCTTCTGGAGCTGCCCCCCTATTGGCTGCTCATTCATCTCCGCATGACGGGCCGCCTCTACTATTGCCCGGCGCCGCAACCCGACTGGGAGCAGAACCGGCATGTGCATCTGATCCTCTCTCTTGACCGTGACGCTCGCCTCTACCTGCACGACATACGCAAGTTTGGCCGGGCCTACCTGACCTTTGACCCGCAAGAAGTGGTTGGGAACCTGGGCATCGAGCCGCTTTCACCCGAGCTAACCCCCGAGCGCCTGGCCCAAGAGCTGCGCAGCCGCCGCCGCCAGCTCAAACCGCTCCTGCTGGACCAACGGGTGTTGGCGGGATTGGGGAATATCTATGTGGATGAGGCGCTCTGGGCCGCCTCGATCCATCCCCTCACCCGCTCGCATACGCTCACAGACGCACAGATCGCCGAGCTGCATGAGAACCTGCGCCGAATCCTGCGCGATGCCATCGCTCACGGCGGCACGACGCTGCGGGACTATCGCGGCCCCTGCGACGAAACGGGGCAACACCAGTTCTCGCTAGCGGTGTACGGACGGGCCGGGACCCCCTGCCGGCGCTGCGGCACGCTCATCGAGCGCACCGTAGTCGCCCAGCGCGGCACGCACTATTGCCCCGTCTGCCAGCCGGTGCCCACGGAAGGAGAGGAGACGTTGGATGAACCCCAAACAGATTCATGATGCCTTGACCAAGGCATTGTTGGATTATGACTCGCAGGGTGAGACCAATGGTAAGCCGCTCGGCTGCGACGTTGTCCGCACCCTGGCGCGGGCACATAACATGACCCCGAGAGAGGTCGAGCTTGCCGCGCTCAGCATGGAGATCATGCCTGAACGCTATCTGCGCAATCTGGGCACCGTTGGATGCCAGGGGCAAAGAGCCTTGCTGGAGGCGAGGGTAGCGGTGGTGGGGGCTGGCGGCCTG
>SLPC01000177.1 GCA_007132185.1 Anaerolineae bacterium | reverse complement strand
CCCACACACTGCTATCCATATAGGTCGCCAAGTCGGTGGTGCCGCCACCCATATCGATGAGCACCACCCCCATGCGCCCCTCTTCCTCCGTCAACACGGCCAGCGCCGACGCCAACGGCTGAAACACCGAGTCTACCACGCGGATCTGACAGCGTTCCACACACTGCTCCAGGTTCTGGATACAGGTTGTGGAGCCGGTGACGATGTGGGCCTCGACCTCCAACCGAAAGCCCATCAGGCCGAAGGGGTTCTTGATGCCTTCCTGGCCATCAATAATATACTCACGTGGGATGGTGTGCAGAATCCGCCGATTGTGCGGCACGGCGATCGCCTCGGCATCCTCAAGCACGCGCTGGATGTCCTCCCGGTCCACGGGCCGGTCGCCCCGACCGATAGAGACGGCGCCTCGGCTGTTCTGCGAGGCAATATGGCTGCCACTGATCCCCAGGTAAGCCTCCGAGATCGTGTAGTGGGCCATATTCTGGGCTTTGCGCACGCTCTCCTCGATAGAGCGCGAGGCCACCTCGATATCGGTGATCACGCCCCGCCGAACGCCACGGGAGGGCACTACCCCCATGCCTATGACGTTCAATGGGCCGCTATCACTGATGCGGCCGATCAGGGTACAGATTTTGGTAGACCCTACGTCAATGCCTGCGATGATGCGTTCCACGCTGCTCTCTCCTCCTACCCTGATTCAACCATGACCGCCGGACGCCGCTCGTTCTTTAGATCAATGTAGACAGCTCGATCGCCCCGCTCGCCCAGTGTCTCGGTGAGCTGCTCGAGCAGCGCCGCCTTTTGTTCGGCATCGCCGCCCATACCCAGATACACAAGCCAGCCACTAGGATCGACAAGGATCAGGCCATCTTCAAGCGTGAACTCGAAATCGCTCGCTGCGGGCAGAACGCGACTCATCTCGGCCACAAACTCCCAGGGCACACCGACGATGTACTCGTTCGGCGCTACAGGCAGGCCGCTGCGATCATACACGCTAGGCAAGTCGCCGTGACTCGTGGCGGCGCCCAACACGCGCCCCTCTGAATCCACCCACCAGTAGATATCTTGACTGTGCCACAGTAATAGCGTTTCCTTCTCAGAAAGCTGGATATGCACCTGGCCCGGCAGACGCGCCTGCACCCGTACGCGCCCCAGACAGCCAAACCTCTCCAGTAGCTGTTCCTCTACCTGACGGGCATTGAGCGCAAAGATCGATCGGCCTCCAAGGTCGACCAGCGCCTCGATTTCATCGTGGGCAATCAAACTCGCGCCATTAATGGTGACCTGGCTGATGCGAAATCGGGCCGAGGTCAGGAACTGTATCAGGAACAGAATTGAGAGAACGAGCAGCGCCAGACTCCCAATGTGGCTATAGCGCTGCCAGCCAGGCCCGGCGTCGCGCACCTTGCGCATCGCCAGGGTGGCCGCTGGCTGTTCCAGCCTCTGCCGCGAACGCGGCGCTCGTCGCGATTTGCGTCGTAACATATACCTTCCTAGTGGTCGAATTCGTAGCGCGTTTGCGAGGCGCGCTTGTCCTGACGCCGCTCCATCGCCAGATTGATGAGCCGATCGAGCAGCTCTGTATAAGGCAGACCGCTGGCCTCCCAGAGCTTGGGATACATGCTGATGTCGGTAAAGCCGGGGATGGTGTTGAGCTCATTTACGTACATCTGACCCGTGTTCTTTTCCACAAAGAAATCCACCCGCGCCATGCCGGCACAGTCGATGGCCTGAAAGGCCCGAACTGCCAGATCGCGTATCTCTTTCGTTTGCTCCGGCGAGAGCCGCGCCGGAATCTCTAGCCCCGAGTTGCCGTCGATATACTTGGCCCGGTAGTCGTAGAACTCGTTGCAGGGAACCACCTCTCCGGGCACCGAAGCGATAGGATCATCGTTACCCAGCACGCTCACCTCGATCTCGCGGGCATCGATGGCTGCCTCTACCAGAAGCTTGCGGTCGAAACGCGCCGCCAGATCCAACCCCTGGGCCAGCTCGGCCCGGTCATGGGCCTTGGAGACGCCGACGCTGGAGCCTGCGTTGGCCGGCTTGACGAACACGGGATAGTCAAAGCGCGCCTCTACCTGCGCCGTGATCCGAGCGGGATCCTCTTGCCACCGTTTGCGCAGCACCAACGTGCTTTCTACCACCGGCAGCCCCTGAGCCGCCAAGACCGCCTTTTGGATCGCCTTGTCCATGCCGACGGCCGAGCCCAGCACATCTGCGCCCACATAAGCCAGGTCGGCCAGTTCCAAGAGCCCCTGGATCGTGCCATCCTCGCCATAGGTGCCGTGCAACACGGGAAAGACCACGTCCACCACGGGGAACCGCACATGGTCCGTGCCCGGCAGCAGGTCGCGACGCGGAACGGTCGTCAGCGCCGACCCATCGCAGCCGACCTCGCGCTCATCGGCAGACGCCTCAGGCGCGGGCTCGCCCCCCCGGAGCAGCTGCATCGGGTCGCCAGCCGTGATCCAGCGCCCCCCGGGATCAATGCCCACCTGATGGATCTCGTACTTGGTCTTGTCCAGGGCCTCGATCACGGAACGCGCCGAGGCCAGTGAGACCTCGTGCTCGCCCGACTTGCCCCCAAAGAGCACGGCCACGCGGATTTTGCCGTTGCCGATGCTGGTCACCCTCATCCTCCTCTGTGTATTGCCTCTGGCACCGCAGCCTCCGGCCATGCGCCAACCAGCTCGATCTCGGGCTCGAGTCGCTCCTGAAAGTCACGCCAGACGTGCTCTTGCGCGATCTCGATCAGTTGAACGATGTCCTGGGCCGAGGCATTGCCACAGTTCATGAAAAAGTTGGCGTGCTGGGGCGAGATCTGCGCCCCGCCGACCCTGAGGCCCTTGAGCCCGGCCTGCTCGATCAGGAACCCGGCCGGGTAATGCTGCGTGCGCTTGAACATACTGCCCGCACAGGCCCCCCTGGGAGTGCGCGTCTGACGCTGCAGGGTGATCTGCTCGGCCCGGGCCGCCAGATCCTGAGCATTGCCAGGGCGCAACTGCATCATCACCTCCAGTACAATGGGGCGTTGCTCGCCGGCGACGACTCGCTTAAGCGCACTGGTGCGGTAGCCGAATCCGAGTTCAGCACGGCGCACCCGACGCCTCTGGTCATCGCGGTCGAGCAGCAGGGTCTCTTGCACCACGTCGGCCATATATCCCCCATAGGCGCCGGCATTGCCCACCACGGCCCCACCGACGGTGCCGGGGATGCCCACGGCCCACTCCAAGCCCTCCAAGCCCTGGGCCACGGTGTGGCGGGCCAGCTCGCGCAACGACACGCCCGACTCGGCCACCACGCGCCCGTCCTCATCGATGGTATAGCTCTGGCAGGCGTTCAGGATCACCAGGCCGCGGATGCCCGCATCAGCCACCAGGATATTGGTGCCGCTGCCCAGAACGATGCAGGGCACCGCATAGGCGTGGACCAGCCGCAGCCATCCGATCAGCTCATCGATGCGCTCGGCCCTGATAAAGAGATCCGCCGGCCCACCCACACCAAAGGAGGTATGCGGCGCCATCGGTTCATTGTGCAACAGTCTACCACCGTATCCCGCGCCTTGCAGCGCAGAAACGAGTCTTGTCAAGGCGTTCATGTTGATTGCTCCTCGAGCGCTGTCAGCACGCGCTCGCCGATCAGATAACCATTGCCTGCCCCCAATGTGATCAGCACGTCCCCCGCCTGGAGGGTGTCCAGCAGATGGGTTTGCACCTGCTCCAACGAGCCGATATGTCGGGCAGAGCGATGCGCCAGCGCCATCACCAGCCGATCGGCATCGATGGTGGGGCGTTCCTTGGCCCGCGCCGCATAAATGTCGGTGACAATGACCTGGTCCGCGTCGTCCATGCAACCGGCAAACTGGTCGAGCAGGGTCTCGATCCGGCTGTAGGTATGGGGCTGAAGGACGGCCCAGATGCGTCGGCTGCCGTAGCGGCCCCGTGCGGCGGCCAGCGTGGCCGCAATCTCGCTGGGGTGATGGGCATAATCGTCGATTACGGTGATGCCATCGACCTCGCCTTTGCACTCAAAGCGGCGCAGCACCCCGGCAAAGCTGCGGAGCGCAACCGCCGACTGCTCGGGCGAAATGCCGCACGCGTGCGCCACAAGCATCGCCGCGGTGGCGTTCAAGGCATTGTGCGCCCCGGGCAGCCCAAGCGTGCCCTGCGACCACACGCGGCCCCCATGAGTGACGACCATGTCCACCCCGCCCCCGGCATTGGGCTGCACCTCGCTCACGACATAGTCGGCGTCTTCATGCTGCCCGTACGTCACCACGTTCGGCAACTCGACCGTCATTTCGGCCAAAAGCCCGCGCACATGGTCGCCATCGCTACAGACGATCAGCCGCCCCTCCGGCTCGATACAGCGCACGAATTGGGAATAGGCCTCACGCATCTCGTCCAGGTCGGCAAAGCAATCCGGGTGGTCCATCTCGATGGCGGTAATTACGGCCACCTTCGGGGTGAGGCCGTGGAACATGCGTCCATACTCATCAGCCTCGATCACAAACCACCGACTGGCGCCCGCGCGCGCATTGGTGCCCCAACCGGCCAGGATCCCGCCCACGATAAAGGAGGGATCGTATCCAGCGCTCTCCAGAATGTGGGCCACCATACCCGTCGTCGTAGTCTTGCCATGGGTGCCTGCCACCGCCAGACAGTGATAACCCTCCAAGAGCTGGGGAAAGAACTGCTGGCGTTCCACAATGGGTATGTTTCGGGCGCGCGCCGCCCGAATCTCGGGGTTGGACGCCGGGACCGCCGACGAGATCAGCACCAGATCGGCCCCATCGACCTGCTCGGGGGCATGGCCGATGAACACCTCGATGCCCTCAGCGACCAGAGCATCGGTGAGCGCCGAGGCGCCCATATCCGAGCCACTCACGCGGTGGCCGCGCTGGGCAAGCACCCGGGCGATGGCCGAGAGACCGATGCCCCCGATCCCCACCAGGTGTATGTGCTGCCCGATTGTGAGTTGGCCCAGGCCAGATGTCACTCTTGTCCCCCGTTCATCGAATCACTCGCGCGATAATCAGTATGACAGACAGATAGAGCAGCAGCCCCTGCCCCAGCAAAAAGGGCTGCCCCAAAAAGTTCATGGGCAGGAACTCGATCATGGCCTCGGCCCGACCAGAAAGTTGCTCCGTTGAAAAGCCCAACCAGTCTATGGCGTAATCCCATTTGTCCAGGTAGTACCAGACCGTGCCGGCGATCAGATAGCCGTTGAACAGGCCGATCAGCAGGCCAAGGACGTTCCCCAGCGGCCCAGCAAGCCCGTGGCCGCCATAGCTCAACGTCTCGCCGGCATACGAGATGAACGCGATGATCATCACCACGATCACAAAGAGCCAGGTCTGAAAGGCGCCGTGATTCGCCGACTCGACCAGCCCATCGCCCATCGCCATCACAGTGTTGACCCCTCGATCCAGGAAAGGCTCGAACAGGTGCAGGACAAAAAGCACAAACATCATCACCGCCGTCACACCCAGCTCGCGCAAAAAGCCACGAACCAGGCCGATGAGGCCAAATATCAGCACCAGTACCCCAAAGAACACCTCGATGGGTGCCAAGGCTCCTCCTCACTCGTGTCGCCGTGCTCGCCCTGTCGCACTATAGAGCCCAAAGGCGATCATAACAAAGATGAACAGGATAGCCATCTGGACAAAAAGCTCGGGCCTGACGATCGTCTCTTGTACCTCGCCCGTGGGAACCTCAATCAACGCCAGCGGCTCGGGAAAGACGATGGGCAGCAGAAAATAGGTGAGAGCAAATCCGTTGAATATTCCCACAAGGAACCCCAGCAAACGGGATACGAGGCCAAAAACGAACCCCCCAAAACGCTCCCCCACCAGGTAGCCGAGCAAGATGATAAAGCCAAACACTATGGCTTTGAATCTGTCCTCGGCGCGAGGCGAGTCGATCAGGTCTGACTGGGCGCTGATCTCTTGCAGCGTGGCAGGATCTTGAGCGCTCAGCCCCCCTTGCTGCACGAACCGCATCATGCGGTAAGAGCGGTTCACAGGGTGGACCAGCCCACTACCAAAGACGTTCACCAAAACCATGGCGACGGCAATGGCTGCCGACACGTACAGCTCGCGGCGCACGCCACGAATCAGCCCCATGATCCCAAAGACGCCCAGGATGAGGCTCATCGCCAGGTGCTGGTTCAGAACAAGAGTTACCACATCACCCATGACACGTTCCTCTCGCCAGCTCGACCAAAAGCTCTGCCAGGCGCTGCGCCCCATCGCCTGTCGAAAGGCGCCGCGCAGCTTTTGACATGTCGCTCAGGCGCTGCGGATCCCCCAGCAGGGTCGTAACCGTCTCGGCGAAGCGGTCCGCCAGGGCGCCGTCCTCCAGCACCACCGCGGCGCCACGCTCGGCCAGATAATCAGCATTGCGTTGCTGATGCTGCCCCGCATGAGGATAGGGCACCAGCACCGAAGGTAACCCCACGACCGGGAACTCGCCCAGTGTGGCAGCCCCCGCCCGCGCTACCACCAGATCGGCCGCCGCCAGAGCATCGGCCATTTCGTCATGCAAGTAGGCTGCCAGATGATACTGGGCTTTTAGCGGCTCGGGAAGCTGGCTCCGCCGCGCGGCCAGCATCTCGTAATCGGGCGTACCACTGATGTGGACCAGTTGCGCCGACGCCAGCACACGTTCCAGGTCGCGGCTGACCGCCATGTTGATCGAATGGGCGCCGCTACTGCCCCCCAGAACCAGCAGCACGGGACGATCGTTCTCAAGACCCAGTGTCTGCCGGCCCGCTTGCCTGGTTACGTCAAATAAAGCGCGTCGCACGGGATAGCCGGTCACCGTGACCTTGGCGCTGTCAAAGTGGGTCGCCACCTGGTCAACCGTCACCCCGATCTTGCGCGCCAGACGGGACAGAAAGCGCACCGCCAGGCCCGGCTCCATGTCGGGCAGGTAGATCAGCACAGGCACCCTGGCCAACCAGGCCGCCATGACCAGAGGCGCCGTCACATAGCCCCCCGTGGCGAATACTGCCGATGCGTCAAACTCGCGTAGCAGCCGCAGCCCCTGCCCTATCCCAGGGACCACCCGTACCAGGCTCTGCCCCATGCCCCACATCCCACGCCCACGCAGCGCGCCTGTGGCGATGGGGAAATACGCAAGCCCCTGACGCCCGATGATGTCCCGCTCCATGCCCTCATCGCGGCCCACCCAGGCGATGCCGTCGGCGGCGATCCCGTAGGCGGGATCAGTCTGCAGCCTCTCGATCACCGCCAGGGCCGGATAGATGTGCCCGCCAGTGCCGCCCCCCGTGAACAGCACCTTCATCGTGAGCCCCCCGCAGGCCCTTGCGGGCCCGCTCGCGAGATATTGAGCAGAATGCCCACCGATGCCAGTGTGGTTACCAGCGAAGAGCCGCCATAGCTGATGAACGGGAGCACCGTGCCCGTCACCGGGGTCGAGTTAGTCGCGACGGCGATGCTCAGAATAGCCTGGAACACCACCCAAGAAACGATGCCGACAGCCAACAAGCGTCCATACATGTCCGGCGCCCGCTTGGCGATCTCAAAGCCGCGCCAGAGCCAGAGCCCGTACAAGGCAATGACGGCGACCGCGCCCACAAAGCCAAATTCCTCAGCCAGAATCGAGTAGATAAAGTCGGTGTGTGTATAGCGGCTGAGATACATCTTTTGCCCGCTCTGCCCCAACCCTACGCCCATAAAGCCTCCCGAGGAGAGGGCCCGCAACGCCTGTATCATCTGATAGCCCTTGTCCAACGGGTCGCTCATGGGGCCGGCGAGCCAGATCTCCAAGCGATCGCTGCCATAGCCCAGGAACATCACAGAAATCACCGTAAACAGTGCACCGGCCAGCAGCAGGAGCATGAAATGCTTCATGTCTGCACCAGCTACAAAGAACACCGCGCCAGCCGTCGCCACAAGCAGAATGGCCGTGGAGAAATCGGGCTGCATAGCAATCAAACCCGCCATAAAGCCCAGCAGCAACGCAAAGGGCCACGTCCCCATGCTAAAGCTGCGCAACCGCTCTCGGTTGGCCTCCAGCCAGATGGCGATATAGACGATGGCGCCAATCTTGGCAAACTCAGAGGGCTGAATGGCTCCATAGAGCACGACCTGGCCGCCTGCGCCGCCCCTCACCATCTGAACCCAACGACCGACGAGCGCCATAATG
>SLPC01000211.1 GCA_007132185.1 Anaerolineae bacterium | reverse complement strand
CGGTGGGGGTGCGCACGCGCCACGCCTCGGGTCTGGCCCCAAAAAGCCATACCACCTCATCCACCACCTGATCCACAGTGCGGTTGGTCGTATCGATGTGATGGGGGATGCGATGGTAGGCCGCGTAGCGCTGGGCCAGGAGATCGCGCACGCGTTGCTCAGGCGAGTCCCCCCACAGCATGGGACGACCCTGATCGCCCTGGAGCCGCTGGACGAGGCGTTCGGCCTCGCAATCCAGACAGATGACCAGGCCATTCTGCATCAACAGATCGCGGTTGCTGGCATCCACCAGGCAGCCGCCCCCCGTGGCGATCACCAGCCCCCTGCGTATGCTCAACTCCTCGCACAGACCGCGCTCGATCTGGCGAAAGGTGTTCTCGCCAAACTGGCCAAAGATCTCGGGAATGGTGCGGCCGGCCCGCAAGACGATGACATCGTCCATGTCCACAAAGGGGCGCCCGATGCGCTCGGCCACGCGCTCGGCGACGGTGGTCTTGCCCGTGCCCATAAAGCCGGTGATGATCAGGTTACGTGGCTCGCTCATCTTGGACTCTCCTCACAAGGGCGGCCATCGTATCCGCCCCATAACGCTCCAGCAGGGCATCGGCCAGCACCCAGGCGACCATGGCCTCGGTCACAATGGCGGCGGCAGGCACCGCACACACATCCGAGCGCTGGTATTCCGTCCCGGTCTCCTCGCCCGTGGCCAGATCCACCGTCGGGATGGGCGTGACCGTCGTGGGGATCGGCTTCATGGCAGCGCGCAGCCAGAGGGTCTCACCGTTGGTCATGCCGCCCTCGACGCCGCCCGCCCGGTTGGTGCGCCGGATCAGGCCGGCATACAGCGCGTCGTGTACCTGGGTGCCCGGCAGACGGGTGTTCGCAAAGGCAGGGCCGATCTCGACGCCCTTGATGGCCTGAATGCCGATCAGGGCCTGCGCCAACCTGGCATCCAGGCGCCGGTCCCACTGGACATGGCTGCCCAGACCCGGCATCAGGCCCCAGGCGCCCACGACGATGATGCCGCCCAGCGACTCGCCCGCCTCTTTGGCGGCATCGATAGCGGCCCGCATACGCGCAGACGCATCCGGATCGGGGCAGGAGACGTCCGAGTCCTGCGCCAGGCGGCAACGCGCTGCCAGATCCAGCTTGGTATCGCGCCCACCATCGGGCATGTCGGCCTCGCTCATGGTCACATCGCCGATGGACTCGACATAGCTGCCAACGACGATGCCTACGGCCCCCAAGAGGAGCTTGGCGACGCCACCGGCCGCCACGAGCGCCGCCGTCGTACGGGCGCTGGCCCGCTCGGCCACCAGGCGCATGTCGTCCAGCCCGTACTTGATGGCGCCCTCCAGATCGGCGTGCCCCGGGCGGGGGCGTGTCCAAGCGGGGACATCGAGGTCGCGCCAGTTCTCGTAATCGCGGTTGGGGACCATCATCGCCAGCGGCGCGCCAATGGTCTGCCCGTGCACGGCGCCGCCGAGAATGCGCACCCGGTCGCGCTCGATTTGCTGACGATCGCCCCGACCATAGCCCTTTTGGCGCCTCGCCAACTCGCGATTGATGGTGTCGATATCCAGGTCCAACCCTGCGGGCAGGCCCTCGATCAGGCTGACCAGAGCAGGTCCATGGGACTCACCGGCCGTCAGAATGCGCAACATCGCTTTCTCCTCTCAGTGCGGCAAGCGGATCGCCCGCAAGCAGGCCGCCTGCATGATATCCACGGGCGGCTCGACGCCGGTCCACAGCCGGAATGCCTCGGCGCCCTGGTGCACCAGCATCATCAGCCCGTTCTCGGCGCGGGCGCCCTGGGCGCGGGCCTGGGCCATCAGCCGCGTCTCGGGCGGGTTATAGATCAGGTCGAACAGCAAAGCTCTCTCGGGAAAGGGCAACCCTTCGGGCCAGGGCATAGCGTCAGTGTGGGGCCACATACCCACCGAGGTGGCATTGACTATCAGGTCCGCTTTGGCGGCCAAGAGCCCGATCTGCATCTGGGGCAGAGGGGCCGCCCTCACGTCGGCCCCGGGGATAGCGGCCTGCAGATCCGCCGCCAGCGCAATGGCGCGTTCGGGGGTGCGGTTGAGCAGCGTGATGCGGGCGCCCGCGTTGGCCAGGCCATAGCTCACGGCCCGCGCCGCGCCGCCCGCGCCCAGCACCAGGGCGCGACAGCCCTCGGGGCGAAAGCCGGTCTCCCGCAGGGCCCGCATGAACCCGGCGGCGTCGGTGTTGTGGCCCACCATCCTGTCACCAAAGAGGAGGGTGTTCACGGCGCCGATGGCCCGGGCCTCGGGGGTGAGCTCGTCCACCAGGGAGAGCAGCGCCTGCTTGTGAGGCACCGTGGCGTTGAGGCCCCGCAGGCCAAGGGCGCGCGCCCCCGGCAGGGCCTCGGCCAGCGCCTCGGGGCGCACAGCAAAGGGCAGATAACACCAGTCCATGCCCAAAGACGCAAAAGCGGCGTTGTGCATGGGGGGCGAGATGCTGTGCTCCACGGGCCAGCCCAGGAGCCCCACCAACTGCGTGTGGCCCGTGATGGAGAGTTGAGGTAGGGACGTGTTCTGCATCATCATTGTGCACCTCCTGCGATCTGGCCGAGCGTCTCGCCAAAGCCGGGGAACGAGTCGGCGATGCACTCGGCCCCCAGCACCGTGGTCCCGCCCCGGGCGATCAGACCCGCCACGGCCAGGGTCATGGCCAGGCGGTGGTCGCCGGCCCCGTCCACGGCGGCGCCCCTGAGCGGCGTGGGCCCCAGGACAGTGAACCCGTCGGGCGCTGCCTCGATCTGGGCGCCCAGGGCACGCAGGGCCTCTACCGTGGTGGCCACCCGATCGGTCTCTTTGACGCGCAGCTCGGCGGCGTCGCGGACCCGGGTCTCACCCTGGGCCTGGGTGGCGGCCAGCGCCAGGATCGGAAACTCGTCGATCATGCGCGGCACCACCTCACCGCCAATGGCGGTCCCCCGCAGCTCGGCTGTGCGGACGCGCAGGTCTGCCACGGGCTCGCCGCCCTCGTCGCGCTCGTTCTCCAGCTCGATGAGGGCGCCCATAGCCCGCAGGGCATCCAGCAGGCCGGTGCGGGTCGGGTTCACGCCCACGTTCCCGACAACGATCTCGCTGCCGGACACCAGCAGGGCCGCCACGATCAGATAGGCCGCCGAGGAAAAGTCGCCTGGCACCTGCACGTCCAACGCATCCAGATGCTGGATGGGCCCGGTGACGCTGTGAACCAGGCCCTCGCTCGCGACAAGAACGCCGCGCCCGCGCAGCATCCGCTCGGTATGGTCGCGAGAGGGGCCCGACTCCCGTACCGTCGTGGTCCCCTCTGCATACAGGCCTGCCAGCAGCAGGCACGATTTGACCTGGGCGCTGGCCACAGGCAGCGTGTGATCGGCGCCCTGGAGAGACTGGCCGACAATCGTCATGGGCGGCAGCCGGTTGCCATCCCGCGCCGCGATCTGGGCGCCCATTGCCGTCAGCGGTGTAATCACCCGATCCATGGGCCGGCGGCGGAGCTGGGCCTCGGCGCGCAGCACGCTGTACATCGGTCGGCCCGCCAGCAGGCCCGCCATCAGCCGCATGGTAGTGCCCGATCGGACACAGTCCAGCACATCCTCGGGCTCGCGCCAGCCATGCAGCCCACGGCCCCTGACCAGCAGCGTTTCAGCGCCGGGGCGCTCGATCTCGACGCCCAGCGCCTGCAGGCAGCCCAGGGTGGCACGGCAGTCGCCGCTGTCGAGAAAACCATCGATGCGCGACGGGCCGTTCGATAGCCCCCCAAGAAGCAGCGCGCGATGGGTAATCGATTTGTCGCCCGGCACGGTCACGCGCCCTTGGAGCTGGGTAGCTGGTTGCAGCGTCAGATTCATCGGTTCATCCCCCGGCGGCGGTCTCGCGCCGCGCTGAGCAGCGGCAGGAGCGCCTCTATGTCGTCCTCTTGCAGCAGGTCGATCATGCGGGCCAGCTCCGCCTGGGCCACCCGTGCGGCCTCCAGAATGGGAGCGCGGTTGGTGTGCAGAATGTCGGCCATCATCGGGATGCTGCTGGCGGCCACACGGCTAGTATCACCAAACCCACTGGCGGCCAGGGCCCAAAGCATGGCATCCTGGCGATCACCGTCCTGGCGATCCAGTTGCTCGGCGGAGTTCACCAGCGTCACGGCCAGCAGGTAGGGCAGGTGGCTGATGGCGGCCACGATGCGGTCGTGGCGCTCGGGCTCCAGGTAGAGCGGGCGAGCGCCGATGGCGCGCACCAGCTCCTCGGCCAGGGCCACCGCCTCGGGCGCCGTACGCTCCAGAGGCGCCAGCACGAACACCCGATCGCGATACAGAGTCGGCTCGGCCATCGACAGCCCCGAGGCCTCTTTGCCACACATGGGGTGCCCGCCGATGGGCTGCACCCCCTCGGGCAGGCGCTCCATGGCCTGACAGATGGCCGACTTGGTGCTGCCCACGTCCAGCACCACACATCCTTTCTTGAGCCAGGGCCCAATCACGCCTAGCTTGGCCAGGATGTCCCCCACGGGCGTGCACAGCACCACCAGATCGGCCTCCGAGACGCCCTCGCGCAGATCGGTGGTGCCCCGATGGATCATGCGCAGGGTCATGGCCATGCTCAGGCTGCTCTCCCGGCGGGCCACGCCGATCACTTCACGGCAGGCATCCTGGGCGCGCAGCGCTGCCGCCAGCGAACCCCCCATGAGCCCCAGACCATCGATGGCCACGCGCGCCCGAGACAATTGCATACAGTCGTCTCCTACAACGAGCGGTCCACGGCCTCGGCGACTCGCTCGAGATCCGCCATTAGCTCACGAAACGCCTGGGGCGAGATCTGTTGCGCGCCGTCCGAGATGGCGACCTCGGGATGCGGGTGCATCTCGACCAGCAGCCCATCGGCGCCCGAGGCAATCGCCGCCCGGCTGAGGGCGTTGATCCAGGCCGCCTTACCGCAGGCATGGCTGGGGTCCACCAGAATAGGCAGGTGGGTCAACTCCTTGAGCACCGGCACCGCGCTGAGATCCAGCGTATTGCGAGTATAGGTCTCAAAGGTGCGGATGCCCCGCTCGCAGAGCATGACGCGCTCATTGCCGCTGGACAGGATATACTCGGCAGACATCAACAACTCTTCCATGGTAGACATCATACCACGTTTCAGCAACACCGGCTTGTCGATGCGGCCCACGGCGTCCAGCAGGTTATAGTTCTGCATGTTGCGGGTCCCGATCTGCAGGATGTCGGCCACACCGGCCACCATGGGCACCTGCTCCGGCGCCATCACCTCGGTGACGATGGCCAGCCCAAAGGCGGACTTGACCTCGGCCAGCAGGCAGAGCCCCTGCTCACCCAGCCCGCGAAAGCTATAGGGCGAGGTACGTGGCTTGAAAGCGCCGGCTCGAAAGATATGGCCGCCGGCCTCTTTGAAGGCCTCTGCCGCCTCAAAGACCTGATCGCGGCTTTCCACCGAGCAGGGGCCCGCCATCAAGATCACCTGCTTGCTCCCGATGCGGCAGCCATTGATCGGGATGACAGTGTTCTCGGGGTGAAAGTCGCGACTGGCGATCTTGAACGGCTTGAGGACGCGCACCACCCGCTCGACGCCCTCGATGATCTCGAACGCATCCTCCTGGAGGTGACGTTCATCGCCGATGATGCCGATGACGGTGCGCTCTTCACCGGTCGACACGTGGGGCCTGAACCCCAGCTCGTGTACCCTGTCGATGACAGCCTGAACCTGTTCTTGGGGCGCATGACTGCGCATAATGACGATCATTTCGTGTTCTCCTTATCGGAATGGGGTTTGCTGATCAGATCGGGTCGCAGGTTGACGGCCTCGCCCTGGTAGATGTGCCGTATCGACATAGCGGGTAGGTCGGTGTTCCACCAGAGCAGCACGCGGATGCAGCGCTTGAGACTGCCGGGCACGGGGATCTCGCAGCCGTTGAGCAGCGGCACATGCTGCCAGCCCAGTTGTCGGGCGGCCTCGGCGGGAAAGGCCGCGTTCAGATCGCCTGTCACGGTGAAATAGGCGCTGACCAGGTCATCGGTGGCAACCTGGTTGGCCGAGACCATCTCTTGCAACAGGGCGCGGGTAGCGTCCAGGATGGCCTCGCGACGGTTGAGCTCGACGGTGGTGGCCCCTCGGATTCCTCGCACGGGCATGGTTGCGTCCTTTCTGGCGAGCCTGCCAACAAAAAAGAGCGTGGAGTCTGCGCTCCACGCTCTGGGTAACCTTTTTGAGGTCTTTCGGGAGTTGCCTAGTTCTCCCTTTCCTGTGGCGCGCAAATCCCCGCTTGGTAGCGGGGATAATAAAAGTAGAATCCAAATGCGCCGGAGAAGGCAGCACAGCCAGAATCAGGGACTTGATGTCCCCGGACCCAATGCTCTGATGATGCCATACCGATCGAATCGTTGCGCACGATCGCTGCCTCCCTCAAGATGGCTAAAGGTAGCACACAGAGGCAGCCATGTCAATTTCGATGTACCGAGATAAGACATGGTCGCCGATGGAACTCGCCGGCCACAGCCGCTTCTTTATGTTACAATAACAGGGAAACCAGATTGTGGTCAAACTGTGTAGGGAGGTTATTGCGATGCTTGAAGCAATACAGATAGATGGTGCAGACACTAGCCTTGAGGAAGAGGCCCTCCAGGAGCTGGATGACGACCTGCAGGGCGAACTCATCCGCCCCACCGACGAGGGCTATGAGCAGGCGCGCAAGGTGTGGAACGGGATGATCGACCGCTATCCGGCGCTGATCGTGCGCTGTGCTGATACCGACGACGTGGTGCGGGCGGTGCGCTTTGCCCGCCAGCACAACCTGCTCACGGCGGTGCGCGGTGGAGGCCACAACGTGGCCGGCCACGGCACCCAGGATGGCGCCCTGGTCATTGATCTATCCCCGATGCGAGAGGTATCTGTGGATGCTGACTATCGTACGGTGCAAGCCCAGGGCGGCGCCACCCTCGGTGATGTGGATGCGGCTAGCCAGGAGCGTGGCCTGGCGGTGCCGCTGGGCGTCGTCTCCAAGACGGGCATCGCCGGGCTTACCTTGGTTGGAGGCTTGGGCTGGTTACGCAACAGGTATGGGCTGACCGTCGATAGCCTTCTGGAAGCCGAAATGGTGACCGCTGACGGGCAAGTGGTGATAGCCAACAAAGACAGCAATGCGGATCTACTGTGGGGCCTGCAGGGCGGGGGCGGCAACTTTGGCGTGGTGACCAAGTTCACCTATCAAGCCTACCCGGTAGGACCCGACGTGTTTTTCATGATGGTCTTTTATTCCGCCGAGAACGATCGCGAGGTCCTACGCGCCTTTCGCGATTTTGTTGCCCAGGCGCCCGACAGAGTCACCCTGCTGGCCGATCTGGGCATGTTTCCCGAGGGATCCGAATTCCCCGAGGAGCTCCAGGGCACCGCCTTTACGGCCTTGGCGGGCTTGTATGCCGGGCTCGCGGGAGATGGCGAGCGGGCGATGGCGCCCCTGCGTGGGATTGCCGAGCCGCTGATGGATATAAGCGGGCCGATGGAATATGTGGAGGTACAGCGTCTCTTTGACGCCGACTATCCAGACGGGTCGCGCTACTATTGGAAGTCCACCAATCTGATGGAGCTCACGGATGCAGGGATCGATCGCCTCCTGGAGCACACCCGCAAGCAGCCTTCGCAGCGTAGCACGGTGGACCTGTGGCCCCTGGGCGGCGCCGTCAAGCGTGTCCCCAAGGACGCCACGGCCTTTTTCGGGCGTGAGGCCGCCTACGTGCTCAACCCAGAGGCCAACTGGGCCGACCCCGCCGATGACCAGGTCAATATCCAGTGGGTGCGCGACCTGATCGAAAGCATGGAAGAGTTCTCCGATGGGGGCCGTTATCTCAACTTTCAGGGCTTTCAGGAAGAAGGCGACGCCATGATGGAGGCCGCCTTTGGCGCCAGCTATGCCCGGCTGGCCGAGCTCAAGCGCAAGTACGATCCGGACAACTTTTTCCGGCTGAACCAGAACATCAAGCCCGCATCGTAGGCATCGCTAACGGGAGCGCACGCGGACAGCACTATCGACGACTGTCCGCGTCCCTTGCATGCTAGCTCACTCGATGTGTGGCGCGCTAGAGCCAGGTGCCAAAGCGTCGTATGTACCACACCTTGAGGAATTGGATCAACACGCAGTAGGCCACCAGGTTCAGCACCAGCCAGGGAAAGTAGCTGG
>SLPC01000023.1 GCA_007132185.1 Anaerolineae bacterium | reverse complement strand
CGCGAGCATTACAAGTCGGGCTGACCACGGCCCGCGTCAACTCTGACAACACCTTGCAGGAGGCAGGCCACAATGACGTGCGCCTGCCTCCAACGCAGCCTGTCGGCATAGGCCGAGTCGATCAGGACGCGCGCTGTATCACCCGCACGCCCAGAGGCTCGAGTGTGATCTCGCCCGACACGCCCTCGCCGCGGGTCAGCTCCTCGCCACCTTCTCCCAGATCCACCACCTGCTCTTGGGCCGTACCGTTCAGCAGAAAGAGGAACCGCCCCTCGTCCGAGACGCGCTCGGTGACCTCGACACCGGCGGGGGCCAGGATCGCGCTCTGCACGCCGGTCGTCTCGGCCAGCCAGGCCATTAGCGCCTCGGCCATCTCGGCATCGGGCACGGTGCCCAGGTAGACCGCCAGGCCGTCACCAAAGCGATTGACCGTCACGGCCGGCTCGCCGGCGTAATAGTCGGCGTCGTAGCGGGCCAGCACCTCGGCGCCCTCTGGCGCCAGAACGTCCGCCCAGGCCAGGCCGGCGCCCCCGGCATGGGACAGCTCGCCCGCGCCCTTGAGGGTCACAGTACGGCCATCCTCCAGCGAGTCATACTCTTCGACGGTGACGCCGAAAACTTCTGCCAATAGGCCGGGCAGCTTGGCGTCTACGATCACATTGTCCATGTCGGTGACGCCGGTGCGACAGGTGACCACCAGCGTACCTCCGTTGCTGACATAGTTGCGCAGCCGCTGGGCGACATCCTCGTCCATGACATACAGCAGCGGCGCGATCACCAGCTGGAACCCGTCTAGGTCCGCCTCGGGCGAGACGATCTGGACACCCAGGTTGCGCTCCCACACCGAGCGGTACAGCCTCTGAAAGATGTCGGGATAGTCCAAGTGCGGGTTGTGGGGCTGGTTCTGAAAGGCAAAGCGCGAGTCATACGAGAGCAGCATGGCCACGTCGCCCGCCACCCGGCTACCATCCAACTTGTCGCCGATGCGCTCCAGGGCCTCGCCCATCTCCTTGACCTCGCGGTAGCGGCGGCCCGGGATGCCGTGGTGATCCAGGATGCCGTGCCAGTATTCCTCGGCGCCAAAGCGGGCCGTGCGCCAGCGAAAGAACACGATGCCATCGGCGCCATGGGCAATGGCCTGCCACGACCAAAAGGGGATCTCGCCCGGACGCGGCGTGGCATTGACCACCGCATTGCCCGTGGGCCCGCCCTGCTGCTCCATCACCCAAAAGGGCTTGTCCTTGAGCCCGCGCATGGTGTCGTGGGCCAGGCCCCGGTTCGACAGATTGGGCGTGCCCATGAAGCGGGGATAGTTGTCCCAGGTGACGAAATCCAGGTCGGCAGCCAGGTCGAAATAGTCGAGGTTCGGATAGCCAAATCCCATCAGGTTGTGGGAGATGGGTTGATCGGGGGCCAGCTCGCGCAAAATCTCGATCTGCAGCCGCTGATAGTCGGCATAGGTATCCGACATGAAACGGCGATAGTTCAGCGCCAGCGACGGGTTATGCAACCGCGTCGCCTCCCAGGGCAGCGGGATCTGCTCCCATGCCGTATAGAGGTGGCTCCAGAACTCGGTGCCCCAGGCGGCATTGAGCGCCTCCAGCGTGCCATAGCGCTCGCGCAGCCAGTGCTGGAACCCGGCCTGGCAGTCGGCACAGTAACAGCGCCCGCCAAACTCGTTGTCGATCTGCCAGGCGATCACATTGGCGTTGTCGGCAAAATGCTCGGCCATGGCTGCCACGATGCGCTGGCTGTGCAGGCGATACACGCCGCTCGTGGGACAATAGGTGCGGCGACTGCCATAGGTCATCATGCGGCCATCCTCGGTCACCAGCGCCGCCTCGGGATAGGCGTGCATGATCCACGCTGGCGGCGCCGCCGTCGGAGTGCCCAGCACCGACTCGATGCCGTGCTCCGCCATAAGGGCGATGGCCTCATCCAGCCAGTCGAAATTGAGCTCGCCCTCGCGGGGCTCCATGCGTGTCCAGGCGAACTCGGCCATGCGCACGACGTTGAACCCTGCCTCGCGCATCATCTGCGCGTCCTGCGCCCAGCGCTCCTGGGGCCAGTGTTCCGGATAATAGTCAGCTCCATAGTACATGGTCAGCCTCCTTGCTGTGAGCAAGCCATTACGGTCAATGTCTGTACCAGATCATACCGCAGTCTGTCGATGCTAGGCAAGGAACAGATGGCCCCGCCCCAAACCCCTAGATGATGCGCTCGCGCACCCGTGCGCTCAAATAGTCCAGCGTCATGACCACCGCCACGATCAGGATCACGGCCACGCTCACACTGCGCCACTGGCCCAAGTTCTGGTACTGGAAGAGAAGCTGGCCGATGCCACCGCCGCCCACCAGCCCAATGATGGTGCTCATGCGCACATTGATGTCCCACCGATAGATGGTGAACGCGATGAACGGCGGCACGATCTGGGGTACCACAGCATAGACCACCGTCTGTAGCTCATTGGCGCCCGTGGCACGCACGGCCTCCAACGGGCCGCTCTCGATGCTCTCGATCTGCTCCGAGTAGAGTTTGCCCAGAGACGCGATAGAGTGCACCATCAAGGCCACCATGCCAGGAAAGGGCCCCAGACGGAACCAGGTGACGAACACGAGCGCCCACACAAACGGCTCGATGGAACGGGTGGCGTTCAGGATGAACCGGACGACGGTATAGACCACCTGCCCCAGAGGAAAGCTATCCCCCGCGCTCTTGCGCCAGCCCACGCCCGTCCCGGCGACGGCGCCCACGGCCAGTACGACATACGGCCAGGGCGACAGCTCGCGCACAAAGATGGCCCACGAGGCGGCATAGCCCACCATGGCCACAAAGGACGACAGCACATAGGCCGCCATCGCACCCAGCACCGCCGTCACCAGCACCACCGCCCCGTGTGTGGCCCCATGGCGACCGCTCTCGATCAGGTGCCGCATGGTCCTGCCCCCCAGGATCGCGCCCGCCACGAGGCCCACCAGCATCAGCAGCGGCTTGGACACCCCCCGTACCAGCACGACATCAATGGCCGTCGCTGCCAGGGGCGCCAACGCCCAATCCACCAGGCGCGAGGCCAGCCAGGCACCCCCCACGGCAAACACAAAGCCCACGGCCAACGTGCCGTAGGGCGCTGTGACGCGGTGCATGAGGTTGCGAGCGGCGAAAAAGCTCACCAGGATGGCAATGGGGATGGCGATGACCGTGGCCATCAGAGCCAAAAAGATCGTCTCGATCATCTTTTCGACCAGGGCGCCCAGCGCAGGCCAGTAGGGCCGCAGCAGTCGGTCGGTCATGTTGGCCATGCGATCTGCCCGGGTGAACACATTGTAGAGGTTGATCTGCGTGATGCGCCAGCCCAAGACAAGGGTGATCAGACAGACCAGGGCTACCGTCAGGCCAACCTGCGTGCGATACCAGGGCCGGCGTAGCGCGAACCCGACCGTGTCGGCGGGCACCTCGCTCACCAGGCCGGCCACTCTTTCGCCCACGCTGGTCCCCAAAGCCTGCAACAGGATCGCCATGAGCAGGCCCACCGGGATGCTGGCCCCATAGAGCCAGCGGCCATAGGGGAGGCCGGCGATGGCCCCCCGAAAGTAGTAGAGCGCGGCCGCAGGCAGATAGGTCCAGATGAGCCAGTCCACGGCCAGGGCCTTGAGCCGCACGCTCCAGCCCGACCCGTATAGGCAACGCATGGCGCCCCACCTCATGAAACGCCCACCTCTTCGGCCTCCTGCCCATAGATCTCGCGGAACCAGCCTCGATCGACCTCGGCCGGCTTGCCGTCAAAGATCAGCCGCCCCTCCTTGAGGGCCACAATGCGCGTGCCATAGCGTCGCGCCAGGTCGAGAAAGTGCAGGTTGCAGATTACCGTGATGCCGTCGTCACGGTTGATGGCCTCCAGGTGCCGCAGCACCCCGTGGGAGGTGGCGGGATCCAGGGCGGAGACCGGCTCGTCGGCCAGGATCAGCTCGGGTTCTTGCATGAGGGCGCGGGCGATGCCCACACGCTGCTGCTGGCCGCCGCTCAGCGTATCGGCGCGGGCATAGGCCTTTTCGGCGATGCCCACCCGCTCCAGGTTCTGCATCGCCCGCTGCACCTCTTGCGGCGGGAACCGGTGCAGCAGGCTCGCCCAGGGGTTGACGTAGCCCAACCGGCCCGAGAGCACGTTGGTCAGGACCGTGGAGCGCCGTACCAGGTTGAAATGCTGGAACACCATCGCGATACGCCGCCGGATGCGCCGCAGCTCCTCGGGCGACGCCGCGGTGACGTCGATTCCCCGATAGAGCACCTGCCCCCCGGTGGGCTCGACCAGGCGGTTGATGCAGCGCATCAGCGTGGACTTGCCCGACCCGCTCAGGCCGATGACCACGAGGAACTCGCCCTCATCGACGGTCAGGCTGACATCCTCCAGGGCACGTACACCCCCCTCATAGACCTTGGTCAGGTGTCGGATCTCGAGCACAATGCTCTCCTCACCGTAGAATCTATTGCAGGATGTCTTCCTCTTGCAGCCCCAGGCCCTGGATCATGTCGCGGATCGGGTCGAACAGCGAGTCGTCCACGCGGGTGAACCCGGTGATATCATAGAACTCGTCGTTGCTGAGGACGGCCAGCCCCTCTTCGGTCTCGGCATAGTCGAGCAGCGCCTGCACGATCCTCTCCCTGGCCTCGGCGGGAAAGCCCGCGCCAAAGCTGACCGTGTCGTTAGGGATGGGGTCCGAGATGTCAAGGATGCAGACCCTTTCCAGCACATCCTGGTACACACCCAGGATGCCCGTGCGCGCGTCACGGATGCGCATGCCCCCCACATAGCCGCGTACAGCGCCCCGGTCCTCCTCGATCTCGATTTCGCCCGCAGGCTGGGGTGGATGGCCGAGCTGCCACTCACCCTCTTCCCCGGGAGGGCTATAGAATGTGGTGGCAAAGTCGGCCTGGCCCTCATAGACCGCCATCACAGACTGGGGGTGTCCCCCGGCCACGACGCGCGCTCCCGGCTCGATCCCATGCTTGACGAAATAGGACGCTGGCACCAGGTAGCCCGAGGTAGAGCTGGTATCGGGATAGGCCCAGCTCCTGCCGTTGAGCTGCTGCAGCGATGTGATGTCGCTGTCGCAGGCGACGAGGTACTGGGCCCAGTAAAAGCCCCAACCATAGCGTACGGTCGCCAGGGCCACATCGGCGCCATAGCGGTCGGCAGCCAGCACATAGCCCATGGCGGGGATAAAGGCCATGACGTCGTCATCCGACGCGCCCATCTCTTCGACGACGGCGCTGTAGGTGGTGGGCACCCTGACCTCAAAGGCATAGCCGGTCTGTGCCTCGAGGAACTCGGCGATGGCCTCGCCACTCTCGATAATGACAGCCACCTCGACCGAGGGCACAAAGTAGAGCTGAATGGGGCGCCGCTCGGTGCCGACGACGGTATCGCGCGCGCAGCCGGCGGGCAGCGCCACCAGCACCATCAGCAGGAGCAAACCCAACCAGGATCGACGCTTTTGTTTCACCGCACTCTCCTCCCATGTGGAGCGCAGGCTCCGCCTGCTATGGTACGTTGCCGGGATAAGGAAAATGGTAACCCGGAGAGGCGATTTTGTAAAGGGGCAGAAGCGGCCAGTGCACGGTGATGACAAAGTCGTGATTATGGAAAAGCGGTGTATACCGATTCGCACTCACTTTGGACAAAGACGAGCTTTGCCCCCACTTTTATGCTGTTTACTACGTTTTTTTGGCAGGGGTCAACCGTGTGTTCACCCTCGTGAAATTCGACCGCGCTTCATGCAAGGTGTGATGACACATGATCCTGACTTTGACATTGCCGTGGCGGCCTGTGCCAGGTCAGTACACGAAATGTTAGAGCGCCATGCAGCGAATCTTGATAACGTGGGCACAGTGCGCACTCATGCGCCTAGCTTTGCCCCTACGCGAGCTTCAATGTCGCCTGCCTGCAAGATACGAAAAGAGGGCCCCTGCGAGTTTCCCCGCAAGAGCCCTCTCTGCCTTCCATATCGCCTCAGCCCATGGCCAGCTTGGCGCGTTTGCGCTCCCGATTGCGCTCGTGGGTGTCCAGTGTCGCCTTGCGGATGCGGAAATTGAGCGGCGTGACCTCCAGCAGCTCGTCGTCCGACAGGTACTCGATGGCCTCGTCCAGGCTCATCTCGCGAGGCGCGTTGAGCCGTACCTCGATGTCGCGGGTCGACTGGCGCATATTGGTCAGGTGCTTGCGCTTGACGACATTGACGGCCACGTCGGTGGGGCGCTGGTTCTCGCCCACCACCATCCCCTCGTACACCGTCGTGCCGGGCGTGATGAACAGCGTCCCCCGTTCCTCGGCATTCTTGAGGCCAAAGGTGGTCGCCTGTCCCGCCTCTGAGGCGACCAGGGAGCCGCTGACCCGCGAGGGGATCTCGCCTGCATAGGCCAGGTATCCATGGAACAGACTGTTCATGACACCCAGACCCCGGGTGGCGGTGAGCAGATGATAGCGCAGGCCCAGCAGGCCCCGGGTGGGCGCTAGATAGCTCAGATGCACGGCGCCATCTTCTTTGGCAGTCATGCCCAACATCTGTCCGCGGCGCGCGCCCAGCATCTCGACGACAGCCCCCACAGCCTCGGGCGTCGTCTCGATATGAACCTCCTCAAAGGGCTCCAGCAGGTTGTCATCCTCATCATGGCGCATCAGGACCGTGGGCCGTGACACCTGGAACTCGTACCCCTCGCGGCGCATGGTCTCGATCAGGATGGCCAGGTGCAGCTCGCCCCGTCCCGAGACCTCGAACAGATCGGGGCTGTCTGTTTCGGCCACCCGCAGCGCCATATCGTGGCGCAGCTCCTCGAACAGGCGTGACCGCAGGCGTCGCGAGGTACCCCAGCGCCCTTCGGTGCCGTACAGGGGCGAAAGGTTGACGCCGAATGTCATGCGCACGGTGGGCTCCTCGACATGGATCAGCGGCAGTGCCTGAGGCGCCTCGGGATCCGCCAGGGTCTCGCCGATGGCAATGTCCTCCAAACCCATGATTACCGCGATCTCGCCCGCTGCCACGACGTCTACATCGACCCGCTCGAGGCCCTCGTGCACCTGCAGGTAGCGGGCGCGCTCGGCCACGATTGTGCCCTGGCGCGTGATGCGGGCCAGCGGCTGGCCGGCGGCAATGCGCCCGGCGGTGACACGCCCGATGGCCGTGATGCCCCGATGCGCGTCATAATCGATGCTGGTGACCAGCATCTGTAGCGGCGCGTCGGGATCCACCTGCGGCGCCGGTATGTGGCTCAGAATGGCCTCAAAGAGCGGGCTCAGATCAGGCCCCAGCTCGGGCGTGAGCCCGGCCTGCCCGGTGAGGGCGTTGGCATACACAATCTGAAAGTCGGCCTGCTCGTCGGTGGCGCCTAGCTCGACAAACAGGTCAAAGGTGCGGTTGAGCGTATCGTCGGGGTCGGCGCCCTTGCGGTCCACCTTGTTGATCACGACCACCACACGGTGGTTCATGGCCAGAGCCTTTTTGAGGACAAAGCGGGTCTGGGGCATGGGGCCCTCGGCGGCGTCTACCAAAAGCAGCACGCCATCGACCATGTTGAGCACCCGCTCGACCTCGCCGCCGAAATCGGCGTGGCCGGGCGTATCGACGATATTAATCTTGACCTGCTGCTCAGAGACGGGGTCCCACACGCTGATCGCCGTATTCTTGGCAAGGATGGTGATGCCCCGCTCGCGCTCCAGAGCGTTCGAGTCGAGGACACGCTCGGCCACGAGCTGGTTCTCACGAAAGACCCGGGCCTGCTTGAGCAGCCCGTCCACCAGGGTGGTCTTGCCGTGGTCCACGTGGGCGATGATGGCGATATTGCGCAGATCAGTTTGCTCTCGGTACATGGGTTCTCTCAATTCCTAGGCAGGCAAAACCCCCGACCGGCTGGGCCGAGGGCTACATTACTCCTACGGCAACTATTTATTATAACGCGGCATGATCGTATCTCCAAAGCATAACGGGATGCGGACCTCCCGTTCGTATGCTCGTTGCCCAATTGACGCCGCGGGCCAACCGATCCATACTCTGCCGACGCATCATTTTCCGCCACACAATCGTTGTCCGGTTGCACACCACCAAGGAGTCATCGTGGAGCCATATGTCACCGCTGATAACCTCGCTAGCAAAACCGAGGCCTGGCTGGAGCAGATCCGCCCATACAACCAGCACGAGATGCAGCTCAACGTGGCGGCCAGCGCCCTGCTGGTG
>SLPC01000066.1 GCA_007132185.1 Anaerolineae bacterium | reverse complement strand
ACGGCGTCGCGGCTGCGGCTGAGGAGCGAGCCGATGTGGATGCCGCCCAGAGCGCCGCGCTGCAGCTTGCAGAGGACGTCGCTCAGCATGCCATCGGCGGCGATAAAGATGGGCGTCCCCGAGGGCGGCGGCACCCGGGGGTTCACAAAGCCCATGACGGGATCATAGTAGCCCAGGATGGTGACGGTGATCTCGAAAAGCTCGTGGGGCTCGTGCTCATAGCCGAGCAGATCGGCGACGTCTTGCGGCGGCACCGTGGGATCGGCCAGGAAGGTATCGGGATAGAGGCGCAGGGGTACCCGCGCGCTGACACGCCCCAGGATCTCGCGGGGTATGCCTTCGACGTGGGTCTCGTAATAGACAAACTCGCCGTACTTGACGAGCTGCTCTGGGTCGGCAGCGACAAAGACATATTCGTGGGGCGTCTCGCCGGGGCCTTTGGTCGTGCCGATGGGCAGGTTCTCCAGCATGGTCATCCTCCTCAGCCGGCGGGCAGAACGGCGCATCGCCAGGCCAGGTTGCAACGCAGAATCGCCAGGCGACGGGCCTGGTCAGGGAAACGGCCTATCAGGTCGTGGGTCACCTGCAAGAGCAGGGGCGGAATGAGCGGATTGGCGTCCATGGCCTGCAGCAGCGACAGGTATCCCATGCGAAAGCGGCCGTCGTGGTTGTGGAACGTCTCGACCTCGCCATCGGTGAGCCGGCGCACGCGGGCGTCGATGCCGGCACAGACCGCCGGCACGCCCTGGATGGCGTTGCCGCGCTGCAGGGCGCCGATGACAGTGATGGCGACCAGGGTGGCCTGCTCGGCGAGATAGTCAGGGGAGAAGACGGCCAGGTCCTCCTGGGGCGAGAGACGGGGGCCCAGGTTGCCAAACTCGGGGTTGAGCAGCGTGGTGTTTGCGATGAGGCCCACGAGCTGCTCGCCATCGTCCTGCTCGATCCCCACAAAGGAGCCAAAGCAATAGTCCAGCGGCGCCGGGATCTGCTCGGCCTCGCCGGGGCCATAGATCTGACAGACATAGTCCACGTGGGAACTGGCGTTGACGATCTTGCCGATATACATGGCATCCTCCCGGATACGCTGTTGGTCTAATCCTGGACCGTCGACGGCCCCTGGCCTTGTATGCTCGCCCTAGCGGCGGCCCCGCTTGCTGAGTGACTTGCGCGAGTAGGTCCAATTCAGCTCGTTTTCTTGGGCAAACTCTTGAAAGAGCCGGTAAAAGCGCTCGCGGTCCTGCATGGTGATCACGGCCACGGCGTCCGCGGTTTCGATGGCATAGGGATAGCCGGTGCCCACGACGCACTCGGCCCGCACAATGTCGATCACGTCCTCCAAAATGCCATCCTCCAGCAGCCAGCTTGGCAAATCGAGGCGCGTGGGTGCGTTGTTAGAGGTGGTCTTGAGATAGACAAAGTGTACACGGGCATAATAGTCGAGATCGGGCGAGTTCTCAAAGAGGCGGTCATCCCGGGCACATTCCAGGGCCTCGGTGCGATCGCCCCATTTCATCAGAGAGCGCAGCAGGCCGCCATCGCTCAGATGTTGTGGAGCGGTAGCCTCGACATTCAGCCATTTGAGCATGGTGACCAGGTCGGTGGCGTAGGAGGTGTCGATATAGCCCACCAGGGGGACGCGACTGTTCTCCGAGGCGTCGAGCAGGTCGAGGATGCTGCGGATATAGCGGCGCTGCATGGCGGGGCGCATCTGGGCCGCAAAGGAGATGACCAGGGAGCCATCGAAAAAGCAGACCGGCTTGGTCTCGGCGTCGGCATGGGCGCGCATATAGTCGGCCAGCACCTGACATTCGAGCTCGAACCGGCGGGCGTTGACGAGCTGGTCGGGAAAGGCCTGGCGCTCCAACTGGTCGGGCATCAGCTCGGCAGGCGGCAAGACCTCGAACCAGATATCCTTGACGTAGCGGGCCTCGCCGTCATGGGGGTTCTCGAACCAGCCGACCTGGACAGCCCCGACGGGCAGAGTCAGGCTGGGATCGGGGGTGATCTGGGAGCCGTCCGTGGCAAAGGTGGGCACCCCCTGCAGACGCTGGAGGGCCCAGGAGCGGGCCTCCTCATGATGGTCCCAGCGCGGGCCAAAGCGCCGCACCAGGGGCATGCCCTCGACGCGCTCCTCGGTGGGGAGCGCCCCGGCGCGAGCGATCCCCTGTAGCTTCCACGCCACGGTGGCGCGGCTCTGGGCTGCCAGGGCCTGGACGTATTCGCTGTATCGATCGCGGGTCTCGCGCCGCGCGCCATCATAGGAGAGAAAGGCCTGGCGCTTGGCGCGCAGGGCCTGGATCACATGGGCGCGACTCAACATGCTAGGTAGCCTCCACCCGGCTGATGCCGTCTTCTTTGGTGACTCGCAAGTAGCTCTGGGCGGCGCGCTCAAAGGTGTCATCGTGACTGATGACAAAAAGCTGGCTGAACCCCTTGACCTGCATGATCTGTTCGGCCAGGCCTTCGCGGCGCTCGGGGTCCAGGTGGGCGGTAGGCTCGTCGAAAAAGGCCACATCGATGCGCGAAAGATGGCGCAGCAGGGCCAGGCGCAAGGCCAGGGCCGCGCTCATCTGCTCGCCGCCCGAGAGCTGCTGGAAACCCCGCAGGCGACCGTTGACCTCCAGGGATAGCTCATAGTCCTCGGACCAGGAGAGCCGCCCCGAGTAATCGTTCATGATGTCGCAGTAAAAGCTCGAGGCCTGATGCGAGATACGGGCCACGAACTGCTGGGTGATATGGGGGCCGGCCTGGTGCAGCAGGGTACGCATCTCGTCCAGCAGGCGCTGGAGTGACAGGGTCTCCTCGCGCTGCGCCAGGCGCGTCTGCAGCGTCTCCTCGAGGCCCTGCAACCGGTCGACCTCACGCTGCAGGCCGTCGCGGCGCTCGCGCTGGTTGGCGAGCTGGGTGCGCACGCGGGTGGCCTCGGTGCTCAGGGCCTCGACCTGCTCGCGGGCCTGGGCATGGCGCTGCGGATCATGGCTCTGGCGGGCGTCCTCGAGCTCTTGCGCCAGAGACTCGAGGCGAGAAGAAAGAGCCTCCAGCTCCTGCACTGCCTTGCCGAGCCGCCGCTCACGGGCCTCGTACTGGCGCGCGGTCTCGATGCGGGTCAGGTAGGTATCGTGCTGGCCACGATGCTGCTCTAGCGTGCGCCGGGCGGCCTGCATCGCCTCGTCGAGATAGTCGTATTGCCCCACCTCTGCCTGGAGCTCGGCCAGGCGCCCGTCCAGCTGCTCCAGGGCCTGATCGAGCTGAGCGAGCTCCTGCTGGCGCCGCTCCCTCTCGGCCACCTGGGACGCCAGCAGGCGCGCCTCGGAGAGGGGATCGCCCAGCTCGTTGAGCTGCTGGGTCAAGGCCCGCATTCGCTCTGTCCAGGCATTCAGGTTGGCGATACTCTCCTGCAGCTCGGCGACCTGCTGGGCGTCACGATCCCCCCGGGCCTGCAGACGTTGGGCCTCGGCCTGGGAGGGCAGATTGCGCAGGGCGCGCTCCAGGTCGCCGCGGGCACGCTGGCGTTCAAGCCGCTGTTGGGTCGCCTGCCTGAGATCCCGGTCGGCGTGAGCAAGATGGCCTTGGAGCTCTTGGGTGCGACGGCGATTGCGCGTGAGCAACTCCTGGCGATGCCCCGGTGTCAGATCAGCCTCACAGGTGGGGCAGCGGGCGCCCTCGCCCTTTTCGAGAGCCTGGCTCTGCTCGTGGGTGCGGGCCAGATCGGCCTGCATGGCACTTCGCTCGGCCTGAATCTGCCGCTCGCGCTCGGCAAGATCCTCCATATCTTGCTCAACCTGCCCCAGCCGCGCTTCCAGTGCGGAGGTGCGGCGCAGATCAGCCCGAATGCTCTCGAGTTGCTGATTGGTATCGGCCATATCCTGCTGAACGGCCTGCAGGCGCCGTTTTTCGCCCGGCAAGAGTTGAGCCTTGAGGCGTGCCTCGTCGAGTTCGGCCTGGAGACGTTGCTGTTCCTCGGCCTGAGGGCGCAGCTCCTGCAGGAGAGCAGCGGCCTGCTCGATCTGGGCCAGGGCCTGCTGCGCCTGCTCCTGCTGGGCAGCCAGCCGGGCCTGCTCGAGGAGGGCCTGGTCACAGGAGCGACGGACGCGATCGCGATGGACGCACTCGGCCTCCAGGTTCTGCAGGCGCTTTTCGGCAGCCAGGTAAGCATGATAGCCCGGCTCGGCGGCGGCCACCTGCTCGCGCGCGCGGGCCGCCTCGTCCAGATCGATCTGGGCCTGGCGACGCTCTCCCTCGGCGGCCTGCACGCGATACCTCACATCGGCATGGGCCTGCTCGGCCTGTCGCACCGCCTGCTCGGCCCGATCCAGCTCGCGCAGGGTGGCGCGGGCGGCGCGCAGATCGGCGTCCAGCTCCCGGGCCTCTGCCTGGAGCACCTCGATGGCTGCCTGGGCCGCGGCCAGATCGACGAGATGGCTGGGGAGGCGCTCGAGCTGGCCCTCGAGGCGCGCGATCTCTTGGTCCATGGTGGCCAGTTCGTCGCTCAGATAGCGCCCCGTCTCGCGCAGGTTCTGAAAGGCGCGCTCGTATTCATCCACCTGGAGAAGCGGGTCAAAGATGCGCTTGCGCTCGCCCCCGGCCAGGAGAAAGGGCGCGGTAAAGCTGCCCTGGGGCACGCCGATGGTGTTGCGAAAGAGATCGTCCATGGCGGCGTCGCGCTCGATGCCGAGATGCTCCCGCAGCCACTGGCGCACCTCCGTGACGCTCTCGGCCAGCGTTTGATAGCCGCTCTCGTAATCAAAGATGCGGTGGCGGGTGGTGCCGTTCTTACCAAAGACGCGCTCGACCTCGTACTCGCGCTCGTCAAAGGAGGAGAAAAAGCGCACCACGACCCGGCCTGAGCTTGCCCCCTCACGCAGCAGGTCGCCCTGGCGAGCGGCGCTGGTGTGGTCGAACAGGGCATAGCCGATCGCCTCGACGAGGGAGCTCTTGCCGGCGCCATTGCGCCCTACGATGGCGTTGGTGCCCTCCTCAAAGGTCACCGTCTCCTCTGCATAGCTTTTGAAATTCTCCAGGTGTAGGCGACGGATCAGCATGCGCCTTCCTCCTCGACCGACACCTCGGCAGTTACCTCGGCGGGCAGGAGCTCGTCCAGGATGGCCTGGAACGAGCGCAGCTCGGCGACCACCTCGGTGGGATGGCTGCGTGCCAGCGCCATCTGCTTGAGTCGCAGGGCGAGCTCGGACCAGCGAGCGCTGTGTGCGCGGCGGCGCACATCGTTTTCGAGGAGGTCGCGCAGCACCTGGCGCTCGATCTCTTCCCGGGGCTGCTCCTCATCGGCACGTATCTCGAACGCGTTAGAGGCCATCTGGTCCTGCAGATGCACGAGGAGCGGCTCTAGCTGCTCTTTGACCATCTTTTCCATATAGCGCAGGTCCAGGTCGCTGCGGTTGATGTTGAGGACGCCGGTGAGGCGCAGCTCGAAGAGGGGGCGGTCGTCGCCTCGGGGCAGGCGCTCCAGATCGCGCCGCAGGGCATCATAGAGGTCCTGGGGCGACTCGAAGGCATCGACAGCAAAGGGGTGTCGGATGACCCGGCGGCGGCGACTGTTGCGCAGCTCGGCCACGTGGGGCGGCGACTGCCCGGGCGTGACATCGACGATATAGTAGCCCCGTTCGGGCCACTGGGCCTCGTCGATGCTGTTGTTCTCCAGGGAGCCCGGGTTGTAGATCCAATCGTCCTGGGCAAAGGGCTTGTGGATATGGCCCAGGGCCACATAGTCGACGTGCTCACGCAGGGCGTCGAGATTCTCGCGGGACAGGGTGCCGGCGTACTGGTCGAGGACGCCCTTGAGCCCGGCATGGAGCATCAGGACGGTATAGGCGGGACGGGGCCCGGGCATATCCTCCAGCACCTCGGTCAGGTCGCCCACCACCCGCGAGGTGCTGGATCCTGCATAACGCAGGCCATAGATGCGCAGATCGCCGATGTCATAATAGGCGCCGGACCTGATTTCGTCGTCATAGGGCTCGAGGAGCATCTCACCATCGCGGTAGGTCGCGCCCAGGACGCGTATCAGCCCCAGCTCGGCCAGGCCGTCGAGCCAGGTAAAGGCCTCGCGATAGGCCGAGCCCTCGTGGTTACCCTGTATGGCCAGCACCGGTATGCCCCGGGCCTTGAGTTGGCCAAAGAGCATGGCCGCCTGGACAAAGGTACGGGGCTCGACATCGCGCTTGTGAAAGAGATCTCCCGCCAGCAACACGGCTTGCACCCCGGAGGCCAGCGCATCCTGGAGCATGTCGCGAAAGGCACGGCCAAAGTCGTTCATGCGCTCGGGGTTATCATACTGACGGTGGCCCAGGTGTATGTCAGCGGCATGGAGAAAGCGCAAGGTCATGGGGCTCGCCCTCCTGTGGGGTAACGGGGGCAGGGTACATCGGCCAGCACAAAGGAGGGGCCGTTGGCGTCCAGGGCGGCTGACAGAGTCTCGCGCAGGTGTGCGATGTCGTTGGGCGAGACGATAGCGGGCTCGATGCCATAGGCGCGCAGCACGGCGGCGATATCGGTAGGAGGACGTCCGGCGCCGCGCTCATCAACGGGGGTGCCTGGGTGGGCTTGCCCGCCGGTGAGGGCGGTCACGCGGTTGTCGAGCAGGATGACGGTTATGGGCGCGCCTGCCTGGACGATCTGGGGCAGGGCGTTGATGTCGGTGTGGAAAAAGGACGAGTCGCCCACCAGGGCCACCACTCGCTCTGGCTCGCGGCCAGACGAACGGCCGCCCGCCAGGGCGAGGCCAAGCCCCAGGCCCAAACCGGCGCCCAGGGAGTACTTGACGTCGAACAGCTCTAGCGGCGACAGATCGCCGCGCACCATACAGCCGGTCTCGCCAACGACGATGTGGCGGCTACGCCCCCCACGTGCCTCCATCTCAGCGAGCAAGCCCTCCATCACCGGCCAGTAGCCACAGCCGTCGCACAGGGGCGTCTTGCTGGGCATGGCGCGGGTATGCTCCTGTACGTCGGGCAGGGAGAGCTCGGGGGCCAGGGCGTGTAGACCGGCCGCCAAGGTGGTGGCGGTCAACTCGCCCTCCTCGGGCATGACGCGATCCTGGCGGCCCAGCACGATAGTGTTCAGGCCCTGACGCTGGATCAGGGCGCGCAGCCCTTGCTCGACAAAGGGACCGCCCTCCTCGACCACCAACAGGCGCTCCAGGGGCGCCAGCCAGCGCGTCAGGCTCTCCTCGGGCAGCGGCCACACGCTGGTGAGGCCCAGGACGCTCAGGTTCAAGCCCGCCTCCACGAGCTGGGCCAGCTTGCTGCGGGCGTGTCCCACGGCCAGTACCCCCAACGGCCCTTGGATGGTGGCGCGGTCATAGGGCGAGTGCTCCAGATCCTGGGCCAGCTCTCGCAGATGGCGGTGCAGGGTGCGCCTGCGTTTGACCACATTGTCGGGCAGCACCACCCAACGGCCCCGTTTGCGCGGAAAGACGCCCATCGGCTCGGGCAGGCGCCAGGGGCTCTCGACGAGGGCGCTGTCGAGGGTGAGGCCGGTTGTGATGCGCAACAGGATGGGCAACTGGTGGGCCTCGGACCAGGCAAAGGCCTGGGCCATCAGACAGGCGGCCTGGCCCACATCGGTGGGCTCGATCACGGGCAGCTCGGCCACGCGGGCCAGCCAGCGCGAATCCTGCTCGTTCTGCGAGCTCCAGCCCTGGGGGTCATCGCCCACCAAGATCACCAACCCGCCAAAGCAGCCCGAGTAGCTAAATGTGGCGAGAGGATCCAGGGCAATGTTCAACCCCACGCTCTTGAGTACGACCAGGGCCCGCTGCCCAGCCAGCGAGGCGCCCATGGCCATCTCTGCCGCGACCTTTTCGTTGGGCGCCCAATGCACGTAGGCCTCTGATGGGGGCAACATCTCCAGCAGGGCATCGAACACGCCGGTGGCGGGAGAGCCCGGATAGCCAGTGACGAGAGAGACGCCGGCGGCCATGGCACCGTGGGCCAGGGCCAGATCGCCGTGCATGGGCTCGGCGTAACGGTTGGCCTGTGCAGTCTCGGTACGAGTCGGCTGACTATTGGACATGATAGCACCTGAGCAGTCGCATGCGTGCAGCAGAGGCCGGATGGAGTCGGCATGCATAGGGTCGCCTCGTCAACAAGATACCCCGCCTATGCTTCCAGCGCAATGACGCGCGTGGGAAAGCTGTCCAGCCCCTGAATCGGGATGGGCAGGGCAAAGACCGTCACGCGCGGCTGGGTGAGCTGGTCCAGATGGGCGACCTGCTCGATGAGGCAGATGTCGTTGTCCAGCAGCTGGTGGTGGTT
>SLPC01000062.1 GCA_007132185.1 Anaerolineae bacterium | reverse complement strand
TGCAGAGTTGACCGACCACCATCGGTGGTGTTCGGCTGCTATCCGAAAGGAGTCACGTCATGATCACCTTGCGCCAAACCTTTCCGGCAAAAATGTGGCAGGAAGACCAGTTGGCCGAGTTACTAAAGCAATGGGCGGAGCTTGTGCATGAGCAGATCTCTCCGGATTTTACATATCGCGTCTATACCTTCAAGATCGGGCCGGTGAACACAGTGGCTTGGGAAGTCGACGTTGAGAGTCTGCAACTGTGGGAGGAGGCACGGGCAGCCATGCTCAACAATCCCGACATTATGGGATTGGTAAAGCAGGTGTCTGACCTGCGCGAACGCGGTGGCACCTTCGACGTCTGGAACCTCTACGCACAGGGCTAGTCACACCCATCTGCCGCATGTCATGAGCCACTACTCCGTTCGCCACCATCGTCTCGTTGTAGTCTGGCGGCAGTCTTGACACTCCAAACCAGGGATGGCCGCCCGCACGTCGGTCCCATACCGCTCTTCTCTAACGCTCCCCTTGCCCCCACCCCCCGTCTCCGCTACACTCTTCGTACATCACACCGCAAACACACCGTACGGAGCTCATACCAATGACCACCCAACCGGCTCGCGTCCAGTACGTGGGTGATACCCGCGCCAACATCGACTATCACCATGGCCAACTGCGGCCCGCCGTGGGCGTGCACAGCTATCAGGTGCTGCGGGTCAACCGCACTCATCCCGAGTGGGCCGAGGCCTATGGCTGGACCTACAACCACGCCCCCATGCTGGCCTACTGGGGCGGGCGCTTTTGGGTCTCGTACCTGAGCAACCCCGTGGGCGAGCACACACCGCCGGGGCAGACGCTGCTGGCCAGCTCGTCCGATGGGCGGCGCTGGGGGCGGCCCGAGGTGGTCTTTCCGCCCTATGTCATCCCCGAGGACGTCTATGATGGTGACCTGCCCGAACCGCTGGCGCCGGGCGCCTACTCGGTGATGCACCAGCGCATGGGCTTTTACGTGGCCCCCGACGGGCGCCTGCTGGCCCTGGGGTTCTATGGCATCTGCCCCCATCCCTTTACGTCGCCCAACGATGGGCGCGGCATAGGGCGCGTCGCGCGCGAGGTATACGCCAATGGCACCCTGGGCCCGATCTATTTCGTGCGCTACAATCGGCACGCCGGCTGGGACGAGTCCAACACCCGCTACCCCCACTACGCCGTTAGCCCCGACGACGGCTTTGTCGCCGCCTGCGAGGCGCTGCTGGCCGACAAGCTGATCACCCTCCAATGGTGGGAGGAGGACCGCGCCGACGACGGGTTCTATGCCATCGGCAACGGTCAGGCCCTCTCGTTCTATCATGCCGCCGATGGCCGGGTGGTGGGCCTGTGGAAGCGTTCGCGGGTAGCCTATACCGAGGACGAGGGGCAGTCCTGGTCCGAGCCGGAGCGGGCCCACTCGCTAGTCATGTCGGGGGCCAAGGTGTGGGGCCAGCGTACCCGCGACGGCCGCTATGCCCTGGTGTACAATCCCAGCACCCACAGCCACCACCGCTACCCGCTGGCGGTGGTCACCGGCGCCGATGGCTATACCTACGACGACATGCTCCTGGTGCAGGGCGAGGTGCCGCCGCGCCGCTTTTTCGGCCACTGGAAGGACTTTGGCCCCCAGTATGTGCGCGGCATCGTCGAGGGCAACGGCGCGCCTCCCGACGGTGGCCTCTGGCTCACCTATAGCATGAACAAGGAGGACATCTGGGTCAGCCGCGTGGCAGTGCCCATCCGCGGCAAGGTGACCGAGGCGGTGAATGACGAGCTGACAGAGGATGCAGCTCTTGCCGAATGGAATATCTATAGTCCGCTTTGGGCGTCGGTCCGTCTGGCAGAGGTGCCCGGGGGCGGCAGGGCGCTGCAACTCTCGGATCAGGACCCCTACGATTACGCCAAGGTCGAGAGGGTCTTTCGCGACGGGGCCCGGGCGACACTGCGCACGCGAGTGATGGCCGGGCAGACTCAGGGGCATCCCCTGCATATCGAGGTGGCCGACGAGCGAGGGCTGGCACCCGTGCGCATCTGGTTTGACAGCGATGGCCGCCTCAAGGCACGGGATGCCTGCGAGACCCGCGACTTGGGCGCCTATGAGGCGAGCCGATGGTATGATGTGCAGATCATCGTGGACGTGCCCGAGCACAGCTATAGCCTGTCGATCCCCGAGCTGGACATTGCGCGCTCGTTCACGTTTGACGCCTCGGTGTTGGCCGTGCAGCGTGTGATCTACCGCACGGGCGAGATGCGGCGGCTGCCGCTGCCCGAGATGTCGGCGGACGAGGGCGACGACCTGCCCGGCGCTGACGAGCCCACCGCACCCAGCGTCTTTTATATCGCCAGCCTCCAAGCCCACGAGCACGAGCGCTGCTGACAGCGTCAAGCCCTCCCGGGCTAACGGGGCGTACGGCCTCTGTCACGTGTCAGGATCTGCCGTTTGGCAGGGGTTTCGCACGCCGCTAGAATGCAGGGGTATCCGGAAGGAGGCGATATCCCGTGCAACAGCGCGCCGAGCCCATAGATTCGTGACGTCCAACGCCGGCTCCCGAAACAGCGTCCGCCGACCAAACGGCCCAAAAGCCCATTGGCTGGGCTGGCTGGCGACTGCCTGTGCCGCCGTCCTTGCCGCCCAGCCGCTGTGGGGTGCTCTCCCTCGCGGGCACGACACCCTGCTGCATCTGTATCGCATCCCGGTACTGAATGCCATGTGGCGGCAGGGGGCGCTTTTTTCGCGGTGGTCGCCCAACCTGATGCTGGGCTATGGTTACCCGCTGTTCACCTTCTACCCTCCTTTGAGCGCCTACCTCATCGGCGTGCTCTACTGGCTCGTGGGGCAGAGCGCTCCCGTGGCCGTCGCTGCGGCCTTTGCGCTGAGCATCGTGGCGGCCGGGGCCGGCATGTATCTGGTCGGACGCAGGCTGTTCGGGCCGGTGGGCGGCGCGCTGGCCGCCACGGCATATCTGCTCTCGCCCCATCTCCTGTATCAGACCTACCACCGGGGCAGCATCTCGAACGGCGTGGCCGCAGCGTTCTTTCCCTTGGCCGTCTGGGCGTTGCTGCGCTATCTCGAGCGACCCGGCCTGCGTCGCGTCGTTTTACCGGCGCTGATGGTGGCGGGGGTGCTTGTGTCCCATGCGGCGGCCAGCCTCGTGTTCATGCCCGCTCTGGCCATCCTGGGCCTGGTGATGGCGTGGCGCCACCGGGTGCCTGCCACTGGCTGGGCTGGCGCGGGACGGGCGCTGCTGCGGCTGGCCGTGCCCCTGGCGTCGGGCCTGGGCCTGGCGGCCTTTTTCTGGATGCCGGCGCTCTTGAACGTGGACAATATCCAGTACGGCGCGGCGGTGGCGGCCGGCGATGTGCATTGGAGCCTTCATTTCGCCGATCTGCTCGCGTGGCCTTCGCCGGCCGTGGATGGCCTGGCGAACCCGCCCCTCCCCCAGTCGGTGGGCGTGGTCGTGCTCATCCTGGGCGTGTTGGGGGCGGCCCGCGCGGCTGTAGGGGTCACGCTCTCCCGTCGAGCCGGGGAGCCTCCGTCGACGACGGACCTGCTCACCATAGGAGCTGGGGTCATCGGCCTGGGCTCGGCCTTGGTAGCCAGCCCCGCGTCGAGCCTCTTGTGGGAGTCCAGCAGACTGTTGCGCAGCCTGCAGTTCCCGTGGAGGGGCCTTGATTCGGGGGCCTTTTGCATCTCGTTGGCGGCCGGGCGGCTCGTCTACGGCCATCGCAGGCCTCTGGCGCAGGCCGGCGTGCTGGTGATTGCCCTGGGTGCGTTGACGCTCAACGCGCTGCCCTACATGGCGCCGCCGCGCTTTTATGCCTCGCCGCCCACGCATCCCACCCTGGCAGAGGCCGGTACCTACCAGGCCTCCTTTGAGACCTATGGCCTCACGAGCTGGGGCGAGTATCTGCCCGACAGCGTCACCTGGGTTCCCGAGGCGCCTCTCTTCCCCGGCGCCGACGAGGGCGCGGGCCTCCATGAAAAGCTTGATCGCGAGGCATTGCCTACGGATGCGCTGCTTGCGGCCACCGGCGATCCCTGGCGCGCCACGCTCGAGCTCTCCCTGGATCAGCCCGAGAGGTTGACCCTGCATACCTACTGGTTTCCCGGCTGGCGCGCGACGATCGATGGCGCCGAGGCTTCCATCGGGCCCGATGAGCGTGGGCTACTGACCATCGCCGTGCCCGCCGGCCAACATCGTGTGGAGGTGCGTTGGCGGCGTACGCCTTTTCGCGCTTTCGCCGATGGGCTTTCCTCTGTGGCGGCGGCTATCCTCCTCGCGGCGGCGATCTGGCCGAGGGGCAAGGGCGCGCCCACGCAGGCTCCCGCGCAACAGGTCGCTGCCCATGCCACATACAGCCCTGTGCCGCTCCTGGCTATCGGAGGTGCGCTGCTGATCCTGCTGGCGGGCAAGACGGCGGTGCTCGATCGCACCGACTCGCCCCTGCTGCGCCATGTGAATTCGAGAGGGCTGCGCGGCGTCGCCGTGCCTCCCTGGGCCCGTGCTGGGGATGGGCTGCGGTTGGTGGGTTACGACATCGAGGCGGATGGGCAGATGGCCCTCTACTGGCAGACGCTGGCGGGCATGGAGATGGACTATATCACGGCCATTGATGTGAGCGACATGCGCGGCGTGCCTGTGGCGACGTCTCTCAACACCCATCCGGGCCTCTCGTTGACGTCACGGTGGGAGCCGGGCGATCTGGTGCGTGACGTGCACGAGGTCCACCTTCCCCACGCAGAGCATCCGATTGCCTATCGGCTCTCGGTGCAGATCCTACACCCTGATACCCAGGAGCCGTTGGCCTGGCTGGATGCGCCCGCCCAGGACGTCTACAGCGTGCCCATCACGGTGATGCGGGTGCCGGGTCCCGAGCCCACCGGGCAAGAGGTGGGGCGCGCTGTGGGCGTGCTGTTTGGCGACGCGATCGAGTTGGAGCGGGCGGCGCTCCCCACAGCGTCGGCGGCGGGCCAGCCGGTTGCGTATACCCTGGTGTGGCGCGCCTATGCCCCCGTCGCCCACGATTACACGGTGTTCGTCCATCTACTGGATGCCGAGGGGCAGTTGGTGGCGAACGATGATGGGCAGCCCCTGGGTGCCCTCTTCCCGACGTCGGTTTGGGAGCCGGGCGAGATCGTGAGCGACATCCGGGCATTGCCTGCCGACCTGCCACCGGGCGACTATCGGGTGGAGGTGGGGTTGTACCGTCTGGACACGGGCGAACGTCTCGCCACCGGTGGCACGGAAGTGCACCTGGGCGACCGCGTGCAACTGGGAACCCTCACGGTCCACTAGCCCGGCGCGTCAATGTCACGACCCCGCGCGGGGAGGGCATGGCTAGCGCTCCAGCTCCTCCCCGGCCATCGTATGGCCGCTCACCCGCCGATAGACCACGCGCCATACCAGCCCGGCAGCCAGCATCGCCAGCCCGCCAAGGATCACGGGCATGCGCAGGGTCAAGGCCAGCGCCGCGCAAGAGATCGCCCCCAGCACGGGCACCCAGTCGGGAAACAGCTTGTCCTGCTGACGCATGCGGAGCGCCGAAAGATTCGCCAGCATATAATAGATCAGGATGGAGAAGGAGGCGGCGGCTACGATCGTTTCCAGTGTGCCGAACAGGGCCACGATGATCGCCGCCAAACCTGTCAGAATGATGCCGCGGTCGGGGACCTCATACTCCGGATGCACGTGAGATAGCAGGGCTGGCAGATCATGCCGACGAGCCATGGCAAAGAGCATGCGGCTGATCCCCAGGATCTGACTGAGGAGCACCCCCAGCATGGCTGTGGTAGCCCCGATGGCGATCACCAGAGCCACACCCGGCAGCGGAAACGCCTGGGCCGCCCGCTCCAGCGGTGAAGCGGTGGCGGCCATGGCCTCTGCCCCCACGCCACCTACGGCCACGAGCGCTACCAGCATGTATAGCAATATTGCAATGCCCAACGCTATCATGATCGCTCTGGGGATGTTGCGCTTGGGGTCGGACACCTCCTCGCCCAGGGTCGCCAGTCGAGCATAGCCGGTATAGGCGAAAAAGAGCATCGCCGTCGATTCGAGCACGCGCCGCCATCCATGAGGAGCAAAGGGACGCAGGTTGCCCATGTCAAGAGCCGGGAGCCCTCCGATAATAAAATAGACCAGCGTCGCCAACGATATGGATACAATGGCGATATTTAGGCGACCCGTCTTGCGGATACCTATATAGTTGATGGCTGTGAGCAAGATGATGATGGCTACCGCTGCCGGGCGCTGGGGAATGGCCGGGATCAGGGCGTGTAAATAGCCGGCAAAGCCCAGCGCCACCGTGCCGCCGGCGGCCAGCTTGCTGATGAGAAACATCCAACCGGCCACAAAGCCCAACCAGGGGTGCAGGACACGGTACCCGTACTCGTAGGTGCCTCCTGATTGGGGATAGGTGGCGGCGAGCTGGGCCGAGCTCAGGGCGTTGCAGGTGGCGACGCCGCCTGCAATGAGCAGGCCCACGAGAAAGGCGGGCCCGGCCACGCCTGCTGCCACGCCGGTCACGACAAAGATTCCTGCGCCGATGATGGCGCCCAGGCCCACGGCAACGGCATCTAGTAGACCCAGGTCGCGCCGTAGATCCGATTTTACAATGGGACGGTTCTGATCCATAGAGCTCTTCTCCCGACATGGTACTGTGTACGATGGGGATCGCACGGGCCAGACCCCAATAGCCTTTTCTCAAGGTTACTCGACTGTGCCCCGCTGCGCAACAGGTATGAGGTCTCGCGAGGCGGTGTTGGCCCGAGGCAAAAGGTCAAGCCATGGATGGCCCGGGCTGTTGACGGGGCGCCACAGGCTTGACATAGCGACCCGGCGACCGTACGATTTGCACATGGTCCTGTGCGCTTCTCTCGCATCTTGCGGTGCTCTGCTCTAGAGGAGGATCAATATGGAGACATTGCGCTTTGTTGTGTACATAGATGCGCCCAAGGACGAGGTGTGGAGCGTGATGCTCGACCCCAATACCTATCAGGAGTGGACCGCCTCCTTTGCCGAGGGATCGTACTATGAAGGCTCCTGGGACGAGGGAGAGACGATCCGCTTTCTTACGCCCCAGCGCCGAGGGATGTTGGCCGTGATCGCCGAGAAAAGGCCCTACGAGTATATCTCGATCAAGCATGTAGGTATCGTCAAGGATGGTATCGAGGACACCGAGAGTCCCGAGGTCAAGGCCTGGGCACCCGCCTACGAGAATTATACCTTTGTCGAGGAGAATGGTGTCACCGAGCTCAGGGTTGACGTGGAGGTCACCCCCGAAGAGAAGAATCATGCAGGAAGGCTCTGGCCCAGGGCGCTGGCCAGGCTCAAGCTCATCTGCGAAGAGTCCTGACAGTCGCCGTTCTGCCGACGAGCTGCGCTTTTATTCTCCGCACGAGAGTGTTCCTACAACACCTCTATCTGATGACGTTGGCGTGCTACGCCATCAGAATCCAATAAACCAACCACCAGACGGCAGCCAGCGCCAGGACACAAGATCGGGAGCAACCTCGTCCAGCGAGTGCCGTTGCTTGCCGCCCGGGCCTGAGTGCAAGACAGGGTACTCGTCCAGTTCCCCGTGGCAGAACAGTCCTGGCTCTATCTCGACATAGCGTTCAGTGCGTCCCTTGGCCAGGCGCAACTCCCCATCGGCAACTAGGGATACCGCTGCGCTGAGGATAAAGCTCCTCCAACCTTGCACCGATGATCTGATCGAGAAATGCCTCCAGATCAGCCAGGGCGGGATTGGTACGATGAGCGATGGTGGCAACTTTCAGAAAAACAAAGATTAGACTTGACATATTAGCGCTGATATGCTATTATACAGTTGCAAGGCCCCGAGAGGTTGATGATTCTGGGCCATACAAACAGAATAGTTCGAGTGAGTACGTGTACCTGGGCTGAGCCCCAGAGGGCTGTTCGTAGCCTACAGATGGCAGCGCGAGTTGTTGTCTGGAAGCCATCAAACGGTTTTACATGTACAAGGATCTCCTGAGCTCACTCGGTCTAGCGGAGAAGAAACTCCACGAAAAACGATGGATGTATGGAACGGGAGACAGATCACTTGGGGTCTTGCGTTTTTGTTGCCAATGCTTGCGGCAGAGCGTCGATCCTAGGCGAAAGATCGTGGTAGGAGAGCCAAAGCTGCAACCTTTGAGAAAAGTGCTCGAAAATCGCCTACGGACTTGACATATTAGCGCCGATATGCTATTATATAGATGCAGAGCCCTGAGAGGCATTTGATTCGGAACCATATATAACTGAATAGGCGAGTGGGCGAGTAGTTTG
>SLPC01000217.1 GCA_007132185.1 Anaerolineae bacterium | reverse complement strand
TGGGTGCTATTGCTAAAGCGCCCACAGCCCAACACCGCCACCCTCACGACGCGACCTGCTGGCGCTGCCTGGTCTGAAACCATAGCGAGCCTCCCTCCACGCGGGATCCTGTCAGGGTTTATAGCTTGACGACCGTACCGGTGTCTGCCGACTCCATGGCTGCGTCGAACACGCGCATGGCCTGCAGCACCTGCTCGGGCTTGACGACCAGATCGGCGCCCTTGTTCAGCACGTCCGAGATATTCTGGTAATAGTTCTTCCAGCTTCCGCGCACCGAGGGGATGATCTCTTCGTTGCGCACCCGGTCCTCGACCATGTATACATGGGCGTAGGTCTCGGGGCTCTCCTCGGCCTCGTCGATGCGGCGCTGGTTCATGGGGCCTTCTTGCGGGTCCAAGCCGTACTTGACCAGGGCGCCCTTGTCGCCCAGCACATACCAGCGCGGCTTGGGCGCGGCGGCCAGGTTGCTGATCTCGATCTCGTAGCGCACGCCGTTGGCAAACTGCATGTGCACCAGGCCATAGTTGCCGATGTCGATGGGCCACGCGTCGCGATAGATAATGTCGCAGAACACGCTCTCTACCGGTGCGGGCACCAGTTGCAGCGCCTGGTCCATAAAGTGGGCGGGCCAGTCGAACAGGATGCCGCCGCTGGCGGCCTTGTCGCCGCGCCAACCGCGGGGGCCGCCAAAGCCCATGATCGCCGCCTGGAAAAAGTAGGGCTCGCCGATCAGGCCCTCATCAAGCACCTTGCGCACCGTCAAATAGTCCCAATCCCAGCGGCGGTTGTGAAAGACCGAGAGCATGACGTCGTTGCGCTCGGCGGCGTCGATCATCTCTTGGGCCTCGCGGGCATTCATGGCCATGATCTTGTCGGTCACCACGTGGCGGCCCGCGTCCATCGCCTGGATGGCCAGGTCGCGATGGGTATTGTGCGGCGTGGCCAGCACCACCAGTTGGATGTCGTCATCCTCGAGCATCTCGTCCAGGCTGCCATAGATGCGGGCATCGGGGTGATTCTCGGCGGCCACGTCGCGGACCGGTTGCTTGCGCGCGGCGATGCCATGCAGCCGCAGTCCGTCGGCCAGCCCCACCAGATAGGTGTGAAAGGCCCGCCCCGAGTACCCATAGCCCACAACCCCTACGTTGATCACGGTTCCTGTCCTCCTGCGAAATGAAACAGACACGGGCGCCCGCCCGGGCCCTGCGACCCGAGCCGACGCCCCCTAGTATAGCGGAAAATGGCGGGTTGTGCTTGTTGAAGAATTGGAGCCTCTGATGCGTTGCCATCTCCTATAGCGGCAGATCCACCCAGCGGCGCTCTTCGGCGGAGAGGACGGCGGCGTCCAGCACCTCTTGGGCGCGCATCCCCTCGTAGAAACCGGGCAGGATATACGGGCGGCGGCCCCGGATCGCCTGCACAAAGGCGGGGGCCAAGGTGCGCACGGCACGGCCTGCGCGGGCGCCCGGCACGGCGTCCAGGTACTCGGTGGGCGCGGGGATCACCGGATAGGGCTCCTCGACGCGGTACTGGCCCCAGCGCGGGTCGTACATGCCATAGTCGGCGCACAGGCGCACCATGTCCTCGCCGATGCAGGCCCGCAGCTCGTAGGGCCGCGCCTGGTCATAGAGCAGGGCGCCCTCGCTGCCGTACACCTCAACGCGCTGGTCGAAATTGCGCCCCGTGACAGCACGGCTATGCATGAACACCGCCGTCGCGCCGCCCTCCAGATCGGCGATCACGTTAGACGCGTCCTCCACGTCCACCTGCGCCCATTCGCCCGTGTCGGACCACTGGCGCCGGGGCACAAAGGTGCGGTGCTGGGCGCACAGGGACGTGATCTCCAGGCCGGTCCACCAGCGCACCATATCCACCATGTGGGTCCCCAACTCGAACAGGGGCCCGCCGCCGTTGGTAGCGCGGGTCAGGCGCGGGCTCATGGGCCGCGAGGCAAAGTCGCCCCCGCCCGACGAATAGACCGCCACCACCTGATAGATGGTGCCCAGGTCGCCGCTGTTGATCAGGTGATAGGCCAGGTGAGCCGCGGGCGTCAGCCGATGGGAAAAGCCGATGGCGGTCTCGAGGCCGGCCTCTTCGGCAGCCTGGTACATCTCATGGGCCAGGGGATAGGTCAGGGCCAGCGGTTTCTCGCAAAAGACATGCTTGCCCTGCTCGATGGCGGCCATGGTGACGGGGTGGTGGGTGTCGGGCCAGGTGCACACGCTCACGGCGTCCACCTCGTCCAGGGCCACCAGCTCGCGGTAGTCGGTGGTGAGATGAGAGACGCCATAGCGTTCGCCCATGTCCTTGAGCACGTCCTCATTGGCGTCGCAAAAGGCGGTCAGCTCGACGCCCTCGCTCATCAGATAGCCGGGGATGTGCTGCCCGCGGGCAATGCCCCCCAGCCCCACGATGCCGATCTTGACCGGTGTTACCTCTGTCATGCTGGATCTCCTTTCTGGCCGCTGGGCCCTCTGCTTGAGCTAGGCCGCGCAGACCGCATGGGCGTGGCGCAGCGCCTCGATGGGGTCGCCCTTGGACCGGAACTCGTGGCCCACATACAGCTCATAGCCGGCGGCGTCGATGGCGCGGCAGATGCCGGTATAGTTCAGCTCCTGGTCGTCATCCAGGTCTTGGCGGCCCGGGTTACCGGCCGTGTGCATGTGGCCGATCCAGGGCAGGCTGCGCTGGATCGAGCGGATCAGGTCGCCCTCCATGATCTGCATGTGATAGATGTCGTACAGCAGCTTGACGCGGGGGCTGTTGACCATCTCGCACAGGGCGACGCCCCACTCGGCGCTGTCGCATTGATAGCCGGGGTGGTTGACCTTGGAGTTGAGCAGCTCGATGTTGAGATTGATGCCCTTTTCCTCGGCATAGGGCGCGATCTGCCGCAGGCCGTGGGCGCACACGATCATCCCCTCCAGGTCGCTCTGGCCGTCGTTGCGGTTGCCGCTGAAACAGATCAGCCCGCCGATGCCGTACTCTGCCGCCAGGTCGATCTTGTCACGCAACTCGGCCACGATGCGGTCGTGGTTCTCGTACTTGTTGAACCCATCGCGCAGGCTGGCATGGCCGACCATGCTGGCCACCGCGAGCCCATGCCGCCGGGCCGTCTCGACGATGCCAGGGAGCGCATCGCCCGGGTTCATCAGCTCGATGGCGGCATAGCCGATGTCAGCCAAAGCGCTGCAAAAGTCGTCGAGGGAAAGCTGGTTGGAATCGAAATAGTTGGTCAGAACGGCGCATTGCTTGACGGCCATGGCATCCTCCTGTGGGTCGGTCGGCGACACTACATGGCCTAGCATAGCCGGAACGGGGCAGGGGCGCAATGCACGCGAGTTACAGAGCATGAAAGAATGGGGAATCGGGATGAATGGGTATTGCGCTATTAGAACGTTTGTGCTATATTGCGCCTAGAACAAACGTTCCACAGGAGGCACAACATGGAACTGATCCTGCTCGCGATCTTTGGCCTGGTATTGTTGGGGAGCCTGGACCGCTGGCTGCACCCGCAGCCCAGAAGCCATGCCGCAGCCACGCGGCGTGCGCCACAGCGGCGCGCGCCGCAACGGCGCAGGGCCCGCCGCCCCGTCGCCAGCCATCGCCACTCCCACGCCCAGGTGCGGCCCTTTTTGAGCCTGGGTCCCTCGGTGCGACGCTGAACAAAGGTGGCGATGACGGGCGTCTAGGCTGCATTCAGGGGTCGGCTGGTGACAATGTCCACCTGGGTATCAAAGACGTTCTCCAGCACCACCTGATGCTCCTGGACGGGGGCCTCTAGCTCTACCTGGCGCAGGGCGCGGGCCACCTCCATGAGCAGGTGCTGGGGCAGCGGAGCCGATGAGCGCACAGGCACCAGAGGCAGCGTGCCGCCACGCACCCGCACCGTCGTGGTCAACATGCGGCGGGGGTCAGTGAGCTCCTCTTGCACAAAGTGCTCGCCCCGCCCGCAGGCCTGGCCGCGCATCTCGATCAACTCCTGCCCCTCGACCAGGGCCTCTATGCTGCAACCTACCGGGCAGGTGACGCAGATGAATTCGCGTTGCTCTGCCATGAGCGCTCCTCTTGTTCTGCAATATCTCTATGAGATGACATCGATGTTTACGGCATCGTACGCTGCCAACCGGCTCGCCAGAGCGCTAGGCAGGGTCAGGGCGATCATCTCGGACGGGCGCGCATAGCGATAGCGCCGGGAGACCAGCGCCTCATCGCCGGCCCGGACCTCGACGCGCACCGGTTCCTCAATCGGCTGGCGCACCCTCAGGTTGAGCACGACGGCCTCTTGCTCCAACCGCGATAGGTGCACCGTGTGGGGCACGACATGCCGCACATTGGTTCCGGCCAACAGGCGCACGGACCCGTCCTCTGGCGGCGCGCCCTGGGTCACATAGCGCCCCGCCGAGCGGCCGGCGATACGGGCGTTCTCGCTCACATCGTCCACCAGGTCATACACATGCACCACGTTGCCGGCGGCAAAGATCCCCGGCACGTTGGTGCAAAAGCTCTCATCCACATAGGGCCCGCCGGTCACCGGATCGATGGCCACCCCCGCCATGCGCGAGAGCTCGTTCTCGGGGATCAGGCCCACCGAGAGAAGCAAGGTGTCGCAGGCGATCTCGCGATCGGTGCCGGGCAGGGGTCGCCACTGCTCATCAACGCCGCTCACCACCACCGACTCGACGCGGTCGCGCCCGCGCACCTCGGCAACGGTGGTACAGAGCTCCAGCGGGATATCGAAATCGCGGATGCACTGCACGAGATTGCGGCGCAGGCCGCTGATATAGGGCAGGATCTCGAGCATGGCCACCACCTCGGCGCCCTCCAGAGTCAGGCGGCGAGCCATGATCATGCCAATATCGCCCGAGCCCAGGATCACAAAGCGCCGCCCGGGCATATAGCCCTCCATATTGACCAGCCGCTGGGCCGTGCCGGCGGAATAGATGCCGGCGGGGCGGCTGCCAGGGATCGCCAGGGCCCCTCTGGGGCGCTCGCGGCAACCCATGGCCAGCACCAGCGCCCGGGGCGTGATCTCGACCAGGCCGTGGTCGCGGCTGCTGGCCACCACGCGCCGGTCACGGCCCACGTCCAGCACCATGGTCTCGCTCAGGATCTCGAGTCGGGCCTCATGAGCCTTGGCGATCCAGCGGTAGGCGTACTCGGGGCCTGTGAGGTCGTCGCCAAACTCGCGCACGCCAAAGCCGTTGTGGATGCACTGGGGCAGGATGCCGCCCAGCTCGTCGTTGCGCTCCAGCAGCATCACGCGCTCGGCGCCCTGCTGCTTGGCCTCCCAGGCCGCTGCCAGCCCCGCCGGCCCGGACCCGATGACCAGAACGTCGCACGCAAGCTGCTTCATTCGGCCACCTCCTTGGTGCGGCGCACGACCATGTGGGAGGCCCCTCCCTTTTGCGTCAGCTCCAAGGGCGAGACACCATACTCGCGGGCCATGATCTCGAGCACCAGAGGGGTATCAAAGGCGCCCTGGCAGCGGCCGGTGCCGATGCGGGTGCGCCGTTTCATCGCATCATAGGTGCGAGCTGGGATGGGGGCGTGGCAGGCGGCCACGATCTCGGCCTCGGTCACGGTCTCGCAGCGGCAGACGATGCGGCCATAGCGCGGGTCCTGGGCAATCAGGGCCTCTTGCTCCTCACGGCTGAGCAGCGAAAAGCGCGGAGTGCCGTGGCGGATCGGATTGAAATCGGGGCGTTCCACCAAGGGCAGCCCCGCCTCTCCCAGCATCGCGGCCACATGCTCGGCGATAGCGGGGGACGCGGTCAGCCCCGGCGATTCGATACCTGCCAGCACCAGCAGGCCCTGTACCTCGTCCGGAATCTCGATGAGAAAGTCTCCGGTGCTGCCGGCGGCGCGCAGCCCGGTAAAGGAGCGAATGATCCACCGAGCGTCGAGCTGGGGCATGAGGCGCAGGGCGCCTGTCATCACCTCGTTGAGGCCTGCCGCGGTGGTGCTCAGGTTCTCCTTGTCTTCAATATCCTCGGCGGTGGGGCCCAGCATCACGTTTCCGTGGATCGTGGGCGTCACCAGGATGCCCTTGCTGACCGGCGTTGGGCAGGGGAACAGGACGTTCTGCACCGCGGTCTTGGCCTCACGGTCCAGGACGAAATACTCGCCCTTGCGCGGCGTGATGGTGAAACCCTCCAGCCCCGCCTCGTGCATCAGATCGTCAACCCAGAGGCCCGCGGCGATCACAACCCAGCGGCTGCGAAAGGGGCCGCGATTGGTCTCCACGCCAACGATGGCGTCGCCCTCCCATATAAAGCCCTGCACCTCGGTCTCTAGTCGGAGCTCGACGCCGTTGGCCACGGCGTTCTCGGCGGCGGCATAGCAGAGGGCAAAGGGGTCCACGATGCCCCCGGTGGCGGCATACAGGGCGCCTACCGTGTCCTCGGTGAGGCCCGGCTCGCGGCGTCGCATCTCCTCGCCCGAAATCAGCTCTAGCCCGGGGGTGCCATTCTCCAGGCCACGCCGGTACAGATCCTCCAGGGTGGCGCGAGCCTCCTCGCTCACACCGACGACATACGAGCCGCAGCGATCGAACTCGACGTCCAGCTCGCGGCAGACCGTGTCGAACATGGCGTTGCCCGCCAGGTTGAACCGCGCCTTGTTGCTGCCGGGCTTGGCGTCATAGCCGGCATGGACGATGGCGGTGTTGGCCTTGGTAGTGCCCTCGCCCACATCCGAGGCCTTGTCCAGCAGCAGGATATCCAATTGATAGCGGGCCAGAGTGCGGGCGATGTGGGCACCCACGACGCCCGCACCGACAATGATTACGTCATACATGCGTCATTCTGCCTCTTTATCCAACCAGCCCTGCGCGCGGGTCACGGCCTTTTGCCAGCCAGCATAGCCCTCGGCCCGGCGGGCGTCATCCCAGGTGGGCGCAAACTCGCGCTCCACCTGCCAGTTACGCTTGAGATCGTCCAGACCGCTCCAAAAGCCCGTGGCGAGACCGGCCATATAGGCCGAGCCCAGGGCGGTGGTCTCTCCCACGGTGGGCCGGATCACGGTCTTGTTGAGGATATCGGCCTGGAGCTGCATGAGCAAATTGTTGGCTGATGCACCGCCATCCACCTTGAGGCTGCGCAACTCGATGCCGGCGTCGGTCTCCATGGCCTCTAGCACTTCGCGGGAGCGGTAGCAGATCGCCTCCAGCGTGGCGCGCACCAAATGGGCTTTGGTGGCATAGCGGGTGAGGCCCAGGATGGCCCCGCGCGCATTCATGTCCCAGTAGGGAGCATAGAGGCCGGAAAAGGCGGGCACAAAGTAGACGCCACCATTGTCAGGCACGCTGTCGGCCACAGCCTCGGTCTCGGCGGCGGTCTGCACGATACCCAGGTTGTCACGCAGCCACTGCACGGCGCCGCCGGTCACCGCGATCGAGCCTTCGAGGGCATAGGCCACGGTGCCATCATCCAGCCCATAGGCCACCGTGCTGAGCAGGCCGCTCTGGGACGGGACCGGCTGGTCGCCGGTGTGCATCAGCAAAAAGGAACCGGTGCCGTAGGTATTTTTGGCCTCGCCGGCCATCAGGCAGGTCTGGCCCACCAGGGCGCCCTGCTGGTCGCCGAGGCAGCCACACACCGGCAGGCTCTCGCCAAAGAGTGCCTTGGGCGTGGCGCCATACGTGCTGCTATCACTGGAGGGCCGAATCTCGGGCAGCATCTGGCGGGGAATGCCCAGCAGGTCGAGGAGCTCCGGGTCCCACTGGAGGGTGCGCAGGTCCATGAGCATGGTGCGCGAGGCGTTGGTCATATCGGTGACATGCACGCCGCCCTGGGGGCCGCCAGTAAGATTCCAGATCAGCCACGAATCCACCGTGCCAAAGAGGGCATCACCCCGCTCGGCAGCCTCCCGCAAGCCCGAGACATTGTCCAGCAGCCACTTGAGCTTGGGACCCGAAAAGTAGGCCGAGATCACCAGCCCCGTGCGCTGCTGTAGCATCTCTTCCAGGCCGTTCTCCTGAAGCTCGCGGCAAATCGCCTGGGTGCGCATACACTGCCACACGACGGCGTTGTGATACGGGCGCCCGGTACGCCGATCCCAAACCACCGTGGTCTCGCGCTGGTTGGTGATGCCCAGGGCCACCAGCTCCTCGGGGGCGACATTGGCCTGGGCCAGCGCACCGTGTACCACCTCCTGCGTCGCATGCCAGATCTCCAGCGGGTCATGCTCCACCCAGCCGGGGCGGGGCAGGATCTGCTCGTGCTCTTTATAGTGGCGGCCCACATCCAGGCCCTGGTGGTCGAACAGCATGCAGCGGGTGCCTGTGGTGCCCTGGTCTATGGCCGCAACGTAGCGCTTCATCGGT
>SLPC01000110.1 GCA_007132185.1 Anaerolineae bacterium | reverse complement strand
GCGCAGCGGCATCCTGGCCCTCGACGATCTGCTGGATCACGTTCGGCATGGCGGTTCCTCTCACGAGCCCCTTGTCACTGCGTGCAAGCGTAGCCGAGAATCCGGGTTGTGTCAAAGGATTGTGCGAACTTCCGATCCCGCACGTGGTTCGAAGGCTCCTGATAGGCTTGGCGGACGGCCATCGGAGCCTGCGCGCGCCTATGCTGTTACGACGTACGGCCCAGCAAAGCCTGCCAGGCAGCCAGCAGCCGGGGCGCGGTCTCGGGCCCCAGCGACATGGTCTCCTCATAATGCTCGCCCGGCTCAAAGGGATCCTCGGGGAGCTGGAACTCTTCCTGGGGGAGCACATAGCCGATCTCGTCGTCGGCGAGGCCGATCAGGAATGGATAGGGGCAGTCTAAAAGCGCCTTGACCTGAAAGCCGACGCGCGGCAGCAGCTCGCCCGGCGCGCTGGCCATGCGCACGGCGCCCAGGGTTGCCAGCCCCACCTCCGAGATCCTCTCCCCGGTGCCGCTATCCGGCCGCGACAAGAGGCCGGCCTCCAGTGCCGCCTGAAGCAGCGGCGTCTCCAGGGGCAGCGGCACCTCTCGGCGCACGAACGAGAGCTCGTCGACGGCCAGGCTCTGGGCATCCTGCAGTAGCTCTCTGGCACGCCCGGCCACCGCCTCGCCCATCGCCTCTACGCTGGCGACGCTGTGGTCGGGCACGTCAGGCGTCAACATGCCGCCCAGGGCTCCCACGGCGAGGATGGCCGTGCCGCCGTCGGCGTCCAGCGCCGAGCAGGCCACCCCAGCATAGTCGGGCGAAAGCAGGGTGCTGTCATTCCAGAGCACCTCGGGGTGACACGCAAGGTTCATCAGGGTAAAGATCGGTGCGTCGTCGGGGCTTGCGGCCCGCAACACCAACAGATCGCGATCGATGATCTCGGGGTCGCGTGCGTTGCGGATCCAGCCCTCCAGCGCGCCCCGGCCTGCATAAAGTGTCGCGGGCTGCAGATCGTCCACGGCAGCCAGGGCCGCCTCGGCAATGGTCTCGCGGAGCCTCGTGACATACATCTCATCGCGCCCGCTGGTCTGGGCGTCGGGGCCCCACAGCCCCAGCGTGTCGGGGCCTGAGTGGGTATGCGTGCAGGCGACCACCAGATTGTCTGGGTCCAGGCCACGATCCCCGGCCAGTTTGCGAATTCCCAGCACGTCGGGGTGCCCCAAGCCGACCAGGTCACACACCGCCAGCACAAACGTCTCGTCGCCTAGTCGGAGGGCCAGGGCGCGCACCATCAGATCGCGATGCACCTCGGTCGCCACCCGGTTGCGGCCAAAACCGGCCAGATACACAGAATGCGCACCGAGGTCTGGGCTGATCGGGCACGCGGCGGCGCCTGCCAATAGCTGCGATGTCTGCGTCATGGTGTCCTCCTGTACAGGCGTTAGTTGTTCGAGGCGACATGAATGATGGCGTTCCTACTCTATCCCGGATGGTCCCGTCTGGCAAGGGTGAAATAGGCCCATTGGCACGCAGATCTACTTGCGGAAGGGCATCACCCGCAAGTACAATGGCAGCGACGCGCCGTACGCTGGCGAGCGGACGGCAGGGATGCATGCCATAACCGAGCAAGGAGGGTGCCCATGGATGAACCAAGGACGATTCTATCAGAGCTGGCCTATCGCCAGGTGGGCGAGTGGTCGCTGAGCAGCGATGCAGACTATGATAATCCTTTTGGTGACGTGGTATTCGAAGGGGCCTTTGAGGGACCCACGGGGCAACGGTTCGTGGTGCCCGGGTTCTATGATGGCGGGGGCATCTGGCGGGTGCGGTTCAGCCCCAATGCTGTCGGCGACTGGTCGTTCCACCTCTATGCCCGTCCCGGCAACCCCGACCTGGAGGCTGAGGGCAGCTTTTCGGTCACGCCCTCGCTGACGTGGGGCTACCTGCAGGCCACGCCGGGAGACGCATGGGGCTTTCGCTACGAATCGGGCGAGCCGGCGATGATCCTGGGTGATACGACGTACAACCTGTTCGGCATGGCCCATTGTGGCGCCGATGTGACCGGCTTTGTGCGGCGGCGGGTCGAGCAGGGGTTCAACCTGCTGCGGGTGCGCCTGCCCGTGAGCCCCTTTCACCCGCCCAGGGGCTATAGCGCGTGGCAGACGCGCCGTACCTGGCCCTGGGGCGGCAGCGAGCAGGCGCCCCAGTTCGACCGCTTTGGTCTGGACTATTTTCGCACCGTAGATCAGGTGGTGGCTCTGGCCGAGGCCGAGGGGATCGGGCTGGAGATGATCATGGAGGCGTGGGGGTTCGAGTACCCGTTTAACCGGCGCGACGTCTTTGTCCCCGAGTGGGAAGAGCTATGGCTGCGCCACCTGATCGCCCGTTATGATGCCTACTCGTGCGTCTATTTCTGGACGCCAATGAACGAGTACGAGTACTATCCCGATGGTGACTGGCGCCACAACCCCGTGGCCGACCGCTGGGCGCTCCGGATCAGCCGCTGGCTCAAGGCCACAGCGCCTCATGGCCACATCATCTCGATGCACAACGGCCCTCGCATGCCCACCTTTGCCGAACGGTTCCGCCAGGACCCCGAGGCGGTGGATGCCATCATGTTCCAGGATTGGGGCTCCCGCGATGCGGAGCGTGGCTGGCTGGCCGCCGGCATCGATGAGCAGATCGCCGAGAGCTTGGCCGGCTGGGGTGGCTCGGCCGTGTTTGCCGAGTGGGGCTATGAGCGCAACGACGAGTTTCCGCTGCTCATTCCCAGCCACGCCTATTGTGACGCCGAGCATACGCGGCGGGGCGCCTGGCGCGGTGCGTTCAGCGCCCTGGGCATCATCCATGGGTTCGAGAACTCTTGGGGACCCTTTATGCGGCTGGAGGAGGATCAGGAGGGGCTGGCGTATCTGCTAATCCTGCGCCGTTTCTTTCACGAGATCGCGCCCTTTGATCACCTGCGGCCCGCGCCGAATCTGCTGTTCGTTGAGGACGAGTACGAGCCGGGGATGCGGCCCAGGGTGCTGGCCGCAGAGGAGGACGGCCTGGTCACGCTCTATCTGCCCGTGGGGGGCAGCGTGGCGCTGCTGCTGGGCGCCGAAGGCTACACCGCCCACTGGTTCGATCCGACCACGGGTGAGATGCAGATTGCATCGCCCTCGGGTCGTATCTGGACGGCGCCCGACGAGGAGCACGCGGGGCATCCCAAGGATTGGGTGCTGGTGCTGAAACAGAGCTAGAACCGGGTGTCTGTTCACGTGTACCCATGCGCAAGAAGGGTGGTTTGATGCCTGAAACGGTTGCCGGGCACAAGGGCCGGGAGCTTGCTGCGTTCTTTGGGCTGACCTTTTTGTGGACATGGGGGCTGTGGATCGCCGCGGCCCTGTCCAGGGCCGATGTCACAGCGACGACCTGGGCCATTGCGTACCACCTGGGGGGCTGGGGGCCTTCTGCGGCGGGCGTTTTCCTGCTGTACCGGACCAGCAAAGATCGCGTCGAGCGGCGGAGCTTTTGGCGGCGGGTGGTCGACGTGCGGCGCATCTCTGCCGCCTGGTATCTCGTGATCCTGCTGCTCATTCCCGCCCTGGCGTTCGCCAGCGTGTTCGTGGATGCCCTGATCGCCGGGACCGCGCCCGAGTTCCTGATGCTGCGTGATATCGCCGCCAACCCCCTCCTGTTGGTCGTGCTGGTGGTGTTGGGACTCCTCCTAGGGCCGATCTCCGAGGAGCTGGGCTGGCGCGGCTTTGCCCTCGACCGCCTGCAGGCCCGCTGGGGCGCCCTCGCGGCGAGCCTGTTCCTGGGCATCGCCTGGGCGCTCTGGCATCTGCCGCTGTTCTTTATGCGGGGCACGTCGCAGTACGCCCAGGGCCTGGGCTCGCGGTTCTTTTGGGTGTTCTTGGCGATTGGCGTTCCGCTGTCGGTCCTGATGACCTGGGCCTATAACCGCAATAGCCGCAGCATCCTAAGCGCCATCCTGCTGCACTGGGCCATGAACTTTTCCCTGAACCTGGTCTACCCGATCTCCGACAGGGCCTTGTTCTACTACCTGGTGTTGCTGAGCATCTTGGCGGCTGGGCTGGTCCTGTTCGTCGGGCGCCGTGAGCCCGAGACGTCGCCATAGGCCCGAGTTGGTCGTCCTATCCGATCCGGTGCACAGAGCGTGGCAACAGGACTGCCCCGGGGACCGTCCTATGACGCGCCTTGTGCCCCTGCCTGAGGCTCCATCTCGACGCCAAGCTGGCGGAACACGTGCATGTTGTCGACAAAGCTATGTTCTTCGACGACCTTGCCGTCTCTTACGCGAGAGAGGCTGACGGCCTCTATGGTCACCTGTCGCCCCGTGGGGGGAAGGCCCGCTAGCTCTTGCTCATGGGTTCCGCGAAACAGGTAATGTATAGTCACCCAGTCGTCCTCGGCGATCTGGTTGAGGATCTCGATCTGTATGTCGGGAAAGGCCTCATGGAACAGGGATAGCGACTCCATGTATCCATCGGGGCCGTGGACATCCGGCTCGCCCGGCGTGTGGATCACACAGTCCTCGGCCACCACGTCGTACACGACGTCCCGCAACTGCGATGGATCGCCCGTATTGCTCGCGTCGATGAGTCTCTGAAAGATGGCCTTGTTCTGCTCAGTGCTCATACCATCGCTCCCTAGCCTTGCTCGGCCTGGCCGGCCTCAGGCTCGATTTCGACGCCGAGCTGTTGAAGCATGTCCAGGTTGTCCCAGAACTCGAACTCCTCGATGAGCTCGCCGTTCCTCACATGAATCATGTTGATCGCCTGTACCAATACCTCTCGTCCTGTGGGTGCGACGCCGGCCAGCTCGCCCTGGTGGGTACCGCCCCACTCATACCGCGTGACCACCCACTCGCCCTCGGCGACCTGATGCCAGATTTTGATGTTCAGGTTGTCGAGCGCTTCATAGTATCCCATTACTGCCTCATAGAACCCGTCGGGCCCATGGTAATCGGGGGTGCCGGGAGCATGGCCCGTAAAGTCCTCGGCCACAAGCTCGTGTAAGACATCCCGCAGGTGGGATGAATCGTGTGTGTTGATGGCGTCAAAGATCCTTTTCTGGATCGCCTTGTTCTGCTCGATATCCATAGGAGGCCTCCTCTCGAGACGCGGACGGCGCCTGCCCGGTGCGCACACGAGGAGAGGCGGCATTCCGCGTTTGTTGTTGCCCTTACAACCATCCTAACACACCGGGCAGGGTGAGTCAACATAAGTGCGGAACAAGGCCAGGAGCTGTCTACTGCCAGAGCACCCGCAGCGCCTCCAGCTTGGCGTCCGAGAGGTAGCCATAGCGCTGGACCCACATGCCATCGGCGCGGCTGTCCCGAAGCACGGCGATGGTGCGCTTCCACTGCGACAGCGGCCGGTAAGAGTGGGCATAGGCATAGAACGGCGCCCGACCGCCGACCTGGTCGGCGACGGCGTCGGTCTTGGCCCGCCAGGCGACGGGAAGGGTGGGGTGGGGTTCGTTGGGCGTGGGGATGTGGTACTGGGCAAAGGAGCGGGGGCTGTTATAGTCGGGGAGCTCTAGCGCCTCGACGAGCATGTCGAGAATGTGCTCTTCAGAGAGGGTCGGGTTCCACCGCAGCAGCGCCTGCCCGTACCAGCGGGGGAGCACGGACCAGTGAAAGGTGAACAGCTTGGCGCGCAGAGCCTGACAGACACCGGCCAGAGCGCCATAGTCCATGCCCGAGGAGAGGTTGAACGGTGGGCACCAGCCGTTGGCGCCCAGGGCCATTCGCTCGGCGCCCTCTGCGTCCATAGCCGCGCGCACATCCTGATAATATTCGAGCACACTGCGCGCCTTGAACCGCAACAGATCATACCAGCCAGGACTTGTCACCAACAGCTCGATGAGCTCGCTGGGCTGGCGCGCCAGCCTCTGCATGCGCGAGAGATCGGCGCTGGTAAGGCGATGGAGCTGCTGCCAAGTTGACAGAACATCCTTGCGCATGCGAGCCCAGTCCATGCCGGCCGCCGTGGCCCGTGTCTCACAGTGGGGGCAAAAGCAGACCAGATGATCCTGGAGGCCATAGGTGGTGAACTCGGCCCAATCCAAAAAGAGCCCATCGGCGGCGGCGTGGTGCCGCACCGCGTCGCGCACCAGCCCCAGGCCATAGTTACGTACGGCGGGGTTGTTGAGGCAACCTTGGCGGGCTACGCGTCTGTCCATGTCCGGTAGCGAGCCATCGACGTGGTGCGGCTGGTCCTCGGGCCGCAGACCGGCCACGATGGTGGGCGAGAGCTGCATCCAGGCCTGCATCCCGCGCTCGTGGGCCGCCTCCAGGATCTTGTCGGGCAGGTCGCGGTCTACATCGGGCGGGGCCATGCGCCCGCCAGGCCGATAGGGCGTGGCCTCAAAGAGGATCTCGTCGTAGGGGTGCGTGCGAAAGCTCTCCAGCCAAAGCTCTTTATGGCCAAAGAGCGGTCGATCAAGGATGCGATCATACCCATCAATGTCCAGCGGGGGTTGGCGTTCACCCTGGCCAGAAGGGCAGGGCCGAGAGACGCTCCACATCGAGCTGATAGCGTCGGCGCCGGCTGCTGCGATACGGTCGAGAACGGCATCGAGCCCCTCGCTCTGCACTGCCGCCGGTGACAGGACGACGCCCAGAAACTTGACCATGGCTGCCTCCTCCTATATCACCAAGGCGTGTGGTTATCAGCGCAACCATAGCAGGACCTGGCGCGTATGTCTAGTGAGAGGTAGTCTGAAAATAGGATAAGGAGCGAATAATGGGTGACAAAGACAGCCGCACCGAAAAGAGCCGACAGGAGTGGCGCGAACTGTTCAGTGACATCGGCGACCAGATCCGGCGTGAGGCGGCTCGCACTGTGGGCGTGAGCGACGACGCGGATTGGGCCACCATTGGCAGAACCACGGATGACAAGGCCCGTCGCGCTGCCGCCGAGTTGGTGGATGCCGAACAGGATGCCAACTGGGACGAAATCGGCCGGCGTCTGGAGCGCTCGACCCGTGGCCAGATTGCTGAGGTAGTGGGCACAGAGCGAGAGGCCGACTGGAATACCATCGGCCAGACCATCGGCACACGCATCGAAGGCCTGTTTAGGGAGATCTTTGACAAGCCCCAGAGCGAGACGCCGAGCGAGCCCGAACAGAGCCTGCCTGATGACGAACCATTCCGGCTCGAATAGGGGCGCTCACCGCGCCCCCAGCGATTTTCTCTATCGAGCCTAGACCTCACCGCGCGCCAAGGGGCGCAGGAACTCGGCGGCTGCTCGCGCCTCAGCGGCAAAATCGGCGCCCCAGTTGCACTCGACGGATGCGCGCTGGCCATAGCCCAGCTCATGGAGCAGGGCGAACCATTGCCGCAGAGGATAGCTGCCGCTACCCGGATAGAGGCGCCCGCTGTCGGCCAGGTGCACATGGGCCAGCATTTCCGCGCCCTCACGGATCGAGTCGACGGACTCGGACTCGACCTCAAAGTGATAGATATCCGCCAAGACGCGTACGTTGGGGCGATCCACCTCATGAGCCAGGGCCACGCCTTCTTCATAGGTGTTGATGATGTTACATTCGCCCTGGTTCAGCGGCTCGATGGCGATCACGAGACCCGGGTAGGCATGGTCGGAGCAGTGCTGGCAAAAGCCCACCAACTGCAGCCAGGCCTCTTCCCGGCTCGTGCCTTCGGGGACCATGCGGGCGCCTCCGCTCCCAAAGACGATGAGCTCGATGCCCAGCGCCTCCGCCCGCCGAAAGCCGCGACTGATGTAGGTCTCGACGAGGTTCCAGTCCACATCAGGCCCCACCAGCCTGACACGGGGGTTCACAAAATTGTTGCAGGCCCGTGCCGGCAGGGGGAGATTCATGAGCGAAGCCAGGGTGGGCGCAAAGGCCTCATCGTCCACAAGCGGGTCCAATGTGGTCGAGAGGGCAAGCTCTAGATAGTCATAATCCGCGGCCACCAGAGCCGCCTGTTCGGGTGTTACACAGATTCCAAGTTCAATAGGCTGTTGAGTCATTAGTCTATTCCCTCCTTTGGGACTAGATGATCGTCCAATCACGCTCTTTGGCCTTGCGGATGCGATCTAACACCGTCATCACGTGCAAAACGTCCACCAGCGTGCCATACTTGGGCGGCTCACCGGCCAGTAACCGCTCGGCCCACGACTGCACACTGCCCAGATAGCCGCTCAGGGCGATGTGATGGGTGGCGGGCTCCAGCGCGTCAAAACGGGGCTCCCAGAAGAGCGGCGCATCGTCCATGCCTCCGCTCACAAAGCTTTCCTGGCGTCCCTGCTGATCGGGGCTGAGCGAGCTATCGGCGCGGTAGACGACCAAATGCACGCCGCCATCGACCGCCAGGCTCTTGTCGGTGCCGATGATCTCCAGGCGCTCCTGGGGTGAGCTCGTCGATTGTCCAACCGTAAGATGCAG
>SLPC01000029.1 GCA_007132185.1 Anaerolineae bacterium | reverse complement strand
GGGTGGTCTTGCCGCAGATGCATGGCACGCCCTGACAATAGGGGAGATAGCCTCCCCAGACGTCCTGGCTATTGCGTGTGTGGCCACCGCAGTAGGCGTGGAAAAACGCATAGATGATCGAGTCATTGTATGTGGCAGCCACCCCACGGGTGGCATCCACAGCCTGGTTGGTCGTCTCATAGTGGGTGGGGCGCCAGACCTGGCAATGCACCGAGCTGCACACATTGGCGCCCTCGTGAAGGTGCTTGCTCATGTTGGTTGTGGCATAGCTGCGTGCTGCCACCGCCTGGGCCCGGAGCGCCTCTGTCGGCCAGGAGGGGGGCATCTCCCAGGGCACGACACCCTTGAGATACTCCTCAAAGTCGAGCTCGATGATCTCGACCGGATCGCTATCGATGATGGCGGGATCCTCGCGCACCATTACGCGCACGGCGCGTGGCACGCTGGTGGCGCTGGAGGTCACGACCCCATCTGTGTGCACGATCTGGGCGACCAGGTCGGGCGACACCTCCTGGCTGTGGGTCATGAACTTTTCTTCGATCTGGCGGCTCATCCTGGGTTCGGGATCTCGGGGGACCATAGCAAAGTCAAGGTTCGTGAGACCTGTCGTCACCGGCTGGAGGATGTGGCTCATGCCGATATAACCAGGGGCCTGGGCGTCGACCGTATAGCGGGCCGGAGATGCCACCAGGATGTACCAGCCCTGGTCGTCGGTGAGGGCATGTCGATCGGCGACGCTTATGAGGGCATCAGCGATGGGCTCGCCGGTGATTAGGTGCGTCACTCGCCCGACAAAGCCGGTGGTCTGGGCGCGCACAGGTTCGGGATAGAGCGCGTGCGCCACAGAGTGCACCACCAAAGCTCCTACCATACGCAAGAGGGCTCTACGCGTAATCATGATTAGGCTCCTGTTTGGGCCGCGGCGCGATGGGCCCAGCGGGTTGGTTCGGGCAGGCGATATCCCTTGCCGCATGCCAGGACCAGCTCGATGGCGGCGTCCAGGGTCATGCGATGTCCTGCAGAGACAAAGACGGGCTTGACGCCGGTGCGCGTGCGGACGACGGCCCCGATCACCTCATCGCCATCATACAAATGGGTGTATGCACCGCGCTCTCGCGGAGGCTCTTTGTAGGTGCCGCACAGGCGGGACTTGGCGCAACCCACGGTAGGGTGATCCAGCAGGACGCCGATATGCGAAGCCAGCCCCATCCGGCGTGGATGCGCATAGCCCTGACCATCGAACATGAGCAGATCCGGCAGGTGCTCGAGCCTTTCGAGAGCTTGCAAGATGGTGGGCGCCTCGCGAAAGGTAAGGAGCCCAGGCACGTAAGGATAAGCGATGGGGGCGTCCGCGCAGACACGCTCCTGCTCGTGCAGCTCGGGCATCGTCATGACCACGACGGCGGCGCGCGCTACGCCTCGGCGCATCGATACGTCGACGCCGGCGACCAGCTCGATCTCTGCTGGTGGCGGCGCAAAGACAAGTTGGCCTGCCAGCTCGGTTTGCAGAGCAATGGCATCCCTAGGCTCCAGATCCCAAGAGTGGTTTCGTACAGGCTTGAGCAATCGTTACGGCTCCGAAGCATCACGCTTATACACCGATCATAACTGACACTATATCAGGAGGCGTGATAGAGTTGGGTAAACAGGGAATGAATATCGGTCGAGTGTTGTGGTGCCGTTACGGTCCATGGTACGCTGGGCTCTACCATGAGGATGGCCATATCCTGTGGGCCACCCAGAGCGCCATGAGAGGCCCATTGATCCTCAAAGCAGGACAGTCGCCCCGTGTCGGCATCATAGCGACCGATTAGGATCAGGTCGCCAGCCGAGCGAAAGCGGGCCAGGCGAGCGAGCTGACGTGCGGCCCAATGGGCGTAGGGGATGTCGGACAATGGGTCCTGACTCTCTACCTGATATTCGTCATCCAGCGAAACCAGGCCATCGCGCCCGAAAATGATGACGCTGTCCTCATCTCGCCCAACTACCAGCCAAATACCTGAATGAGCGAGTAGCGAGGAGATCAACGAGGGATAGAGAGAGACGATCTCGCGCAAATCCATTTGCTCCTTGCGCGCGTTTAGATATACATGGCTGAGGGAGCCCGAGTTGCGAACCACCAAGTCGGTATGCTCTGCCGATTCGTCCCAGTCGCTGATATCATAAGGCAGCCGGCGCGCCATGTAGCGGCGCAGCCATTGGGGGATGCGCGATAGGGGCGTCCCGATGCTCTGCTCGATAGCCTGTAGCTCATCCTGCAGATAGAGGGTACGTATCAGGTCCTGCCGGCGGGCCCCAAAGGTCTCGTTCAGCTCTACACTGCGTCCTACCAGCTCTTGAACCAATTCGCCGACGGTTTGGCCAAACTCGGTAGCAAAAGGAGTCCCTTCGGTCATGCCATGGTCGGAGAGGACATAAAGATCATACGGGCGGGTCGGCACCAGTCGACGGAAACGATCGATGCGCTGGACACGCGCGTCGATGGCCCGCAAGGCTCTGAGCGCTGGCTTGGACAGGGGCCCATAATGATGCGCCAACTCATCATAGCCGAGATAGGTTGTGTATAGGCTGGGTACCCCCCGGTAAATGTCCAGCAGGGCCGAAAAGGTCTGGATCTCTCGGAGCACGACGTTGCTCATCACCCGCAAAAAGGGAAACATATGACCCAGCGGGCGCGGCGTCTCTTGTCGAATGAACGCGTGGCTCCGCTGCGCAAGGTCTACGAGATACTCCCAGATCGAGAGTATAATGACATGGAGGCTACGGAGAGGATTTAGCGCAAAGAGTAACAAAAAGCCCGCACCACGAATGCCTTCGAAAAAGCGGTGTCGCCCAATAGAGCCCACCGTAAACATCGAAAGCGAAGCGTCGCCATCGTACATGTTCATATAGCTCGACCCGCCGTACAGGATGCCCCTCTCGTTCTCAGACAGACGCTGTTGTATGACCTGGGCTACGCTGGGCGACACCGAGACCCTGGATTCGGCTGCCTCTTTGTCATACCAACGATAGGCAGGAATCTCGTCGTTATTGCCAAAGAGGATGCCCGCCTGGACGGCCGGCGTGGTGCTGGGGATGCCGGGCTTCCAGGGGTGCAGGCGCATCTCGCCGCGCTCGAGCATCCGCTGCAGCGTGGGGGCATAGCCGAGCTCGAGGGCTTTTAGCATATAGTCATAGGCCAGCCCATCGATCTGGATCACGATGAAACCTCGACGACCATCAGAGCTCACATGAGGCAGGCCCAGACGCCGGGCAAGCAGGGCATACTTGGCTGTGTAATAGCTACCCAAGAGGGCAGCGACAAGCCCCATCACAGCGCGAAACAGTGTGGTAAGCTTGGCTCTCATCGTCTTACATGTTGACCGATCTTGGGGGGCTGCCAGCCCTGCACTGATCTGCTTCGTAAAGGGGGGATGGCAGGCGAACTTGATCGAACAGGGCCGATGCGTGTAGTATACTGCCTGGCAGCCATGCTGCCAATGGGACTTGTCACACTTGCAAGGTGGTTCATGGAGCATCCAATCTGTGGTATAATCGCAGTATTATGAATTATACTCGATACCCTGTTGTACGACGTATGGGTCAGGATTGGATATTCTGGCTTATTGTTGGGGCGATTCTGGTAGCTTTTATGTTTTTCCAGGCACGCGCGAGCGTTGCTATCGTCTATACCCTTTTGGCATTGCTTGTTGCTATCACTGTGCACGAGTTCAGCCATGCTTGGATGGCTCTCCAGCTTGGGGATGGTACGGCATCCACAGATGGTCGGGTGTCGCTCAACCCTCTGGTGCATCTGGATCCGCTGGGTACCGTGATGATGTTCATCACGACGCTCACCGGGTTAGGGATTGGGTGGGGCAAGCCGGTGCCCGTGATGACTCATCGATTGCGCTTTGGCCCGCGTGTGGGCAACGCGCTTGTGGCTGTGTCTGGGCCACTCTCGAACGTGATGGTGGCGATCGTCGTGGGCCTGATTCTACGGATAGGCCCGACTATCATGGGGCCGGCGGCCGTCCTGGCGGTGCCGTGGTTGGTAGACCTACTCGCCTCGGTAATGCTGATCAACCTGGTCATTGCGGTGTTCAACCTGCTCCCCATTCCCCCGCTCGATGGATACAGCGTACTGATCGGGCTGTTGGCTCTGACGCGTAGCCGGTGGGGTGTGCAGGCCGCTAACACCCTGGAGAGCTGGAATCGCTTTGGGATGATGCTTTTGTTTGGCCTGATACTGTTCTCCCAGTTTTTGCGCCTCAATATCCTATGGAGCCTGGTTGGACAGCCCGCCTATCGTTTGTACTTTTTCATTCTAGGAGGCTAGTGCCGTTGGGCGACATGGTAGCCTCGCCGCGCTTGTAGGACTGGCATGCGGGTGACCCGGTTCCGATGGACATACCGATTGCGGCAAGGGCTAACGCGCCTGTGCGTGGCGCTGACGCCGGGGAGGATCGACGAGTCGCCTGCACGGGCGCGACTATCGTCCCAGGTATGGGAGCTTTACTCTCACATGGCGCCGGGCGATCGGGTTCATGGGCTCTGCGTGCTGGCGCGCCTGGAGGCGCAGGGTACAGTGTCCCTACCGTTGGCTAAGGCTGCTCTCTTGCATGACGTGGGCAAAGCTGAGGGCCGCCTGTCGCTACCCTATCGTACAGCCGTGGTATTGTTAGGCGACAGGTTGTCAGGCTGGGCCAGCGCCGAACGATCGAGCTGGCGCTACCCCTTTTACGTACATCTGCACCACGCAAAGCGCGGCGCGGCCCTGTGCGCCGAGGCCGGGTGCGACCCGCAAGTTGTGGCCCTGGTGCGCTGGCACGAGACGCCCCTGGCCCAGGTGCCAGATGGGGCCTTGCATGATAGTCTGGCCGCACTGCAGGCCGCCGATGATCAGTGCTGATCAGAGTCGGACTGATGGGCACCGATTCCGATCAGGCTGATCAGAATCAGGCTGATCAGGGATTACGGTTGCAGCATCCACGGCACAGAATCTGAGAAGATTGCATGATACAATCCAATTCACCGGAGCATCCGGTTAGTCTGACGGTAAGCTTGCCAGCTTTTAATGAACAGGACAATATCGGCCCCATGATCGACCTGGTGCGCCAGGAGGTGGGGCCGCTGGTCGACGATCTGGAGATCATTGTTGTCGATGATGGCAGCCGCGATGCCACAGCCCAGGTGGTCGAGGCCAAGACACAGGAAGACCCTCGGGTGCGCCTGGTACGACATCCCGTCAACCTGGGCTATGGCGCCGCTGTGTATGATGGCGTCTGGGCCGCCAGCAAGGACTGGATCTTTTTCACCGACTCGGACCGGCAGTTCTCCCTCGACGAGTTGCCCCGCTTTATGGCGCGTCTGGACGAGGCCGATCTGGTGATCGGCTATCGTTACGCCCGCAGCGATCCCTGGTTCCGGCGCTTTTTCGGACAGGGCTGGAGCTGGCTGGTGAACCTGATGTTTGGCCATACCGCGCGCGATATCGACTGCGCCTACAAGCTGTTCCGCCGCGAGGTGATCGACACGATCCAGGTGGACTCGCGTGGCGCCACTTTTAGCGCCGAGTTCCTGGTGCGCGCCAAGCGGGCTGGCTTTCGCATCGTCGAGGAGCCGGTGAGCCATCATCCGCGTGTGGCCGGCAGCCAGACCGGGGCCAACCCACGGGTGATCCTGCGAGCCTTTCGCGAACTGGCCAAGCTGCGTTGGCGGCTCTGGCGGGGTGGGCATGCCTGAGCTCGAACCGCTCTCGGGTGCGGCAGAGGGCGCTCGTCGTGTCCTGATGATTGCGCCCACATCGTTCTTTGCCGACTATGGCTGCCATGTGCGCATCCTCGAAGAAGCGCGCTATCTGCAGTCCAGGGGGCACCAGGTTGCCATCGCGACCTACCACAACGGGCGCGATCCCAAGGGGCTGATGATCTATCGCACACTTTCTATCCCTTGGCGTAGCGCCTATGAGGTGGGCTCTTCGCGCCACAAGATCGCCTTTGATCTGCTGCTGGGGGCGCGCGCTGCCCTCTGCATGCCCCAGTGGCGCCCCGATATCATTCATTCCCATCTCCACGAGGGAGCGCTGATCGGCCTGGCCCTCTCCAAGGTCTGCGGCTGTCCGCTGGTGTGCGACCTGCAGGGCAGCCTCACGGCTGAGATGGTGGATCACGGCTTTGTCCGTCAGGATAGCCGGGCCTACCGCGCCTTTTACCGGTTGGAGACGTTCATCAACTGCACCGCACCCCATATTCTGACCAGCACCCAACAGACGGCGGATCTCTTGCACAAAGAGTTTGGCCGCGCGCCCGAGCGCATCAGCTATGTCCCCGATTGCGTAAACACCGACGTGTTCGCGCCGCCTGTGCGGGATGATACTTGGCGCGCCCACAAGGCCGCAATGGGGATTCCACCGGAACGCAAGGTGGTTGCCTATCTGGGCTTGCTGGCGGACTATCAGGGCACCGGCCATCTATTGCAGGCGGCGGCAAGACTCTGTCGCCAGCGGGACGATCTGCATTTCCTGATTGCGGGGTTTCCTAATGTGGATCGCTATCAGGAGCAGGCCAGGCGGCTTGGGATTGGTGACAGATGTACCTTTACGGGGCGGGTTCCCTACGGGCAGGCACCCGACGTCCTCGGTCTGGGCGATGTGGCGGTGTCGCCCAAGCTGTCATCCACCGAGGGCGCCGGCAAGCTGCTCAACTATATGGCCGTGGGGCTGCCCACCGTAGCATTCGATCTGCCGGTCAGCCACGAATATCTCGGGGAAGATGGAGTCTATGCGACGGCTGGCGACAGCGACTCTCTGGCCCAATCGCTGGCCTTGCTGCTGGACGACGCCGCCATGCGGCAAGATCTGGCAGAACGCCTGCGTCGCAGGGTGCAACGTCACTATGCGTGGTCCTCTTCGGGGGAGCTCATTCTCCAGATCTATCGGATGCTCTGCAACAATCAGCGACGCAAGAGGCGGTCACGATAGGCGAAAAGGGCCGGCGCACCGCCCGTGTGCCAAAAGAGCACGGCCTGATCCTGCCGCCAGGTCTTTTTTCTTACCAGATCGATCAGGCCCGCCATGGCCTTGGCCGTATACACCGGATCCAGGAGAATCCCCTCAAACCGTGCGAGCAGGTCAATCGCCTCGCGTTCCGGCTCTCCCATGATCGCATAGCCCTCTCCCACATAGTCGTCGACTACGATGACCCTATCCTCAGACACCTCGACACGCACGTCGAGGTATTCGATGGTCAGGCGCGCGAGACGCAGTACGCGTTGTGCCAGCATGTCAGACGGCTCGTCCACACTCATGCCCACAATGCGCCCCGGATAGTGCATGGCTGCGGAGCCAGCAACCATGCCGCTCTGAGTACCACCAGAGCTGGAAGCAAACACAACGCTGTCGAACTCGACCTGAGCCTGACGGCTCTGGCGCACCATCTCGTGCATCGCCTCGAAATAGGCCGCTGCGCCCAGAGCGTTGGATCCACCATATGGGATGATGTATGGCGTACGGTTCGCGACGCGTTCTTGATCGGCAATCTGCTGCATAAACTCGTCACGATCTCGGTCGCCGGCCCAGCGTATCTGGGCGCCCAGCAAATGGTCGAGAAACAGGTTGCCCTCCGGCTCGGCAGGGGCCATAGGGCTCAGCACCAGAATGCAACGGAGGCCGCAGCGCGCCGCCGCAGCCGCCGTCTGTCGCGCATGGTTCGACTGCACGCTGCCTGCCGTAATGACGGTCTGCGCTTGCCGGTGGATGGCCTCGCCCATCAGAAACTCGAGCTTGCGGGTTTTGTTACCGCCCAGGGCCAGCCCGGTGAGGTCATCACGTTTTATCCACAGCTGGGGGCCGCCCAACTCTCGACTGAGGCGCTCCAGGGGCTGCAAGGGCGTCGGCAGGTGAGCTAGAGATACACGCGACAGGTTTGTGGCCATAGCAGCCTCCCGATTATGCATTGTGCGCCGACGTATAACGGTAGAGAAAACTTGCGTTTCATAGGTAGATAATGTACACTGTACCGGTGGATAGAGCCAAGTGTGAGGATTTACTATGACAGTTGACGGCAGACAAAAGGCCTTGGACACGACGCTGGCCCAGATCCGCAAACGGTATGGCGACGGCGCCATTATGAAATTGGGCGATGGCACAAGCCTGGATGTGGAAGTAATTCCCACCGGGTGCATTGCGCTGGACGCTGCACTGGGCGTGGGGGGCATCCCCCGGGGCCGCATCACCGAGATCTATGGTCCCGAGTCCTCTGGCAAGACGACACTCTGCCAGCATATCATAGCAGAATGTCAAAAGCTAGGTGGCACAGCGGCCTTTGTGGATGTTGAACATGCGTTGGATCCGGCTTATGCGGAGCGATGCGGTGTCAACATCGATGATCTGTACCTCTCACAGCCCGATACGGGTGAGCAGGCTCTTGAAATCACCGAGGCTCTGGTGCGCAGCGGTGCGGTGGATTGTATCGTGGTCGACTCAGTGGCAGCCCTCGTGCCCCAGGCAGAGATCGAGGGCGAGATGGGCGATGCCCACATGGGGTTGCAAGCGCGCCTCATGTCGCAGGCCCTGCGCAAACTGACCGGCGCCATCAAGCGCAGCAACACCGCCGTCATCTTTACGAACCAGTTGCGCATGAAAATCGGTGTCCTCTTTGGCAACCCCGAGACCACCAGTGGTGGCAATGCCCTCAAATTCTATGCCGCCGTGCGAATCGATGTGCGTCGCGCAGAGGCCATCAAGGAGAAGGGCGAGGTGATGGGAAACCGCGTGCGGGCCCGCATCAAAAAGAACAAGGTGGCGCCCCCCTTCAAGGTGGCCGAGTTCGATATCATGTTCGATCACGGTATCTCCAAAGAGGGCAGCTTGCTGGACGTGGCCGTGGATATGGGCGCCGTCGAGCGCAGAGGTTCCTATTACTCCTATGGTGACACACGCCTGGCCCAGGGCCGCGAGAATGCCAAAGAGTTCCTCAGAGAGAATCCTGAGATTTCTGCCGAAATTGAACAGCGCGTGCGCCAAGGACTGCGAATGACGTCACGTGCTATGGACGAGTCAGAGACTGTAGCCGAGGAGACTGAACAGGTTGAAGAGTGATCGCGGAAGCTCCGTTATGGGGCGCCGCTCTTGCTAGCAGATAGATCGCGCCGCTGCAATCTGTAGATAGGCAGCGGTGGCCGATTTGGCCGAGCTGGGATCGCTTTTCGCTACGTTCGCGCCCACCTGGAGGATTCCGGGCTGCCTAGCCGCACCATGCATTAGGGGCATGGTTGGCGTAGGCCTCCGGCCATACTGTCGGTGCAGTATGAGAATAGAACTTTCAGATTTGGGGACTGTGGCTACAGCTGCAGTCCCATTTTGCATATAGGGGGTATTGTGCCCCAGGTCACTGCCATCAAGGCACAACAACGCCGGCGGGACCGCGCCAATATCTATCTGGATGGGGAGTATGCCTTTAGCCTCCAAAAGATACTGGCGGCAGAGCTTGTACGTGATCAGCAACTGACCCAAGAAGAGATCGCCGAGCTCAAAGCCCGTGATCTCGCTGAGCGCGCCTATGAGCGCAGCCTGCGCTATCTATCATATAGGCCGCGTAGCGAGCAAGAGTTGCGGCGCTATCTGGAGAACAAGGATGTAGAGCCGGATGCGATCATCCAGGTGATCGATCGGCTCAAGCGGATGCGCCTGCTGGACGATGCTGCATTTGCCGAATTCTGGGTCGAGAATCGTGATGCGTTTCGGCCCCGGGGCGCTTGGGCGCTACGTGGCGAGTTGCGCCAAAAGGGCATCTCCTCAGACCTGATCGAGGAGGCGCTCAGCGACCTTGATGAAGAAGCTGCCGCGCTGCGGGCCAGCGAGCGGGCTGTACGGCGGTATGCCAGGCTTGACCGTGAGACGTTCCTTCGTCGCTTTATGGGGTATCTACAACGACGCGGATTTCCATACGGTCTCTCGCGTCGCATCGTAGAGCATCGTTGGGCTGAATTGCATCCAGATGAGGATGCCGAGGACGTCTCTTAGCAGGCAACGCCTGATTTGATAAATTGAAAGGAATTGGCGCATGTTTACAGGTATGTGGTGGATTTTGTGGTTGATCCTGGTGGTGCTGGGCACCGCAGGCGGGTTCCTGATCGGTAACCGGCTCAAGAACATTGCTATTGGCCAGGATATTGCCCGGCGCGAGGAAGAAACGCGCGAAAGAATGGCCGAGGCGCGCACCCGGGCCATGGAGATCGAGATCGAGGCGCGTGACAAGGCCCTCAAGACGTTGCAAGAGGCTGATGCTGAGGTAAGCCGTCGCGTAAGAGAGGTGAACCGGCAAGAGGAGCGCCTCCAGGAGCGCCGAGATAATCTGGACCGGCGGATCGACAATCTGGAGCATCGAGAGGCACGGCTCAAGGATCGTGAACAGAAGCTGGATGCCCGCCAGATCGAGGTGGATCAGGCCTGGCAGGAGCATCTGGCCGAGCTGGAACGCATCTCAGGCCTGACTCAGGAAGAGGCCAAGGAGTTCTTGCTGCAAGAGGTCGAGCAAGAGGTACGTATCGATGCGGCGCGTATTATCCGCGAGATAGAGGCCGAGGCCCATGAAGATGCCGAAATTCGTGCGCGCGAGATCGTGACCACTGCGATTCAGCGCCTGGCCACTGACCAGGTGGCTGAAACGACCGTCTCCACGGTCGAGTTGCCGAACGATGAGATGAAGGGACGCATCATTGGCCGAGGTGGACGCAATATCCGCGCCCTGGAGAGTATCACCGGCGTGGACCTCGTCATCGACGACACACCCGACACGGTCATTCTCTCCAGCTTTGATCCGGTGCGCCGCGAGGTGGCACGTATGTCGCTGGAGCGTCTCGTCCTTGATGGGCGTATTCATCCGGGACGGATCGAGAGCGTGGTGGAGACCGCCCAGTCCGAAGTCGACCAGATCATGCGCGAAAAGGGCGAGGCGGCGGCCCTTGATCTAGGCATTCATGGTCTGCCCCCCGAGATCATCCGCCTGCTCGGTCGTTTGCACTATCGTACGAGCTATGGCCAGAACGTGCTCAGGCACTCGGTAGAGAGTGCCAGGATCGCGGCGCTCTTGGCCGCCGAACTGGGGGCTGATGAGCAAAAGGCCAAGCTGGCGGGCTTGTTGCATGACCTGGGCAAGGCCGTGGACCATGAGGTGGACGGCCCCCATGCCCTGATCGGCGCCGAGATCGCCAAGCGCTATGGCATGCCAGAAGAGATCGTGAACGCGATCGGTGCTCATCATTGTGATCTTGAGCAGTGCACAATCGAGGCGATGCTCATCCAGGTGGCAGATGCCATTTCTGCCAGCCGTCCTGGCGCGCGCCGCGAGTCACTGGAGAACTATATCAAGCGCATTAGAGCACTGGAGCAGGTGGCCAACTCGTTCGAGGGGGTTGATTCCTCCTTTGCCATTCAGGCTGGGCGAGAGATTCGCATCATGGTCAAGCCCAACGAGATTGATGACCTGGCTGCTATGCGGCTATCGCGAGATGTAGCAAAGAAGGTAGAAGAGAGCCTCCAGTATCCGGGACGTATCAAAGTGACCGTGATCCGCGAGACACGAGCCACCGAATACGCACAGTAATCCTGTCAGCCTGGGCGGTTGTTCGCCAGGGCACGTGCGCTCGAGTAGAACGCTGCTGGGCCGAGCGCTCGGACTAGCAGGGATGTCGCGGCCAAAGGAGTCAGCACCATGCAGATCCTCAAGGTGTCAGCGAGCTCGAGGTCCACAGCCGTAGCGGGCGCTATCGCAGGCGTGGTCCGAGAGCACGATCGCGCAGAGGTACAGGCGATAGGCGCCGGTGCTGTGAACCAGGCAGTCAAAGCGGTAGCAATCGCTCGCTCGTATCTGGCGTTGGATGGCATCGATGCGATCTGTATTCCTGCCTTTGTGGATGTGATCATCGACGACCAAGAGCGAACGGCTCTCAGACTGGTCGTCGAGCCGCGATGACGAGCCGAGTTGATCTGCATGCGCACACCACAGCCTCTGATGGTACGCGAACGCCAGGCGAGGTGGTCGAGTTGGCTCACAGGAGAGGGCTTTCTGTTCTGGCCATCACCGACCATGATACAGTCTCGGGTGTGCCGGAGGCACTAGATAGGGCGGCCCAGATCGGGCTCAGGGTGATTCCGGGGGTCGAGATTAGCGCCGAGCAAGATGGGGTACAGGCGCACATACTGGGTTACCTGGTGGATCACAGGTCAGTGAGGCTGAACGAGCAGCTCGAGCGATTTGGCGAGGCACGTCTGCTTCGGGCTCGCCAGATGCTGCGGCGCCTCGAGAGCCTGGATGTTCCGCTTCATTGGGACGTCATCGCCGGGGCGGCGGAGGAAGGCGTCGTGGGTCGCCCACACATCGCCCAGGCGCTCGTGGAGGCCGGCCATGTTGCATCCATGGAAGAGGCTTTTGGGCGTTACCTCAGCCCCGGGCAACCTGCCTATGTGCCGCGCCCCAAGACCACGCCTCGTGAGGCCATCAGCATCATCCGCGATGCGGGCGGCGTGCCCGTGCTGGCGCACCCCTGGTGCATTGTCTTTATGCTAGAGGACCTGGTCGCGGACGGCCTGCTAGGGCTCGAGACCCACTATCGGAGCTATGATTCCTGTCAAGTGAACAGGCTCAGCCAACTGGCCCTAGAGCATGGCCTCATTCGTACCGGTGGCACCGATTTCCACGGCTTTGAAGGGGAAACCCACTCTCTAGGCGATATTGACGTCCCGCCTGGCTGCATTGCGGACCTTGACGCGCTCCATACCTCGCTCTTGGACGCGTAAGCTTTCGAGCACTATTTCTTGCACCGGCTAACTCGCCTCGTACGCTAGTTCCTCTGATCCCCGCCCTGGCCATCCCGGTTATTATTGCGTCGCGAATTGCGCGGGCGTCGGCGTCGCGGCCGGCGCGTTTCGTCATGACCCGATTCGCCATTGTCGCTGGGGCCTCTACTCGAGCGACCCGACGTAGCCCTCTTTTGTGGAGAGTGCAAATCCTCACGCTTCTGATTGGGGCATTGCTCACAATTCTGCGCTGCGGCGGTGGCTTCTTGTTCCCTGAGCATGGCCTCTAGGGGGTCATCAGCCGTGGCCTGGTCGTCAGGGGGCTCGATTGGTGCGGTGCCGTCAAGTTGTTCGGCGGTAAGCTCCTTCCGCGAGCCGTCCTGCAACAGCACTGTCACCGTCTCTTTAAAGACGCAGACCTTGAGGACTCTGACAGGCCCAAGGGGCGAATCTACGGTGCGACCTACCCGAGGAAAATGACTCTTGACCTCTCGATACTGGTCGTTCTCGTAGGTGAGGCAGCAGAGCAGTCTTCCACAGAGCCCCGAGATCTCCATGGGGCTGAGGGGCAGGTCCTGTTGTTTGGCCATGCGGATCGAAACCGGGGTGAATTCCGAAAGCCAGGTTGCGCAGCATAGCGACCGCCCGCAAGGACCACAGCCGCCAATGAGCTTGGCCTCGTCGCGCACGCCAATCTGCCGCAACTCGATGCGCGTCTTGAACATGCGCGCCAGATCGCGCACCAGTGCACGGAAATCCACACGCTTCTCGGCGGTAAAAAAGAAGGTCAGCCGCGAGCCGTCATAGCCATATTGGGCGCCAACCACTTTCATGTTGAGGCCGTTCTTGTTGACCTGGTCCTGACAGCGCTTGATGACCTCATCTTCTTGCTGGCGATATCGTTCGGCCTCCAGCAGGTCGAGGCTGGCCGCTCGGCGCAACACGGGCTTGAGCTCTCCCACAAGCTCATCCTCATTTGCTTCTCTATTGGACATGGCAACCTGGGCCAACTCGTCGCCCCGTGAGGTGTTGACAATCACATAATCGTCCACGTCCAGCGACAGGCCTCGGGGGTCGAAATAATAGACCTTGCCTGCTCCACGAAAACGGACTCCACATATGGTTGGCATAAGAGATGCTCTCCCGATAAGATAACTAGCGATTCTGCCAGCTTAGCAGCATGGTCTCGAGCGCCAAGCGGGCATTTACATTTTGTGAGATCTGTCGGACCACATCCTGAGCACTGGCGGCGGCGGCCCGCGCAGGCTCCAGCCCCGTGGTCTCGGCCAGGCGGCGCAACCGGGGCAACTGCCGCTGATTCACGACGAGGCGATCGTCGCAGCCAGCCGCCAGCAGCATGATGTCACGCCAGACGAGTTGCCACTCGAACACGGCAGGGTGGACGTCGTCACGCTTGGCAAGCTCCTCGGCCACCCGCAAGCGCGCAGCGGGCCCCTTGTCAACGAGCTCCAGCAGGGTCTGTACATCTGTATCGCGCTGCTCGAGCATGGACGGGTCTTCGCAGGCACGTATCGCCCACCCGACGCGGCCCGCGGAAAGCTGGGCGATCTCTGTGGCTCGCTTTGGGTCGATCTGGTAGCGCTCGATCAATGCCTCTGCGATGGTGTGTGTCGCTACCGGCCGCATAGAGAGCATACGGCAGCGGGAAACGATAGTCGGCAGAAGTAGCCCTGGGTCCAGGGCCGTCAGTAGAAGAATGGCGTGGGCTGGGGGCTCTTCGAGGGTCTTGAGCAGCGCATTGGCTGCTTCGGTCGTGGTGGTCTCAAAGCCGCTGACGACACACACGCGCCAGGGGCTATTGTAGGGTCTGAGAGCGAGCTCGTGCTGGATGCGTCGTACCTGGTCTATTTTGACGCGGCCCTTGTCGGGCTCGATCATGAGCAGGTCGGCATGGGCGCCCGCAAGGGTCTCGAGACAGCTACGGCATCTACCACACGGTCGCTGGCCGTCGCTATGGCAGTGTAGGGCTGCCGCAAACCGGAGGGCCAGATGGGTCTTGCCAATCTTGGCGGGACCGGTAAAAAGCGTGGTATGGGCGATCCGATTCGTCTCTATGGTTTTCTGCAGGTAGGCCACAGCCCACTCATGCCCGATCGTTTCCCACATGGTTCCAGCCATTCGGCGTGTTGCGACGCGCGACTTCTGCGCATTATGTACGATTCTACCATGAGAGCCAGAGGCACACAAAAGCAGAGTGTGCTCATCAGGGCAGCCACACTGGGGTTTGACCCGCGCCATGAATCTGCTAGAGTAGTGCGTCGGCTTGCGTTGGTGCATGCAGGCTCTAGCATCGCTCTGAAGGAGCAGGAGATTGTTTGCGACGTGACAGACAGCCCCATGGATCGAGCAGACTATCGGCGCAATGCCATTGCCATGGCACTGGACTCTTCTCTCTTTTTCATGGCCATGAGCTTTGTCGGCACCACAACGGTGCTGCCGGCCTTTTTAGCTACGCTGACCGAGTCGGAGCTGGTGATTGGCGTGGGAAGTGGCATCACGCGGGGCGCGTGGCTGCTGCCCCAGCTATTGGTGGCGGGCCTGGTGACGCGCCTCACGCACCGCAAGCCGCTCATCGTCGGCGCGGCATGGGCTTCGCGGCCCATTTTGCCGCTGATTGCGTTCATCGTCTGGCGGTACAGCGCCGTAGCGCCCAATACGACCCTGATTGTGGTGCTCTCGCTCTTTTTTCTGTTGTTCGTTGTCGACGCAGTAGTCAGCGTGCCCTGGTTCGACCATATGGCTCGCACCATCCCTCCCGAGCGGCGTGGCATCGTCATTGGCACCGGGCAGGTGATGGGGGGATTGGGCGGCATCGGGGCCGGGGCGCTGGTAGCCTATGTTTTGAGTGAGCAGAGCCGCTGGGGCTATCCTGAGAACTATGCTCTGGTCTTTGGCATCGGCGGTGCTCTGCTGATGCTCTCGGCTGTCGCTATCAGTTTTCTCAGCAACCCGGAATGCAAGCCCAAAGAGGGCGAGCATACTCCCACGCTGCGCGAGACGCTGGCTTCGTTGCCGGGCATCCTCACAGAGGATAGGCCCTTTCGGCGGCTGGTTGCCGTGCAGTTGCTGGCAGGATTCGTCGGTGTCTCCAGCGCATTCTACATCCTTTATGCCCAGCGTGTGCTGGCCTTTGGCGAGGCAGAGATCGGCCTCTTCGTTTCGGCGCAGGTGGTGGGTTCGGTCTCCGCGGGGCTCTTGTTGGGGTATATCCAGAACCGCTGGGGGCCGCTGATTCATGTGCGCATCCAGATCATCATCGGACTGTTGCCGCCGATTCTGGCGCTGCTGTCCGGGCCGGCGAGCCTCGTCTCGTACGAGGCCGCTCGTGCCGTGTATCTGGCTCTCTATTTCGTGCTGGGCGTCTACATCGGTGGCTTTAGTTGGCCCTTTTTCAACTGGATTCTCGAGTACGCCCCCGAGCCCCGGCGCCCTCTCTATATCGGGCTGATGAACACGCTGACGGCCACCACGATGCTGGCGCCTGCCCTGGGTGGCTGGATCGTGAGCGCCGTATCCTATCCGGCCGTATTCGCCCTGGCCCTTACATTTGCCGCTCTGGCTTTGGGCACCTCTGTCGGACTGCCCTCGACGCGGACGTCGGTGGCGCCAAGAGTCAAGGAGTCTGTCTGAACGCAGGCCAAGACTCTCGGGCCTGATGGGCATTGGTGCCCGGGGGCCTGCTTCCCGCCGGACCATGGTCACCAACACCCTTGCCGGGGGTTGGCTCGCCCGGTTGGCATTACCGCCGCGCACATGGTCGAATCCTACGCTCATGGACCAAATGCTACGCGTATGGGCGACAAACGACCGCACGCGGACTATACCGGCAACGTATGGTCGTATAGAATGATGGGGGCGACGTCGGCTGCTCGCCCATCGATTCCTTGGAGTATCGCTATGCCTGAACACTATGATGACGCCCTGGATGGGCCTGAAATCACTACCTGGGATTATCGTCGCACTACGCTAGGTTTTGCGATCGACATGGCCCTGTTCGAGGCTGCCTTTAGCTTTATTGGCTTTACTACGGTGCTACCGGCCTTTCTGGCGGCCCTGGTTGACTCGGAAATTCTCATCGGCTTGGCTACGGGGATGGCCAGCGCTGCATGGCTTTTGCCTCAGATGGCGATTGCCGGCACCGTGGCGCACAAGCCACACAAAAAGCCCCTGGTCATGCGAGCCGTGTGGTCTTCACGGCCGACTATGCTTCTGATGGCGTTGCTGGTCTGGCTCCTGGGCGCCGATGTTCCCGGGTTGACCTTTGCCGTCGTGACGCTATGCGTCATCGCTCTGTTTGTGGGCGATGCGTTTGCCTCTGTACCCTGGTTCGAACTGATCGCCAAGGCGCTGCCACTAGAGCGCAGGGGACAGATTCTGGGCATGGGGCAAATGCTCGGAGGATTGTTGGGGATCGCAGCCGGAATCGTCGTACGCTACATTCTCGGCCCCACGAGTCCCTGGACCTTTCCGAACAATTATGCCATCGTATTCGCCATCTCGGGGAGCACCTTTATGCTGGGCGCTCTGGCGCTTCTCCTGGTGCAGGAGCCCAAGATCGAGGCGCCTACGGGCACGCCACAGCCCGTGCGCGCTGTGTTGGCCTCGATCCCGAGCATCCTCAAGGAAGATTACCACTTTCGACGCGTGGTGATCGTACGCTTGCTGGTGAATCTGATGGGCGGGGCTGGCGCCTTTTATGTGCTCTATGCCACGATCCGTCTGGGCTTTGGCATAGCAGATGTAGGATACTTTATCTCTGCCCAGGTGATGGGTTCGACGGCGTCGGGCGCGCTGCTGGGTCTGGTTCAGGATCGTTGGGGTCCCGTGACGCATCTGCGCATCGTGATCGTGCTGGCCATTATCCCCCCTCTACTCACGCTGCTGGCCGCGCCAATGCAGCTTGCGATACCCGGCGCAGTCCCGATTCTCTTTCTCGCGGTCTATTTCTTCCTGGGCCTGTACACGGCCGGCTTTGCGTGGCCCTTTTACAACTGGATCCTTGAATACTGCAGCCCGGCCTATCGCTCGCTCTATATCGGGCTGATCAACACCATCAGCGCCGTGACCATGATCGCGCCGGCGATTGCCGGCTGGATCGTGGGCGCCTTCTCCTATCGGGCGGTCTTTGCCATAGCGGTGGGTCTGGGTGTGGCCGCATTCATCCTTTCCGAGACGATTCCCAGCACGCGCATCCAACCGCCTATCGAGCTGTAGTGGGTGCCGAGAGCAACAGGGGGTCGACGGGGATGCGACGGGCGATCCGAATCTCTTGCCGTGATACGTCACACGCATAGGCGTGTAGCGTGACGCCGGCCTGCTGGGCTCGGGCCAGTGTTGTGGCAAAGGCGGGATCGGCCGCCACATGGGGGCCAAAGCGCCGTGCGTCGGCTCGCTGGGCCACAAAGGCTGCCGCCGCCCGCTCGCCACGCTGCGCCACAGCGATCAGTTCCTCGAGATGCCGCGTGCCCCGGGTGGTGGGCGCATCGGGAAAGAGTGCCAGGCCCTTGACAACCAGCGTCACCGACTTTATCTCGAGCCATACGACGCCGGCAGAGTCCTCCAGCAGCATGTCGATGCGGCTGGCGCCCAGAGCCACTTCTCGGGTAAGACCACGGAGCGGGCGCCCCTGCCAGCCAACCTCACCCAGATGCTCGGCCATGAGGGCGTTGGGCAGCCGGGCGTCAATCGAGACCAGGCCGCCCTCATGCTCCACCAGCACCAGGTCGTAGGGGGTCTTGCGGCCGGGACGGTCCTGGGGCGAGAGCCAGATTTCGCGGCCGGGCACGAGTAGCTCGGTCATGCGGCCCGAGGTCGGTACATGGGCGTGGTGCTGTGTGCCCTCGACGATGACGGTGGCGCGGAACCGGTTGTCCCGTTGCAGGAACAGGCCTGGGACCAGGGATGGCAAACGCATGATCTGTGCAGGCCTCTAGGCGTGGGATATCATGCGCGCGCCATCGCCAGAATGCCCCGGGCGGCGATCTCGCCGGTGGCCGCCGCCCCGCCGATGCCCCGCGCCACGCCCGCCCCGTCACCGGCCACGAACAGCCCCGCCAGCTCAGTCTGCAGGTGCCGGTCGGTCTTGGGCTTGTTGGCGTAGCGTTTCAGCTCGGGCGCATAAAGCAGGGTGCGGTCGGCATCCAGGCCGGGGATGATCCGTGCCAGAATATCCAGGGCCTCCAGCAGGTCGGTGACGATGCGGTGGGGCAGCGCCATCGAGATGTCGCCGGGGGTGGCGTCCTCCAGGGTGGGCACCACATCGCCGGGGCTCTTGGACAGGCGCGACCAGGTCGAGCGCCGGTGGCGCCGCAGGTCGCCCAGACTCTGCAGGGTTGGCCTGCCGCCGCCGATGGTGGTAGCCAGCCGCGCGATGGATACGCCATAGGCCGTGGTGCTCTCCACCGGCTCGGTCAGGTTGATGCTGGTGAGTAGCGCAAAGTTGGTATTGTTCGAGTTGCGGTCTTTGAGAGCGTGGCCGTTGACGCCCACGACACCCTCTTCGGCATAGGTCTCTTTGACCACGAACCCATGGGGCGAGACGCAGAATGTGCGCACCATGTCGTCATAGGTGGGGGCACGTATGTAGAACTTGGGATCATAGCTGACGGCGATCACATCGGCCATGACGATGGCGGGCACCTCGACGCGCACGCCGATATCCACTGGATTGTACACCACCGAGAGGCCATGTTGCTGCAGGACACGGCGCACCCACTCACTCCCGATCCGTCCCGGCGCCAGGAGTACGGCATCAGCAGCGATCAGCTCGTCATCCTCGAGGGTCACGCCGTGCACCTGGCCATCTTCGGCCACCACATCGGTGGCGCGCACGCGGAAGCGGAACTGGACCCCGAGATCCAGCAGATCCTCGTAGAACCGCTCCATCATGGCCGTCAGGTGATCCGAGCCGATATGCGCCTGGCGAATGGGGAGGAAACGCACCCCCGCCTTGGCCGCCTGCTTTTCCAGGTCGAGGGTCTCCTGATCGTCGGTGGTCATGACGGCGACGTCGTAACGTTCGAACAGCGCCTCGATATGGTCCATCAACGCCCAGGCCTGGTTGGGCGACATGAACTCCATCAGGTCGCCACCCACCTGGGGATGAAAGTTGATCTTGCCATCGGAATAGGTGCCCGAGCCGCCCATGCCGTGCAGCAGGTCGAACCCATCGCCGCGGTCACGCTCGGCCACGGGTTTGCCCATGTCCAGCACGGTGACCTCCAGGCCGCCCTGGGCCAGCTCCAGCGCCGCGAACAGGCCGGCGGGCCCCGCACCTACAATGGCTACATGGGTCATGTCACACCTCGCTTCTCCCAATGCGCAAACAGGCTATGGCACCCAGGGGCCGCTTCGAAGCACGCGGGTGAGCTGGCGCAGATGGTCGCGCTCCTCGTCAATCACGGCGCGCACCGCCTGCACCTGCGATTCGGGGACCGCCTCGGCCAGCTCGTAGAAAAAGAGCAGCGTATCCTTCTCAAAGGCCATGGCCGCACGCACGGCCTCCTCCTCCGTCTGGGCCTGGCGCGCTCGTTCCATGCCCTTGTCGGGCCCGATCAGCGCATCGGCCAGTGCCGTCTCGAGATAGATGCGGTCGTGCTCCGAGGCCTCATCCTCGGGTGCAGCAGGAGCCTTGCTCAACATGCGCTCAAAAGTGCGATGGTGGCGTTGTTCCTGGTGGGCCAGGTCCTGCAGCAGGTTACGTATCTCCCGGTCCTGGCTGGAGGCAGCTACGGTGCGATAGAATGCTTCGCCGTTACGCTCGATCTCTATTGCCCACTGCAAGACGGTTTGTGCCGATAACGTTGACATGGCCTGCTCCTGTGCGATGCGCTGATACGGTCCTGTCCAGGTATTGCGTCTTTGACGGGACTCATTCTAGCCTGGGCAGCCGTCGGCGTCAACGATTGTGCGCGCTGTGGGCAACTTGACAGCATCGGCTGTTCGATCTATACTCACTTTCGTGTTCGGGGCTGTAGCTCAGTTGGGAGAGCGCATCAATCGCACTGATGAGGCCAGGGGTTCGAGTCCCCTCAGCTCCATCACCCGAACCGCAATGCCCTGCTCTGATGCTCAGTGAGGCTTCCAGATCCGGCGGGTTCCGCTGCGGGGTCTGGGTGATCGGGAACTTGGGGCTGTAGCTCAGTTGGGAGAGCGCTTGAATGGCATTCAAGAGGTCAGGGGTTCGACTCCCCTCAGCTCCACCTGCCAGGTAACGAATCAGGAACAGGTAGGCGGATTACCCCCTTGCCCTCGGGCCAGGGGGGTCTTTGTCTGGCAGGGCTCGTGACGAAACGGGCTCGGATGATGCAGACAGTCGCTTTCCACTACGGAAACCTCTGGAGGTCGGTGATGGCAGATCAGTTGGTAAAGACAAAGCAATCGGGGAGAGCACCATCCAAGGCGTATCAGCCCCAGCAGATCGAGCAAAAGTGGCAAAAGCGCTGGGAGGAGACGGGTCTATATCGACGGGTCGAGGACCCGAGTCGCCCCAAGCACTATGCGCTGACTATGCTGCCCTATACCTCGGGCGATCTTCACATCGGCCATTGGTACGCTATGGCACCCTCGGACGCCAAGGCACGCTATATGCGCATGCATGGCTACAATACCTTTTTCCCCGTCGGGTTCGATGCCTTTGGTCTGCCCGCCGAGAATGCCGCCATCCAGCACAACATCCATCCCCACCAGTGGACGATGGACAACGTGGAGCATATGCGGGGCCAATTGCGGGCCATGGGCGCCATGTGGGACTGGGAGCACGAGGCGATCACCTGCCTCCCCGGCTATTACAAGTGGACCCAGTGGTTCTTTCTCAAGTTCTATGAAGAGGGGCTTGCCTATCGCCAGGAGGCGGCGGTGGACTTTTGCCCCCACTGCAACACGACGCTGGCTCGCGAGCAGGTCTGGGGAGAGGACCGTCATTGCGAGCGCTGCGGCACGCCCGTGATCAAGCGCGAGCTGGAGCAGTGGTTCTTTCGCATCACCGACTATGCCGATGAGTTGCTGGAAGACCTGGACACCATCGATTGGCCCGAGCGCGTCAAGATCATGCAGCGCAACTGGATCGGTCGCAGTCCGGGCGCCCGGGTGACCTTTACCTCCGAACAGGGGGATCCCATCGAGGTGTTCACGACGCGGCCTGATACGCTGTGGGGTGCCACGTTCATGGTGCTGGCCCCGGAGCATCCCCTGGTAGCCAAGCTGACCGCCGACGAGTGCCGGGCCGAGGTCGAGGCCTATGTGGCCCAGAGCATCCGCCAGACCGAGATCGATCGCCTGTCGCTGGAAAAGGAAAAGACGGGCGTGTTCACCGGCGCCTATGCCGTCAACCCTGTCAACCAGGAGCGCATCCCAATCTGGATCGCTGATTATGTGTTGATGACCTATGGCACAGGGGCGATCATGGCTGTGCCGGCCCATGACGAGCGGGACTTTGCCTTTGCGCTCAAGTTTGGCTTGCCCATTATCCCCGTGATCGAGCGGCCCGATGGAGTGGCCAAGAGTGTGGTGTACCCCGGATCGGTGCCCGAAAAGTTGGCCGAGTTGCTGCGGGCCGAGGGAATCGAGTTCCAAGCCAAAGCCGTGGGTGAGCTGGGCGACGGGCTGTTCGTCACACTCCGGGGCGATGCCCAGATCGACCGCTATGTGGCGCTGCTACGGGACAACCTGCAGCCCGGCTACTGGAGCGAGATCGTCGGCGCCCGCTGGCTCTTTGTCTTTGAGGACGGGATCGAGGCGTTGAGCTCGGTGGAGCAGGATAGGGCGATCCTGGCGCGCTGCATTGCGCTCAACCCTTTGGTGATCGCCAACCGTACCGTGATGGAGATGCTGCACGGCGTGCCGTTCTATCGTGACGTGCTCTATCACGCCGAGTATGGGGACATGATCCACTCGGACGCGTTCACCGGTCGCCCGGGCGACACGGCCAAAGATGATGTGATCCGGTGGTTGGAGGAACAGGGGAGCGGCCAGGCCGAGGTCAACTACCGCCTGCACGACTGGCTCATCAGCCGGCAGCGCATGTGGGGCGCGCCCATTCCGATGGTCTACTGCGACCGGTGTGGCGTGGTGCCCGTGCCCTATGAGGACCTGCCGATACTGCTGCCCGATGACGCCGAGTTTCTGCCCACGGGCGAATCGCCCCTGCGCCATCACGAGGGCTTTTTGAACACCACCTGCCCTGCGTGTGATGGGCCGGCCACCCGTGAGACCGACACTATGGATACGTTCATGTGCTCGTCCTGGTATCACTATGCCTACATCAGCCCCTACCATGAGGGGGATGTGCCTTTTGACCCCGAGGCCGGGCGTTACTGGCTGCCGGTGGACCAGTACACAGGCGGCATCGAGCACGCCACCATGCACCTGCTCTACACGCGCTTTTTTACCAAGGCCATGCGCGATCTGGGCCTGGTCGATTTTGACGAGCCGATGCTGCGTCTGTTCTGCCAGGGCATGATCCTCGGCGAGGACAACGAAAAGATGAGCAAGTCACGGGGCAACGTCGTCAACCCGGACGAGTACGTCAGCACGTTGGGCGCCGATTCGGTGCGGGCGTTCCTGATGTTCATCGGGCCCTGGGAGCTGGGCGGAAGCTGGAGCAGCACCGGCATCGAGGGGATCCATCGTTTCATCAACCGCGTCTGGTCGGTGGTGGTCGAGTCACAGGGGGCGTCCAGCGAGGGCGATGCCTCGGACGCGGACATGGCCGCGCTGCGCCGCATCACGCATCAGACCATCCGCGATGTGACGCGCGACTATGAGGCGTTCAAGTTCAACACGGCCCAGGCCAGCCTGATGAAGTTCAACAACTATCTGATGAAGGTGCAAAACACGCCGGTGGTGACCACGGAAGCGTGGACGGAGGCGATTCGCAGCCTGACGCTCATGATCGCCCCCATCATGCCCCATGTGGCCGAAGAGCTGTGGGAGCGCGCCGGCGGCGCCTATAGTGTGCACGACCAGCGCTGGCCCGAATGGGACGAGGAGCTGGCCGCTGACGAGGTGATTACGCTGGTGGTCCAGATCAATGGCAAGGTGCGGGCGCGCATCGATGTGCCCGCCGATATCGATGAGCAGGAGGCGCGTGAGCATGCCCTGGCCCACGAGAATGTGCAGCGCTTCCTGGAGGGTCTGCAGATTCGCAAGCTGGTGTATGTGCCCGGCCGCCTGGTGAATATCGTCGCAAACTAGGTCGCGAGACAAAAAAGCTGCAGAGGGGCTATGAGCTCTCTGCGGCTTTTTCTATTTGTCAGGCCATAAGGGCGCTGCTACTCGGCCTGCAGGACGGGCACCAGGATCCAAATCGTCATCTCGGGATCCATGCCTGGCGGGAAATACTCGAGCGCCGGGCGCGCCTCGTCGACCAGGTAGCCGCCGGCGGGCAGCCATTGACTATAGATGGCGCCCCAGGTCTGGCCCAGGGTCTCCATGGTACACGCAAAGCGGGCGTAGGTTCCGCCGGGGAGATCGCGCAGCACCAGGCCCTCGATCGGCTCTGCATCAGCAGCGACGATCATCCCGGCGACGAAATCCACCATCTCGGGCTGCTCGGTGCCATAGTAGACGCCATAGTAGCCTGGCTCGGTAGCTATTGCGGACACGCTGGACTCGTGAGGAGCAAAGCTCTGGCTCCACAGGGTTGGGTAGTCGGCGCTCATGGGCTCGATGCGGGCAACACATCCCATGACATACCGGTCGGGCAGTTGGACGATCTCTGGTTGCATCTTGATCTCCTGGTATTATCAAGCATGGCTCACTGGTGGCATAGCAAGATTTGCACGCTCACCAGCATTATGCCCCCTCCTACGCATTGCAGGAGGGGGCATATTGGATCTCTATACTAGGGGCCAAGTCCAATCATGCGAGCGTCAACGGGCGTTCATTCCCGCCAGGGGCGGGAGATAGTACCTGTACCACCACGGCTCAATATCCAACAGATAGGCCTGGGCCCCATCGGTACTGGACGGATCACCGTTATAGTCCACGAGCATGGCCCCCACAGGCTGGGCCAGATCGTGGCCGCTCTGGTCCATAGCGAACACTGCCAGATACTGCACGGGCCCAAGAGGCCCAGGATGGTCGGTCAAGGCCCAAGGATACAGCCAGTAGTCATAGTCAAAGCTGCCGGGAGGCGTGACATCCGGGCTTCCATCGGCATCAAAGCTGATCAGCCGATAGTCGAAATCGGTGTCGCCCGGGCCAAGGCCCTGCCAGGCGGCGGGCAAGATCCACTCCATCAGCGCGTTATTATAGTCGGTATAGATCAGCCACGGGCTGCCAAGGAAAATCTGGCCCGTGCTCAGATCAACTTGAGCAACAATCCATAGGTTGTTGTGTCCAGTCCCCTGGAACCAGCCAAAGTTGATATTAAAGTTGACATAGTCCCACGTGCCGTCGCGGTTCGCATCGATATAGAGATCGAACTCGGCAAAGAACGGCTGCGGCACATGCCAGGGGCCCCAGGAGTTGATGGTCACGCCAATCAGATCTTCGAAATCTGGATGCGCTCCGACCCAGTCCATACCCAGCATGCGCACACTGGCCATGTCACGCACATTGGGGTTTGGCGCCTCTGCCGCATACAGGGCGGGATAGACCCACAGGGTGGAAGACACCGGGCCCGTGTGTGTGATTGTGAACAGGGCCGAGTCCTCGAGCGGGTTCACAATCGTGCCCTCGCCCGCGATATCCAGTGAGGCAAAGGGCTTGGGGGTAAAGTAGAACGGGACATACAGAGCGCCCTCGGTGGTGATCGCCTCGACGGCGTCTGCACCCACCGGAGTTGCATGCATAAAGCTGACAAAGCCAAAGTACTCTTCGAGCGCCGGGCCATAGGCCATGGCGACCTCGCCCATGTTCAGCTCGACCGTGACGTCCACAGAGGCGCTTGCGCCTGCCGGCACGATGACATAGTTTGGGGCCACGTTCAGGCTCGCGACGCCCGCGCTCATTGAGCCAGGTTGCAGGTCGATATCAACCTGGTAGCCCTTCTCGAACGCTTCCTTGTTATGTACCGTGACCGTGCCCGTAAGCGTCACCGCATCCTCGTTGCTCATCACCGAGCCCCAGCTCAGGCTGATCAGATCGGGGTCGCCGATGGCCACGGCGCCCGCCGTTACGGCGGCATACGCATCGACGCGGCCTGTGCCCGCACGCGGCAGGACTGTGTCGTCTGACAGCGGGACCGCTGTGTTCATAATAGCGGCCTTGATCTCGGCGGGGGTCCAGTCGGGGTGCGCCTGCCTGAGGAGCGCCGC
>SLPC01000081.1 GCA_007132185.1 Anaerolineae bacterium | reverse complement strand
GGTTGCCATCCGCAGGACTGCCACTATATCACCGGCCAGCAGGTGGCTGCCAAGCGCTTTGAGCGCCTGGCCACCCAGCTCGAGCGCATGGGCATCAGCCGCGAGCGCTTCCGGGTCGAGTGGATCTCGGCCGCCGAGGGCGAAAAGTACGCCCGCGTGATCACCGAGATGAACGAGACGCTCAAGTCGATCCCGCGCGAGCAGATTCTGGCAGAGAACCGCGAGGCGCGGCCTACCATCGAGCGGCGCCTGCAGCGCTGGAAGAACTCGCCGCAGATGATCGACCTGTTGGCCGACATAGAGCCGGCGGTGGCCTCGGAAGAGGGGGTGCCCGCATCATGATCCGTTCCGGCGAGTTTGACGGCAATTTCGTGCAAGATGTCATGGCCGAGCCCGGCGGCGAGCATCTGCTCGACTGCTGGTCGTGCGGCACCTGCGCAGCCACCTGTCTGGTGCGCCGCTTTGATCCCGCGTTCAACCCGCGGCTGATCCTGCGCAAGGCGGGTCTGGGCCTGCGCGAGGCGGTGCTCTCCAGCCGCGAGATCTGGCAGTGCTCTGCCTGTGATGCCTGTTACCCGCGCTGCCCCAAGGAGATCCATATCTCGGAGGTGATGCAAGCCATACGGACCATCGCCATCCGCGAGGGATACGAGCCGCCGGGCCCCTTTGCCTCCGTGGACGAGGTTATCTGCTCCGGTTGCGCTGTGTGCACCCGTTCCTGCCCCTACGAGGCGCTGGCCCGCGGGCCCGTGATGGTCAACGGCGATGAGCGCGTAATCGCTCAGGTGGACAAGAACCTGTGCATGCACTGTGGCGTGTGCGTGGCGGCCTGTCCGTCGGGGGCCATGAGCCTGGAAGAGTTCAACGATCAAGAGATCCTGTCGCGCATGGGCTCCGGGGGCTGGCTGGAGCAGCCGGGCTACCTGCAAGGTGCTGCCGATGCGCCGCGCATCCTGGCCTTTGTGTGCCAGTGGAGCATTCGCTCTGACGCCGAGTGGGCCGCCCTGGAGGCCTTGGAGAGCGAGCGGCTGCACCTGGTCAACCTGCCCTGCTCGGGCCGTGTGGACCCGGCCATGATCCTGCTGGCCCTCTCCCAGGGCGCCGACGGCGTGCTGGTGGCGGGCTGCCACGAGGGCGAGTGCCACTACAAGCGGGGGACCTACCTGGGGCGCGGCAAGGTCGCCCTGCTGGATACGGTGCTGAACCAGATGAGCATCCATCCCGGTCGGGTGCGTTTCGTAGAGCTGGGGGCGCTGACCCGTAGCGCGCTGCCGGCGCTCCTCGACCAGATGGCAAACGAGATCGTGACGGCCTCGACGGCGGCGGCTCCCGCCATGTTTTCTGCGGCGGATGGGGCATAGAGGAAAGATATGGAGAAGCTGAAACTGGCCGTATACTGGGCCTCGAGCTGCGGCGGTTGCGACATTGCCATCGTCGAGCTGGGCGAGCGCCTGCTGGAGCTGGCCCAGGTGGCGGACATTGTCTTTTGGCCCGCCGCCATGGATTTCAAGTACACCGATGTCGAGGCCATGCCCGACAAGCATATCGACGTGACCCTTTTCAACGGCGGCATCCGCACCGACGAGGACGCCCATATTGCGCACCTGCTCCGGACCAAGACCAAAGTGCTGGTGGCCTTTGGCTCATGCGCCATGGAGGGTTGCATCCCCGGACTGAGCAATATCAAGGGCCCTGACCATGCGCTGCAAGGTGCCGCCTGGACATCGCCCTCTGTCGATAACGGCGCTCAGGTCCTGCAGCAGGGGCACTTTGCCATGCCCGAAGGCGATCTGACGCTGCCTGTGCTCTCCAAGCAGCTCCGCACCCTGTCGCAGGTAGTGCCCGTCGAGTATTCGATCCCCGGGTGCCCGCCCCACCACGACCAGATCTGGAAGGCGATGACGGCCGTTATCGAGAACAAGCTGCCCGAGGTGGGGAGCCTGCTGGGTGTGGACGATCGCACCGTGTGCGACCAGTGCCCGCGCGAGCGGGAGGGCAAGATCCGCGTGGACCGCTTTGTACGGCCCCACGAGATCATACCTGATCCAGAGATCTGCTTCCTGGAGCAGGGCCTGATCTGTGCCGGGCCTGCCACCCATGCCGGTTGCGGCGCGCTGTGCATCCATGCCGAGATGCCCTGCCGGGGCTGCTATGGGCCGCCCGCCGGCGTGGTCGATCAGGGGGCCGCCATGTTGGATGCCATTGTGGCTGGTTTCGAGGGCGAGAGCGATGCCGACATCCGGCAGGTGCTTTCGACGATCGTCGACCCCGTGGGTACCCTGTATCGGTTCAGCCTCGGGGCCTCGGTCTTGCACCAGATCAAGATGGGCCTCGCCGAGTCTGGCCAGGTCTGCGACTCGCAGCGGAACGGAGAAGACGCATCGTGAAACGCATAACCATCGATCCTGTCACCCGCTTGGAGGGGCACGGGAAGATCACGATATTCATGGATGACCAGGGCGATGTGGCCAACGCCTACTTTCAGGTGCCCGAGTTTCGTGGGTTCGAGAGCTTTTGCGAGGGGCGCCCGGTAGAGGAAATGGCCCGCATCACCCAGCGAATCTGCGGCGTATGCCCCATGGCCCACCATATGGCGGCGACCAAGGCCGCCGACGCGGTCTATGGCGTCGAGCCGCCCCCTAACGCCCATCGGATCCGCGAGCTGGCATATGATGCCTTTGTCTCGGGCGACCACGCCACTCACTTTTTCGTGCTCTCAGGGCCCGATTTCATCCTGGGGCCGGATACTGACCCGGCGCAGCGTAATATCCTGGGCATCGTCAACAAGCTGGGCGTGCGGTTGGGACAGCGCGTGCTGCGCCACCTGTCCGAGACCCACGAGGTGCTCTCGATGCTGGGCGGCCGCTTTGTGCACCCCGTCATGGGGCTGCCCGGGGGCGTCGCCAAGGCTGTGACGCCCGAGATGCAGCGGCGCCTGATCGAGATCGGCGAGAGCATGGTCGAGTTTGGCCAGTTCAGCCTCGAGTTGTGGCGCGATCTGGTGCTGGGCAATGACGAATTCCGCGACATGATTATGGGTGACGCCTATCTGCACCGCACCCATAGCATCGGGCTGGTGGATGCCAACAAGCAGCTCAACTTTTATGATGGCAAGGTGCGCATCGTCGATGTCGAGGGCAACGAGGTCGCCTGCTATCCGCCCCACGAGTACCTGGAGCACGTGGCCGAGCGGGTCGAACCGTGGACCTATGTCAAGTTCCCCTACCTCAAGCACTTTGGCTGGCAGGGGCTCACCGACGGCATGGAGAGCGGCGTCTATCGCTCCACCCCCCTGTCGCGCCTGAATGTGAGCGAGGGGCTGGCGACGCCCCTGGCCCAGGAGGCCTATGAGGAGTTCTATGCCTATATGGGGGCCAAGCCGGTGCACGCCACTCTGGCGACCCACTGGGCGCGCCTGATCGAGATGCTTTATGCCGGCGAACGCGTGCTCGAGCTGGCGCGCGACGAGGCGCTGACCGATCCCAACATCCGCGTCATTCCCACCGAGACGCCCCGCGAGGGCGTGGGCATCGTGGAGGCGCCGCGTGGCCTGCTCACTCATCACTATGTTACCGACGAGCAGGGCCTTCTGACCAGGGTGAACCTGATCGTGGGCACCACCAACAACCATGCGGCCATCTGCATGTCGATCAAAAAGGCGGCCCAGACGCTGATCGGCGGCGGCAAAGAGATCACCCAGGGGCTGCTGGATCGGGTCGAGATGGCGTTCCGGGCCTATGATCCCTGCTTTGGCTGCGCCACCCACGCGGCCCCGGGCGAGATGGACCTGGAGGTCTCTGTGTACGATCCGTCAGGCGAGCTGTTGGCCCAACTGCGACGAGATCCATCTGCGGGAGGCGAGGGTTAGAACATGACCACACGTGGCCGCATCATCAAGACCGATACCCCGCAAAACCAGACTCTGCTGCGCCCCATGGTGCTGCGCCGCAGCGCGCTGGTCGTGGATCACGAGGCCTGCTGTGGCTGTGAGATCTGCAGCCTGGTGTGCCCCCACGAGTCGATCTCCCTCAGTGAGGGCCAGCTGGTGGACGGCCGCATGACCGTCCAGCCCCGCATCGACATTGACCCGGCCACATGCAGCATGTGCGGCGAGTGCGTCGTGGTCTGCCCCGCCCATGCCCTGTCGATGACCATCGACGGCAAGCCCGAGATTCCGGTGATCTCGGGCAAGGCGTTTCCCTACCTGCTGCGCAACGTCAAGATCGATCAGGACGCTGCTGCAGCGTCCACCGATACGAGCTATATCGACAACTGCCCCGTGGGTGCCATCAGCGCCGAGCTGGCGACGGATGACGCGGGTCAGGTGACGGCGGTGAGCAATGTGGAGGTGGATCGCGAGCTGTGCATTGCCTGCACTCGCTGCATGGAGCTGGGGCCCAAGGGCGCCTTTACCATCACCAGGCCCTACCAGGGCCATGTGCGCCTGGATGTATCCCTCTGCCCCGAGGGCTGCCAGGCCTGTGCCGACATCTGCCCCACCAAGACCATCAGCTATGATGGTCAGCAGGTGAGCGTCGATGAGCGCTTTTGCGTTTTTTGCGGCGCCTGCGAGCACATCTGCCCCGCCGAGGGCGCCATCACCGTGCAGCGTACCAACATCCTGCACACCCCCATCGAGTCGGGGGCGTGGAACAAGGCGCTGGACAAGCTGGTGGCCTACGAGGCCGTGGTGCGCGAGTATGACCGCAAGGGCCAGCTCCGGCGGCGACGTGCCGTGCTGACGGGTCTCTTGCGCGAGATGCCCGAGGACGAGGGCAACAGCCAACGGTAGTAATACAGCGGTAGAGCCCTGTGACCAAGGGTCGCGGGGCTCTTTTTTTGCGCCTCGACGCCGTGCGCGTACAATGGCGCTGTTCAGCCGCCTGCCCAATCATCTGCCCTGATCACGTATGAAAGGTTCGCTCATGAGAGCCCTTGATCCGCTGGTTGATGCCCTGCCCGCCGCGACGCGCCATGCCTGGCGGCCCCTCGAGATCGCCAGGATCACGACCGATTCGCGCCGGGTCCAGCCGGGCGATCTGTTCGTCGCCGTGCCGGGTGTCAATGTGGATGGGCACCGCTTTATTCCGGCGGCGCTGGCGGCGGGGGCGGTCGCCTGCGTCGTCGAGCGCCTCACGCCCGAGCTGAACGGTGAGTACACCGTCTGCGTGCCCACCGTGTGCGTCCCCGACGCACGTGAGGCCCTCGCCTACCTGATGGCGGCGTGGCACGGCTATCCAGGGCGCAAGCTGCGCGTGATCGGCGTGACCGGTACCGATGGCAAGACAACGACAGTGCGTCTCATCGCGGGCATCCTGAGCGCGGCGGGGCACGTCGTCGGCACCATCGACTCGGTGAGCGCCACCATCGCGGGCCGCGAGACGCCCACCGGATTCCATACCACGACCCCCGACGCCCCCGAGGTGCAGGCCTATCTGGCCGAGATGGTAGAGGCGGGCGTCGAGTATGTCGTGATCGAGTCCACCTCTCATGGTCTGGCACAGCACCGGGTTACGGCTGTTGAGTATGATGTGGCCGTGGTTACCAACATCACCCACGAGCACCTGGATTTCCACGGTAGCCTGGAGGCCTACCAGCAGGCCAAAGCGATGCTGTTTCACGCCCTGCGGACGTCAGCGCGCAAGGACGGCGTGGACAAGGTGGCGGTGCTGAACCGCGATGACTCGTCCTATGCCTACCTCAGTCCTATTCCGGCCGAGCGCCAGCTCTCCTATGGTTTGGACGAGGCTGCCGACCTGGACAAGTCTGCTGACTTGTATGCGTACAACGTGGACGTGAGCCCCTCGGGCCTGCACATCGAGATCGTGACGCCCCAGGGGCCGCTGCAGGTCAGTTCGCCTCTGGTGGGGCGTTACAACGTGTCCAACATCCTGGCGGCCGTCAGCGTCGCCTACTCGCAGGGGATCGCGCCTGAGGCCATTGCCGCAGGGATCGCCCAGGTGAGGGGCATCGTGGGGCGCATGGAGCGCATCGACTGCGGCCAGCCCTTTACCGCTATCGTGGATTTTGCGCATACGCCCAATGCCATGGAAAATGCTCTGCAGTGCGCCAGAGACCTGACCCAGGGGCAGGTGGTCGTGGTATTTGGCTGCGCGGGGCTGCGGGACGTGGCCAAGCGCGCCTGGATGGGCGAGGTCGCGGGCAGGCTGGCCGATCGGGTGATCATCACCGCCGAGGACCCCCGCACCGAGCCGTTGGACGCCATCATGGATCAGATCGCCGAAGGGTGCCAAAAGGCCGGACGCCGGCAGGGCGAGGGTTACTGGAAGATCGGTGATCGGAACGAGGCGATCAGCACTGCCCTCCGGATGGCGCAGCCCGGCGATGTCGTGATCGCCACGGGCAAGGGCCATGAGCGCTCCATGTGCTTTGGCGAGACCGAATACCCCTGGAGCGACCAGGATGCTGTACGCGAGGGCCTGGCGCACTTGGGCTATGACGCTTGCAGTGCCGCGTCGCCCTAGTCTAGCTTGCCGTTGATCACCAGGAGGCCCTCATAGAGCTCGATCGAGGTGATCTCAGCGACGCCCCCTATCGGGATAGGAACCCCGTGGGCCGCGTTGATGCTATTGATCGTGGACTGGATCGCGTTTCTGGCGACGGTCCGCGCAAAGCCCGAGAACCCCTCCCCCAACTCATAGTCCACGATCTCCAGATAGAGCTTGCCGTCGACGACCTGAGGCTCTGCCTTCACTGCGATCTCGCCGCTCAGGCCCGTGCCGTCGTGCGACAAGAGGAATGCGCCGAGCACATTCTGCTCCGTGATCCTCACTCGCATGTCCTGGATGCGGATACCCTCCTCGTCTATGCCCATGTCTCCGATGAGCTCGGACAGGTCGGCTTCGGTCATCTCCAGGCGAAAGTCGCCCTCATCAGCAGTCGAGGCAGGGCGCGTGGGGGAGGGCCGGGTTGGCGTTGGCGTCACGGTGGGATACAGAGTTGGTTCCGCCTGGGCGGACTCATCAGGGCTCTGGCCCCATCCGACTTGCTCCAGCAGGCCCCCCAAGGCACAGGCTGGTCCGCTGAGCAGCGCGAGTAGGATGGCTGCCAGAATCCAATATCTACGTTTCATACGATATGCTCCTTGCGACGAGCTACGTTGGTCGTCGCGCGATTATGTCAAAATATGTTCTATCGGTATATGTTCCCTGTCAAAGGCTTCTGCCACAGCGGGATGGGTGATTTCACCGAACGCCGTATTGACACCTCGCGCCAGCGCCTGGTCCGCCTGGACGGCGGCCTCGAAACCCCGATTGGCCAGCGCCAACACGTATGGCAATGTGGCGTTCGACAAGGCATAGGTCGAGGTGCGCGGCACAGCGCCGGGCACGTTGGGAACGCCATAGTGGATCACATCATGAACAGTATAAGTGGGTTGGCTGTGGGTTGTCATGTGGATAGTCTCGATGCAGCCGCCTTGATCCACCGAAATATCAATCACCACCGAGCCAGGCGCCATGGAGGCAATCATTTCCTCTGTTACCAGACGTGGCGCGCGAGCGCCCGGAATGAGCACTGCTCCGATCAACACCTCAGCGCGGCGCACAGCCTCGGATACGTTGCGGCGATTCGATGCGACCGTGCTAAGATTGCCGCGCAGCACATGCTCGAGATAGCGCAAGCGATCCAGGTTGAGATCGATGACGGTGACGCGCGCGCCCAGTCCCAGAGCTACTTGGGCCGCGTTGGTTCCCACTGCGCCGCCGCCCACGATGGCGATCATGCCCTGGCGCACGCCGGGCACGCCTCCCAGAAGGACACCTCGTCCGCCCTGAGTCTGTTCCAGCAAATGGGCGCCAATCTGTACGGCCATGCGCCCCGCAATTTCGCTCATGGGTGTCAACAGGGGCAGACTGCCATCGTCGCGTTGCACTGTCTCATAGCCGATGGCCGTCACCTGCTGGTCAAGGAGAACCTGGGTAAGCGGCTCTGCGGCCGCCAGATGCAGATAGGTGAACAAGATCATTCCGGGGCGTAGCAGATCAAATTCGGAAGGTTGGGGCTCTTTGACCTTGGTCACTAGGTCGGCGGCATAGGCCTCGGCCATGGTGTTGACGATGCGTGCACCCGCCCCGGCATACTCGTCATCGGAGAAGCCACTGCCGACACCGGCGCCTTGCTCCACAAGCACCTCGTGCCCGGCGTGAACGAGGGATTCAACGCCACCGGGCGTGAGAGCTACCCTGTATTCGTTATCCATGATCTCTTTGGGTAAACCAACGATCATATCGGATTTCCCTTCTGGCGTGCCCGGAAAAGGGCGCACCAAGTTTCAACTCGATTCGCAGATCATCCCAGAGGGCCATGCGCGAACCGCGTCCGATAGGCAGCCGCTACATGCCTGACGACGCGTCATCCCCAATATTGAGTTGCGCGGTCTGGCCCTTGACGATGGCCCGCTGACCGATGATCGAGCCCCCCAGGAGGCTATTCTCAATCTTTGCGCCTTTGTCCACAATCGAATCACGCACAATAGAAGACTCGATCTGGGCATCTGGCGCAATGCTGACATGGGGGCCGATGACGGCATTGCGAATCTTGGCCGATGGCGCCACATGGACAGGCGGGATAATGACGCAATTCTCGCCCTGCACTGCATCTGAGGCATGGCCATGCGAGAGTAGGAATCGGTTCGTCTCCAGCGTGGTCTCGATCTGGCCGCAATCCTGCCAGACGGACACGCCCTCGGTCACAAAATGGTTCCCCCGCTCGATCATGATATTGATGGCATCGGCCAAATAGTACTCGCCTTTGGTGCGGATATCCTGCTCGAGCATATAGTCAATGGCCGAGATCAGTTCTTGACCGTCCTTGAACCAGAATACCCCAACGGTGGCCTTGCGATTCTCCATAGTGTCGGGTTTTTCAACATAGCGCGTCACGCGGCCCTGCTCCTCGACCACCACGCCAAAGGCGCGGGGGTCATCGACCTCCTGGACATAGATGACGCCGTCGGCCGGATTATCGTTCAGGATGGAGAGATCTGCCTCAAAGATGGTATCCACAAAGATTACGAGGCAGGGGCCCGAGATATGCTTCTTGGCCAGATGGATCGCGTGGGCCTGGCCTTCCATCTGCTCCTGCACGACATACCGCGTCTTGTAGTCATAGTGACTCTCGACGTATTCCTGGATCTGATCACCCAACCAACCGGTGATAAAGATGATCTCGTCCACATCAATGGACTCGAACTTGTCCAGAGTGTGGCCCAGTACGGTGTTTCCGGCGACGTGCAAGAGAGGCTTGGGTCGAGACCAGGTGTGGGGACGCATACGGGTGCCAAAACCGGCAACGGGTAATATAACTTGCATGGGATCACCTTTTTCTTGGATGTATGAGGCCAGAGGCCTTTCTAGAGCGGCGGCCGGCGCAGGTGCCAATCGGTAGCTTGCTCGTAGGCATAGGCGACGCGCAGAACGGTCGCCTCCTGATAGGCATTCCCCAGCACTTGCATGCCGATGGGCAGCCCGTTAGCCATCCCGCATGGAATAGAAACCCCGCAGATACCGGCGAGGTTTGTCGAAAGCGTCAATATGTCGACCAAATAGAGTTGTAGTAGATCGTCTATCTTTTCGCCGATGCGAAAGGCGGTGAGAGGTACTGTGGGCGCCACAAGCGCGTCAACTTGCGCATAGGCCCGGTCAAAGTCCTGCTTGATCAGGGTGCGGACCTTTTGGGCCTTGAGATAGTAGGCATCATAGTAGCCGGTCGAGAGAGCATAGGTACCCAACATGATGCGGCGCTTGACCTCGGGGCCAAAGCCCTCGGCACGGGTTTTGCGGTAGGTCTCCCAGATGTCCTGGGCATCGGGCGCAGAATAGCCGTATCGAATGCCATCAAAGCGTGCCAGGTTGGCCGAGGCTTCGGCCGGGGCCAGCACATAGTATGTCGATAGGCAATAGTCGGTGTGTGGCATCGATATGTCAACAAGCTCGGCGCCCAGGCTCTCGTATACGTCCAGGGCCTGACGCACAGCCTGCTCTACCTCGGGCTGCATCCCCTCTCGGAAATACTCGCGGGGCACGCCCAGTTTGATGCCGGCTACGCTTCTGTCCATGCCCTCGCGATAGTCGGGCACGGGCAGCTCTGCCGATGTGGAATCCATCGGATCGTGCCCGGCCATGGTTTGGAGCAAGAGCGCGCAATCGGTCACATCCTTGCCCAGAGCGCCCACCTGATCGAGGGAGGAGGCAAAGGCTACCAGGCCGTGGCGCGAGACTCGCCCATACGTGGGCTTGAGGCCGGCCACACCGCAAAAGGAAGCGGGCTGCCGGATGCTGCCACCGGTATCGCTGCCGATGGCCGCAATACACTCGCCGGCGGCCGTTGCAGCTGCACTGCCCCCGCTCGAGCCCCCGGGCACCCGCGACAGATCCCAGGGATTGTGCGTGGTGAAAAAAGCCGAGTTCTCGGTGGTAGAGCCCATGGCGAACTCGTCGGTATTGGTCTTGCCCATCAGGACGGCGCCCGCATCCCGCAACTTGATGATTGCGGTCGCATCAAAGGTTGGCTTGAAATTCTCGAGCATGCGCGATCCGCAGGTGGTCTCGATGCCTCGGGTGGTGAGCACATCCTTGACAGCAAGGGGAATGCCCAGCAGGGGATGATCCTCGCCCTCGGCGCGGCGCCGATCGGCGGCAGCGGCATCGGCCAGGGCTGCCTCCTCCAGCACGCACAGATAGGCCTTGACCTTTTCGTCTACGGCTGCAATGCGATCGAGCAGGGCCTGGGTGAGTTCGACGGACGAGATCTCGCGGCGGGCGAGCAACTCGTGAGCTTGATGGATGGTGAGATCGTACAGTTCCAAGGGATCCTCCCATAGCGGGATAGGGTTTGATCGGCTCTAGTCCAGGATCGGCTTGACCTGAAAGTAGTCGCCCTTGCGCTGTGGCGCGTTGGCAAGAGCCTCATCAGGCGTCAGGCATGGCGCGGTGGTATCTGGGCGCATCACGTTCCGCTGGTAGATCGCCTGGGCCGTTGGCGGGATGTCGTCAGTGTCCAGCTCCTGGAGTTGCTCGAAATAGGCCAGCACCTCGGAGAGCTGCTCGGAGAATAGCTCGGTCTCCTCTTCGGTCAGCGAGAGCTTGGCCAGCTCGGCGATGTGCAATACCTGCTCGCGATCCAGCTTCATCGTATTCTATATCCTCCCATCAACTGCTCCACGGGCACTCACGCCAAAGGCCTGAGGTCGCGAGAAGCGAAGTCCTTGCTTTTACAGGGCTCTTGCGATTATAGCATCCGGCACGGGACGCGACAAAATCTATTCGCCTCGTTCGGATGACGCTATCTCAAAAGCTCCAAGTTGGAGAGCGGAACAAAGAGGCTGCTTTGATCAGACAGCCGCACAATCGCGCCGTGCGTCAGATATCCGAGTCCGGTCGGTTGCCTCTCGGTGGGAAGCGACTCGATCGCGGCCACCATGCCACAGAGTGAGGGGCTCGTCAGGCGCACGAGACAGCCCTCCTTGAGCGAGTTTGGGTTGGTGACGTCCAGATTGTCCGCCTTGCCTGGAAGGGGAATGATCAGCTCGGCCTGCCCCCTGGAGCAGTTCCCTGATAGGACGGCCCAACGTTTGTGGTGTAGCGCGAGCATCTCATGGATGGGGTTCGCCATGGGAGCATCGCCCATTCCTTCCGTGACGAGGACGGGAATGGAAAGCTGCTTGCACTGGCGCATCAACCCGGGATCGATGCTGCCCGCTATGATGCCGCGCACGCCAAACAGTTCGGCGCGGGACAATGTACGCGGATTCTCGAGATGCCCCCCCACCAGCACCTGGCCACGTTGCCGCCTCCCGACTTGATTCCAGGTTAGGGGGGCTCCGGGATCGTCTACCATCATGGACAATCTCCCCCAACCCTCGCCGCCACACCCCCAAATGCAGCGCATATAGGCGCCGGTGGTCCGGATCGAGGCCCCTCGGCCGGGATGCACTTTTACGACCTCTCCCGGTACAAAGGCGCGCAGTAGGCCCGGTTCACCGACCTGGCGCAAGAACAGACTTCCATCATGGATGCCGACCACATCGCCCAGGAGCTCGGCGCGCACTTGCCGGTAGAATGGGCCCCAATGCCTTCGTTGAGCCACCAACGCGCCTGGCGTGACCTGATCGCCGGCCTGCACTAGGAGATGACGGTCCACACGCAGGGGGTCGATATCCATCTCCCTGGCCAAGTCCATCGCCACAAGAGAGCCCCCGGCTGCCGGACGCGCGACGACGTCATCCGAAGTCAGATGATCCCCCATCTGCACCAATACCTCGCCGGGGCAGGCCAGCAGGCGTTCACGCAAGATAATGGCGAGCGGCGAAATCATACACCCTGGTTCGGTTGTCAGGAGAGCTCTTTTGTCCATGTCTGCATCTTTCCGCGGCGCATCTCGGCATCCTCTGGTAGCGCCAAGGGGCGTCCGCGAGCATCGAGAATCAGTCCCAGGCGCCCGCCTTGCACCTTGACGCTCCGGGTCTCCTTCGACCCCTGCCAGGTGCCCGTCACCGGGTTGATTTCCAGGATTGCAGTCTCGCCATGATCCAGATCGAGCCGCAACAGGTGTCCCCAGTCGATGTTGGCCACCTGGACGCCGCCCACATTGCGCAACAGACTCAAGTGCGCGGCGGTCTGATCCGTATCTCCTTGGCCCGGCAAGCTGACTATGGTACCCAGGTCGAGCAGGGCGTCACGGTCGAGCACCTGTAACGCGGCCAATGGCTCGATCTGAGCTAGCGCGCCGAGCTGCGGCCAGACAGAGGCCCAATCCAGAAGCAGGCGGGTGGTACCCACCGGCTGTACGGCGTCGAGTAGGGCAAGGGTCGCCTGCGCATCCGGCCTTGCATGCAGCAACGAGCCGCCCCGAGCCGCGATCGCGTCCACTGCCCAGGTCTCCCTGGGGTGCTCATGCAGGTTCAACGTCAGGCCTGTCAGAGTTAGGCGCACGGCCTCTCGCATGGCGGCTTGGATCAAGACAAGATCATCGGGCTCGGTGGGCAGGCTCTGTGGGCGCAGCGCCTGATTGCCCAGTTGCGCCGCCGCCCGGCGGGTCAGGTCCTCGGTGGGGAGCCAGCGCTGGATGTATTCTATGTCCACGGCGTGCAGCAGATCCTCAAGGCCCTGAGACATGCCCACCTGGATGCTCTGGCTCGCGACGAGTCGCCCATTGGCCAGGGCGGCTGTCGTCTGGCGGCCACCTACATCAAGGCCCAAGACCCGTGAGCCATAGAGTCCCTGGCGACTGAGAAACTGTAGAATCGCCCTCAGGCCCGTCTGGCTGGCCATGAGGGGTATGCTAGTCCATTCCGAGAGGGTATCGTATCCCGCGAGCTCGGGGAATTTGCGCCTCTCGTAGAGATGAGCCAACTCCCGTTGCAGTTCCTGCGGACTGCTCAGATCGGGCGTGGGCTGTACATTGTCTACCACGCCAAAGCCAAAATCGGGCCCCAAAGCAGCCGCTATGGGACGGCGGGCCTCCTGATTCCCGGCAAAGAGCACTGTTGGCCGTAGCTGTGGCTCGAGATCTGCAAAGAGGGTCGCCAGTAGCTCGGCGGCATCGATGACCTGATGCACCGGCCCGCCATCGACCCCGCCCGCTATAATGATGACCTCTGACGGATCTTGACGCAGCGCCGCCAGTTCACGGTGGCGCGCATGGCGCTCTTGGGCCAGAATGATCTCGCGGCGGACGATCGTATGCCCGGATTGGCAGGCCGCCCTGGCGCTCTTGAGGCTGAGATCCTCTGTAAGCCCGATGAGGGCGCATTCCAGCGGGGCTGCGGCGCTCAGCGTAACTATCAGAGCGTCTATTCCCTTTTGCCCCTGACGTGGCTTGCTCGGTGTGCCGTCCTCATCGAAGAGACGGCGGCCCACGATCTCTTGGATGCGCTCGACAGAGCGATGCAGGCTGGCGACCAGGTCTGTCTGTGGGCGCAGGGTGGTGGGCGTGTTGACGCAGGCGACCATGCGATGCGCCCCCTCAACCGGCTCTAGCAGAGCCGCATGGGTGAGAGTCGCCCCAATGTCCAGGGCGAGGATGGACCGAATCGAACTATCTGTGGACATGATCTAGAGCCCCAATTCTGCCAGGCTACCCAGCCACTCGTAAACCAGAAAAGCGAGGCGGCTCTGCAGGATGGTAAAGAAGGAAAGGGCCGCTCCGGCCAGGATGGCGCCAAAGGCAACCATCATCACGAGGCGGCCCAACCGCCCCATCGCCTGCACGCCACGATACCAGAGGCGCAATGAGCCTCGAGCGGCGCGGTGATACTGAAAGGCGGCCAGTACAGCCAGGGTGCATAGCAGCAAAAAGGCCGCGTCCAGCGCCAAGGCCCACCCCATGACGCCGCCGCCATAGGCAGCAGGGGCCAGCGGCACGAAAGAAGCGGCCAACTGGGGCACCAGGGTGCCCGTGAGGATGCCTCCCAGGGCGAGGGCTGCCCCGGTGCCCATGAGCAAGCCGAGGGGAATCCCGGAGAGGGCGGCGAGTGGGCGCCACCCACGAGCCAGTAGCAGCAGTCCCAGGAGCGCGAACAGCGCCACGGGCCAGGCCTCTGCCGGGGCTTGCACCAGGCGCGTCAGCCGGGGCGCCAGGACATGGTTCCATGCCAGGGCCGCCGCATAGCCGGCAGCGATTCCCACAAAGAGATGCTGCGCCAGGCGATAGACCGGGTTATCGCCCAGGATATAGCTTAGGACGGCCAGCGTGAGCAGGCCGGCTATCCAGATCCCGATCAGGTTGCCTATATTGGCGAGCGGCACGTCTGCTATGCTCCTTTCGCTCTGCGGTCAGTTCTGGTGCATGCGCCACGGAACCACATTGGCCAATACAGCGGCGAGAAAGAACACACCCAGCAGGGCCAGGTAGCCGTCCGTGCTATGCAGGTCATGGCGTTCCGGCGCATCCTCCAGGGGATATTCCAGCGCTCCATACACTCCACCCACCAGGGCCGCCAACTGGCCCGATTGCTGATAGGGGATCAGCAGCGGCTCGATGCGCGCCGTCGCCAGGGCATAGGTTGGCGTGTCCACCTGTGTGCCTACCTGCTCGATCCAGCGTCGCGCCGAGTTGCCGTCATCGGTCAGCAAGAGAGTCGCCTCGAAATCGTTCAACGTCCCGATGCCCTGCATGGCCGGCAGCTGCTCCCATGGCATTTGGAGCACGTCATCATGGGGCAGGATGGCGGCCAGGTCCTGGGTTGCCAGCCGAAGGCCACGCTCCGCCCCGGGCAAATATCCCAGAATGACATAGTTGGCTCCATAGCGATAGTCAGGGGCGAACGTTGCGACGCGCCCCAGCACCTGCCGCGCGAGGCCCACCCCCTCGGGCCGCGTGCTGATCGCCACGAGGACGGCGCCCCGCCGCGCCAGATCGGTGAGCACACGCTCGGCCAGCGGGTCCAGCTCGCCGCCATAGCCCGGGGCATAGTCGAACGCCACCAGCACCCGCTCCCCTGGGGCAATGTCCGCCACAGCTTCCGCCAATAGCAGAGTCTGTGGCCTGGGGCTCTCCCATTGCTGGCCGCGATTACCCGTGATCAGCGGCGCCAGCGCAGCCAGCAGCACCAGCAGATAGAGCAGCCAGCGGATGCCGTCTGGCATGCGTTCACGCCCAGTCGGTGCGTCCTCTCGCCGCACCTGTCCCAGAGGCGCCGGCTCGGTGGCGATACGATGTAATAGGGCGGCATCGTCACGTTCCGCCTCGCTGGATTCATGGGATGCGAAACGACTGGGTTGTGAGACAGGATCGGGGACAGCGGCTGGGGGCAAGAGGCCTTCCAGATCCGCGAGGGGATCGTCCTCTTGCGGCGCACCGGCAGTTGGCTCATCCTGGGTAAAAGAGCTGTCGCTGGCTGACTCGGACGCATCAGCACCGGATGGTGGCGCAGTCAAAGGGGCCAGGCACCGGCTGCAGGTCGAGCGCTCGGCCGCATTGAGAGCGCCACAGGCCGGGCATTCCCGGTACAGCGCAGGCCCCAGCGGTGCGCCACAGGATTCGCAGCGCTGCGCCGACTCGGGGTTGTTGTGACCGCACTCTTGGCAGGCAATCATCTTGGCAGCTTACTCCAGGGCCTGGGGCCGGTCTATGCCAGTCAGGATACGCAGCGTGGCGGCCAGGGTTCCCAGGGCTGTGCCCAGCAAAATGCCGCGGACGCCGGCCGTCACAGGTATCGCCAAAGTCCACTCCCGCAGGGCCGGGATGATGGGCGAGAGACGCTCACTCACGGCCAGCTGGCCGAGCAGCATGAACAGGCTGGTAATCAGCAGCACGACCGCCTCGGCGTGGCGCAGACGAAAGGCACGGTAGGCCGCACTGACAACGAAAAAGGCGAGTAGAGCCGTCATGGTCGCCTGGAGCGGGGTATATAGGTGATCAAAGACCCAGGCCAGCTCTGCCGAGCCCGGCAAGACCACGCCGAGGCCAAAGGTGGCCAGCATGGCGATGACCAGGACAAGGCTGTAGCCCGCCTGCGGCTCCCCCCGCACCGCACGGCGCCCATGGGCCAGCGCCAGGTGGGCGACACCCATCAGCAGCGCCAGCGCTGCCAAAAAGGCAGCCCCCTCGACCAGCAGATTCGGCCAGCCGCCCAGTATGTCGCCATTCCCGAAAAAGCCCAGCAGGACTACCAGGCCTGTGAGACAAGTGACGGCTATAGGCAGAACACGTCTCATCGACTATCCCCCGACACCCAACGAGGCCAGAATAGCCCCTGCGATTATGGCCAGCGCAACCAGGAAGCGCATCACGTCCTGAGCAGCCAGGCTGCCTAGATGGCGCGGGCGGTGCAGATAGGCGCCCGCGGCAAACAGGTCCTCGCCGATAATCGACTCGTCCACCGAAAGATGCATCAAGGCCGCGGTGGCCGGGTCGCTCGTTCCGCCGAGAACCGGCGCTCCACCGGGCTGTAGCGCTTCGGCCAACCACAGGCCGTCATCACCAAAGTTTCCTACGAGGGCGTGGGCCTCTCGCGGGCGGCGATACGCCTGATGCGCGCTGCCGCCCGCATAGGCCAAGCGATCAGGGCCGTAGAAATAGAGCTCGTTGCCGGCAGGACCTGTGTAGGCGCCCGCGCGGACAAAGTTGAGCTGCAGAACATTCATAGCCAACAGCAGGGTGACGGGGTTGCCCATGGTGGCGCAGAGGGCCTCATCGGCCCGCGTCGCCTCCCGCCCCACATAGTCCAGGGCGATGAGCCCGGCCACCAACTCGGGCGTGGCCTGACTCCACTCGCCGCTTCCCATGCTTACGTGCATCGGCTGGCCCGTCTCGATGCTTTGCACGGTAAGGTTTCGGAGACGCTCATAAGCGGGAATCGGGCGCAGCAGGAACGAGCTGTCAGGCCGTTTCAGCAGGTTGAACAGAACGAACAAGAAGATAAAGAGCCCCAAAAGAGTCAGGGCTGCCTCAACCGGATAGGTCAACACGAACTGTTGTACTGGCATTATCTGCTTTTCGTCTCGTTAGCGCGTGCCTGTTGCAGGGCCATTTGGAGAGTCTCGATGCCATCAGGCGTGTCCAGCCAAGCGGCGTATCGGTCCACCGCTTGCCGTCCGGACCCACCCCATAGGGGTTGGGACATGAGCAGTAGTTGGCTGGCGACAAAGCGCCAGGGCTTGATCATCTCCAGCACAAAGAGGGCAGGCATGGTCAATCGGCGCGCCTGTAGTGCGCTAGTCAGCCCCTCGAGCAAAGGCTCGTTTCCAGCGGCTGCTGTTACAGGGGCCTTGGCTATTGTGCCTATGGATGCCAGGTGGCGCGCCGGCGGCGAACCCAACCCAGCAGCCGAAAGATGGCGTGTCTGATGGCGTGCCATGCTCCCTGCTCTCTTTGCCGGATTGCTAGAATCGTAGACTGGGCGATACGATGAATGGATTGATCGAAAAGGGTATAATCATCGCTCAAAAGGCGTTCCAATCCGGGCAGCGCCGCGACGGTTCCGATCTGTTCCAGGGCTCTGGCGCCGTTCCAGCGAATCTCGCCGCACTCATCCGAGAGGCACTCGATCAACTGTTGGCGCGCCTCGCGAGAGGGCAACTGCCCGAGGGCCGAGATGGCCGCCACCCGCGTCAGCATGGGACCTTGAGCAGCCATGCTGGACAATGGGCCCACAGCCCGGGTGTCCCCGATGGTACCCAGCGCGTCGGCGGCCGCCCTACGAACCCAGAGCGACGGATCTTCCAGCATCGCCAATAGGCTATCGGTTGCCTCCATGGCGCCCAGACGCCCCAGCGAACGGGCCGCACTGGCCCGCACACCGGAGGCCTCATCATGCATAGCCTCGCGCAAAAGCTGCACGGCGGCCTGCTGCGGCCAATGTCCCAGGGCGTCCGATATAGCCTCGCGTCGGGCTATATCGGACTCTCCAAGATCTCTTTGTATCCAAGCCAACAGCTCATCCAATGTGAGCGGCGCATCGCCTTTGCTACGGAGCACGCGGCCCAATTGGGGATTCTCCAAGTTTTGTGCCGTCTTGGCCAGCGCAAGGGCAGCTTCCCACCGTACCAGAGGGTCGTCATCGGTGAGAGAGGCCATCAATGCGCTTGCGATCTCGCGATTGGTGGACCCGGCATAGCTTTGAATCTCGATACAGCGTGTCAAGGCATCTCTTTGAGAACTCGACTCGCGCTCACGGGTAGATTGGCTCAATGAGTAGTATCCTTGGGCTAAGAAGACCGATTGGAGAACCCTAGTCTGCACCGCGGTGCAGTATAACATGGGGTGAGAAACCGCACAACCGCTATGCGCCCCTGACGCCAGAGCAAACGCCCATTTTACGCCCATATGCCCGCGGACATCCCCATGCGGCAGAGCGCCTGTGCTGCAGTGATGCACGATTTGTGCGGCGCTTGACAGCCAGTTGATTGTGGATTAGAATGTTTCACGTAAAGACTTGGATCGGGAAGAGTACCTGCCAAGGCGAGATACAGAGAGCCGGGAAGAGGTGTGAGCCCGGCATCGGCGCAGACAGGGAATGGGCCCGGGAGTCGCTTTGTCGAAAGCATGGCGAGTAGACAAAGCCGGAGTCGCCACCGTTATCAGGGCAGAGGATATCGGACCTGATCGATGCGAGATCGGGCCCTGTATCTGCAAGAGTGGGGCTGGCACAGGTTATCCGCCATCACGGCGGATTTTGTCGTTTCTGGGCCAGGCCAAGTAGGGTGGTACCGCGGGAGCAAGGCTCTCGTCCCTCAGGGGACGGGGCCTTTTTTTGCTTCTCATAGCAGTTCCGGCAAAGCGATACGTGACCTGTATTTTGGCGTTCAATATGTTCATCCTGTAGGCACGCAAAGGAGAGGAAACCATGGAGAGCCAGTATCTACTCAGCCAGAACGACCTGCCGACCCAGTGGTACAATGTCATTCCCGATCTGCCAGAGCCGCTTCCGCCCACGCTCCATCCAAAGACCCTGCAGCCGGTGGGGCCGGATGATCTGGCGCCCATCTTTCCCATGGAGTTGATCCTGCAGGAGGTGAGCCAGGATCGCTACATCGACATCCCCGCCGAAGTGCGCGATATCCTGCAGCTCTGGCGTCCCACACCCTTGTTGCGCGCCGTGCGCCTGGAAAAGGCCCTTGGTACGCCAGCCAAGATCTTTTACAAGTATGAGGGCACGAGCCCTGTGGGCAGCCACAAGCCCAATACGGCCGTGGCGCAGGCCTACTATAACAAGCAGGCAGGTGTCAAGCGACTCTCTACCGAAACGGGCGCAGGCCAGTGGGGCTCGGCCTTGGCCATGGCGTGCAATTTTTTCGATCTGCAATGCAAAGTGTACATGGTCAAGGTCAGCTATCACCAAAAGCCGGGCCGTCGCTCGATCATCCGTATCTTTGGTGGTGAGGTGACGCCCAGCCCCAGTGAAGAGACCGAGTCGGGCCGCAGCATCCTGGCACAGGATCCCGATTCGCCCGGAAGCCTCGGCATCGCTATCAGCGAGGCCGTCGAAGTGGCCATGCTCAATGAGGATACCAAGTACTCGTTGGGCAGCGTGCTGAACCATGTGCTGCTGCACCAGACAGTGATTGGCCAGGAAACGATCAAACAGATGGAGATAGCCGGCTTTGAGCCGGACGTCGTGATCGGCTGCGTCGGCGGCGGCTCGAACTTTGCCGGGATTGCGCTGCCCTATCTGCAGCGCAATCTGCGGGATGGCACCAAGACGCGCCTGGTGGGTGTCGAGCCCATGGCCTGCCCCACCCTGACCAAGGGGCCCTATGCCTTTGACTATGGTGACACGGCCAAGATGGCGCCAGTGGTCAAGATGAACACTCTCGGGCACGACTTTGTGCCGGCTGGCATCCACGCTGGTGGCCTCCGCTACCACGGTGTGGCGCCCATCCTGGCACTCTTGCACGAGCACAAGCTGGTCGAGTCCATCGCCTATTACCAGATCCCGGTGTTTGAGGCGGCGGCACAGTTTGCCCGCAGCGAGGGCATCATCCCGGCGCCCGAATCAGCCCATGCCATCCGTGCCGCCATCGATGAGGCGCTGGATGCCAAGGAAAAGCAAGAGGAGCGGGTGATCCTGTTCGAGCTGAGTGGCCACGGCTATCTGGACCTGTCGTCCTATGATGCATATATGGCAGGCGATCTTGAAGACTATGCCTACCCTGAGGAAAAGATCCGGGAGTCGTTGACGCATCTGCCCCAGGTCGATTTCTAGGATACGGCACTGTGATGGGCTATGGCCAAGCAAATAAGTCTGCGCTTGGCCATAGCCTGGGTTCGCGTTAGTAGATGCCCGGGGGGTCGCTGGGGAAGGGATTGCGCCCCTGCATGGCCTCCCAAGCAGACAGGGCCTCGGCTACGATAAAGAGCGATCCCGTCACAAGGATGAGCTCATCTGGCCCTGCCTCGCGTACAGCCAGGCGCAATGCTGCCTCGGTGGTGGCACAGATTTCGACGGAATAGCCCAGCTCCTGCCCCAGGTCTCGCAGCATCTCGGGCGAAGCCGACTTGGGATGGCGGGCCGCTGTGACATACGCATGTGCCGCTTGTGGGAGAAGCAGCTCCAGCATGGATGCTGGGCGATGAGTCTGCCCAGCCCCAAAGATCAGCCGAATGCGCTGATATTCCAGGTAGGCGGGCAGCGACTGGATCAACTGGCTCACGGAATAGGCGTTATGGGCGCCATCCGCTACCACCAAGGGCTCGCGACATAGCACTTGCATTCTCCCCGGCCAGTACACTTGGGCCAGACCCTCATGCACTGCTTCTCTTGGAATCTCGATATCCTGCTCGCGCAGTGCCTCGATGCCGGCCACGGCTGTGCAGGCATTCTCCAATTGGAACTTGCCCAACAGCGGTAGCCACAGCTCGGGATACTCGGGCGACCGATGGCTTCCGGCACGATAGATCGCCAGGCGCTGGCTGTTGTTCGTGGGCCCAAGATCGCGCCAGCGCCAGTCACGCTTGGCGATAGTCAACGGTGCTTGCTGGGCGGCGGCCGTCTCACGGATCACGCGCATGGCTGACGGGCGCTGCGGCGAGCTCACCACCGGCACGTCCGGCTTGATGATCCCTGCCTTTTCCCGTGCGATCTGCGCCAGCGTAGTGCCGAGCACGCCAATGTGGTCGATGCTGATGGATGTGATCAGCGAAACGAGGGGCGTAAGGACGTTGGTGGCGTCCAGGCGACCGCCCAGCCCCACCTCGAACACGGCCAAGTCCACCTCTTGGCGGGCGAAATGCCACATGGCCAGCGCCGTGATCAACTCAAAGACTGACGTCTTGGGGCGAGCCTCCACGATGGGTCGAATCTCCTCGACCAGTGTCACCAGGTCCTCTTCTGGAATCGGCCTGCCCTGGAGCTGGATGCGCTCGCGAAAAGTGTGCAAGTGGGGCGATGTGTACATACCGACGCGATAGCCCGCTGCCCGCAGAATCGAGTCCACCATGGCTGTCGTCGAGCCCTTGCCCTTGGTGCCGGCGATATGCACCGACGGGTAGGCGCGGTGGGGTTTGCCCAACTGAGCCAACAGTTCCTCGACGCGCGTGAGCCGCCAGTCGCGCTGATTATAGGGTGTGCCGCGGTCGCGCTCAAAGTCGGTGCGCGATAGGATGTACTCCAAGGTCTCGCGATAGCTGGGCATGGTCTCTCCCCGATGGATGCAGAACAGGAACCGCTCGCGATTGTACTCCAGAGGCGGGGCCGGACCAATTTCGCCCCAAGATAGTCGGGTCACAGCAGGCCCCGGGTGATCTAGGCCTGAGAGCGAGCAGGCGCCCTTTGCGCCACGCCTACACGCCAGGCGTACAGCAGCGCCACCGCTGCGATGCCCGCAGCCACATAGTGAAACGCTATCTGATAGCCCAGGGCACCCACCAGCAATCCACCAACCATCGGGCCTGTGGAGTGGCCAATGTCCATGATGCTCGATAGGGTGCCCAGGGCCGCGCCGTGGGTCGTGGCTGTGGCGAGATCGGCGGCAAAGGCCGAGGTGGAGGCCGTTACCGTGGCCAACCCCAGACCATAGAACGCCACTGCCAGCATCAGTATCGCATAGGAACTGGCGATGGGCATGAGGAACACCGAAGTCGCACATACGAGCATCCCGGCGGTGATCATGGGCACGCGCCCCACCCGATCAGAGAGCCGCCCGCTAAAAGGCTTGACCACAGCGGCCACGATGATCTGCCCTGTAAAGAGAGGACCAATCTGCCACGGAGCCAGTCCTACCTGCTCGAACAGATAGATGGGCAAGTAGACCTCGACGAACCCAAAGCTAAAGTACTGGGTAGCCTCCACCAGGCTCGTGGCTAATAGCCGACTGTTGCGCACAAGGACGGCCAGATCCTGGCGTACCGCTTGCCAACTCTGGAGCATCTGAGCGCTGGCCCCCTCTGTGGAGACCTCTGTTGCATCCTTCAGTCGGGGCAGTTGCAGGGCCACCAGCAGGGCCATCACGCCCACTACACCAACGGCGAGGTAGACCCACTGAAAGCTTTCGCCCAGGATCAACAGACCACCCGCCGTTGGCGCCAGGAATCGCCCGACCATAGTGGCCGAAGAGTACCACGCCATGCGCTCGCCACGCCGCGCATCATAGAGGTCGGCAACGGTGGCCATGGCCACCGGCCCCAGTATGGCCGTTGCCAGTCCGTGATAGACGCGCACTAGCACCAAGTGCCAGGCATCACGTACCAGCAGGTAGAGAAAGGGCGCCGTGGCAAACACCACCAGGCTGATCAGCAGCACCTTGCGTCGCCCGATGACATCAGAGAGGATGCCCGCCGGGATGCTGATCACAATGCCCACCACGGTGGAGGCAGCGGCGACAAAGCCTACCGTGCCCGGTGATACGCCCAGGCTACGTATAAAGAGGGGCAGCGCGGGGTTCTTGGCCATGGTCGAAGAGAATATGGCCAGGCCCCCGACGATGCAGAGAAGAAAAAAGGGCGAGAGCACGCGTCTTTTCATAGTTACTATTGTTTCTCCTGTGTGTCTGTATCACAGTTCCCCAGATCTTGGGCGGGGACGATCTCCTTGGCCAGCTCAATAGCTTGGCGTCGGGCCTCCTTCAAGGCCTGCTCGCCGGCAGAGGTAATCGTATAGTAGCGGCGTCGCTTGCCGTCTATCACCTGATGGGTGCTGCTGAGCAGGCCATCCTCTTCCATGCGATGCAGGATGGGATAGAGGGTACCCGGGCTCAGGGTGTAACCGTGGCGCGCCAGCTCGTCAATCAGCCACGACCCATAGACCGGATGCTCTCTGGCATGGTGTAGGATATGCACCTGGATAAAGCCTCGGAAGAGAGCCCGCCAGACCATAATCGCTCCCTATTGCGAAAATCGATATCGACAATCGATATTAATATATGCACAAGCGTGATGGCTGTCCAATCGATGTACCTCCGTCCACCGCTGTCAGTTTTTGACCAGGCTCTGCCTATGGGCTACACTGCGCCCATTCTGTTGACCGACCAACTTGCTCCTCATGGGAGGTTTGCTTGGCCGTACGCCGTTCCTGGCTTCTCCTGTGCGCCCTGCTCATCCTTTTGGGCGGGGCTTTGCATGGTTGCTCCGGCCGACGACTGCTCTATGATGTTACGATTCGTCCCGACGTCATCAAGCCCAACGCCGATGGACAGGATGATATCGCCGAGGTTCAATACACCCTCTCGCGTCTCTCCTGGATCACGATCTATCTTGAGGATGAGAGTGGCCAGCGTCACGATCTGCGCGTCAACGAGCGCCGCTCCCGAGGCGTACGTACCCTCTATTTTGGTGGCGTGGTAGATGGCAGCCTGCTGCCCGATGGCGACTATACCATGGTTTTTGAGGCCGTGGATGCCCGGGGTCGCAGCGAGCGCGTGACCCAGGCCATCACCCTGGCAGATGGCGACCCGGTGCCCATGCGCATCGACAACCTCAACATCTGGCCGCAGACCTTTCAGCCCAATCGCGACGGTATCGCCGATCGGGTCAAGATTGGCTATAGCCTCAACAAAGAGGCCCGCCGGGTCGATGTCTTTTTGCTGGGGCCCGATGGCGCCAAGCACCCCGTGCCGGAGGACAAGATTCGTGAGATGGGGGCGCCCGGAACTCATGAGCACGACTATGATGGTGGCATCGATCTGGGCGCGACCCCGCCCCCCGACGGCGATTATACCGTCGTGGTCGTGGCGGAAGATGCCGTGGGCAACCGCGCCGAGGCTCGTGGATCGCTGACCATCGAGGGTGGCGGCTTGCCCCTGGTCGAGATCGTGCATCGCGCGGCCATATTCGATCCCCAGGTGGTGCCTCTGGGTGATACTCTGTATTTCACCTGCACCGTCAAGAACGTGGGCACTGTCCCCATCCGCACCAAGGGGCCCGAGCCGGGGACCATCTATAGCACGAGCGAGAATTATAACACTCTCGAGCAGTATGAGGAGCCGGGCCTGTTTCGTATCGGCCTCGATTATGAGGGCAATACGGCCGGTCGGATGTACCCCTTCCGCTGGCAGCTGGGCATGGACGACGAGCTCACACTGATTGACACCGTCATTGGCCCGCAAAAGTACCTTATGCCGGGTCAATCAGTGACTGTTTGGGGAGGGCTGCGCATCGACGATCAACCCGTGATGGCCGAGCCCTACTATTGGTTGGGGCTGATCCACGAGCAGGTCTGGATCGTGCAAGATCGGGTCGAGCCAACCCAGATCTCAATAGGCTTTTAGGCGGCCCGCCCATGGATCTGGGCATCGTGATCGTCAGCTATAATACCTGCCAGCTCACTCTGGATTGCCTCGAGTCGGTCTATGCGGCGCTGGATCAAGAGTCGCTGGATGCCCGAGTATGCGTGGTGGACAACGCCTCGGCCGACGATAGCGTTGCCCAAATCGAGGCGCGTTACCCGCAGGTCGCGCTGATTCGCAGCGACGAGAATCTGGGCTTTGCGGGGGGGACCAACCTGGGGCTAGGCCGGCTCACCGAGCGAGAGCCCGTGCCCCGCCATATTCTGCTGCTTAATCCTGACACTCTGGTGCAAGCTCAGGCGCTGTCACGCATGGTGGCTTTTTTGGATCAGCGGTCAGAAGTCGGTGCCGTGGGCGCCCAGTTGGCCTATGGAGACGGTAGCTTTCAGCACGGCGCCTTTCGCTTTCCGAACCTGTGGATGGCGATTTTTGATTTTTGGCCCATCAATCATCGTCTGCTCAACTCGCGGCTCAACGGGCGCTATCCTCGCGGCCTGTACGAGGCGGGGGAGCCGTTCCTCATCGACCATCCTCTGGGGGCAGCGCTGATGATTCGGCGAGCGACGCTGGAACAGGTGGGGACGCTGGACGAGGGTTATTTCATGTATTGCGAAGAGATCGATTGGTGCATGCGCGCCAAGCGCCTGGGCTGGGGGATCTATTGCGTGCCCCTGGCACGTATCACCCATCTGGAGGGCCAGAGCACGCGGCAGTTCCGCGAGCGGATGTTCATAGCCCTTTGGCGCAGCCGCTTTCGCCTCTTTGCCAAACATTACTCTGCCACCTACCAGGCCCTCGTGCGGCTGATCGTGCGAGGGGGGCTGGCCTATCAGAGCCGCCAGGTGCGCCGGGCTCTGTCGCACGGCGAGCTGGATGCCGAGGCCGCCGAGCGCCAACTGGGCGCCTATCGCACCGTCATGGAGATGTAACATGGCTCGCATCACCGTCGGCATACTGGCAGGCAACAACGAGGACATTATCGGCGAATGCCTGGAAAGCGCGGCGTGGGCTGACGAGCGGCTGGTGATCCTCGATGACCGCAGCACCGACCGTACCGCAAAGATCGCCCGGGGCCTTGGGGCGCGGGTGGTGCGCAGTCGCTTTTGCGATTTCGCCCAGCAGCGCAACGTTGGCCTCGAGCAGACGCGCACCGAGTGGCTCTTTTACCTGGACTCGGATGAGCGGACGACGCCGGCCCTGGGCGAGGAGATCCGCACGCGGATCAGTGAAGGCGAGTGCGCCGGGTGGTGGGTGCCGAGGCGCAACTATATCTGGGGTAAGGAGACCCGCTATGGCGGTTGGTACCCCGACTATCAGCTTCGTCTGTTGCGGGTGGAAAAGGCGCGTTATGACCCGCAGCGCCGCGTCCACGAGGTGGTGCTTCTCAATGGCCCTGAGGGTTACCTCAAGGAGCATCTGCTGCACGAGAACTATACCAGCATGTCCCAGTTCCTTACCAAGCAGCAGCAATACGTGGATCTGGAGGCGCACATCCGCCTGCAGGAGGGGGGGCGTCCCCGTTTGCGACATCTGGTCACACAACCTCTCAAAGAGTTCTGGCGGCGCTATGTGCGGCTCGAGGGCTATCGGGACGGCTGGCACGGGTTCAAGCTGTGCGCCCTGGTGGCCTACTATTACGGCTTTTTGGTGACGTTACGGCTGATGCGGCTCAGGCGGACCGAGGCCTAGGTATGTCCTGCGAGCAACGCAAAAGCGGGGTGAGATCGATTCTCACCCCGCTTGCCTATAGCGGCAACTAGACCAACTCGGGCAGCAACAAGCCATACCCTTCATCGCTCCGGCGATAGACGACGCTGTAATTGTTGGTGTTTATGTTGTAAAAGATAAAAAAGTCATGCCCCAGCAGCTCCATCTGCTCGATGGCCTCTTCGACGTCCATGGGACGGGTATAGAACTCTTTGACGCGCACTACCTGCCCGGGAAACTCTTCCTCTGGCTCCATCCCCATCTCTTCAACAGCCGCCTCCATCTCATTTTCAGCCTGACGTTGCTGCTGTTGCTGCTGGGAGGCCCAATGCTTACCCTTGTAGCGCTTGATCTGGCGCTCTATCTTGTCCAGCGCCACATCCACAGATGAGCGCAGGTCTCCGGACCTCTCCTCGGCGCGCACGACGAGACCTCGGTTCCCACGTAGTGTGATCTGGGCTATTTGACTCGCCTCCGCAGAGCGGGTCTTTTGAACAATCAAGTCTACTTCGGCTTCACGGATATCTGGCAAGAAACGATCGAGCTTATTTACCTTGCGTTCGACATATTCGCGCAGGCCATCTCCCAACTCTACCCCTCGGCTCTTGACAATAACTTCCATGCTTGCGCCTCCTAACTGTATTGTGGTCACGAGTTGAGGACACGGGCTAGACTCATGGCCGGGTCAACAGAGGGTCAGATTCTCGAGTCCCTCTGTTGACTTGATGGTAACACTATGAGCGGGCGCTGTCAATGCGGACAGTGGCTGATTTGGCTCCAGCAAAGCTCAAATCGGTTTGCCTCGTCCCCTGACAATGAGCTATAATGTAGCTGTTGGTGTTCTCTATACGAGAAGGAGAAAGACATGAGTAGTAAAGTTTCGATTCAGTATTGCACTGCTTGAGGCTACCTTCCTCGAGCCGCCAGTCTGGCGCAGCTCATCCTCGACAAGTTCAAGAACCAGGTGTCCGAGCTTGCACTCCTCCCTTCAGGGGGAGGCGCATTCGAGATCAAGGTGGACGAAGAGCAGATCTACTCCAAACTCGAAACAGGGCGGTTTCCCAGTGAGACTGCCGTGGTTGAGGACATTGGTAAAAAGCTCTAGGCTTATCTGAGCGCAAAGGGGGGCTCAATATGAGCTCCCCTTTTTTTCTATTTGGGGCCGTTAGCACAATTCTTGGGAGTTGACCTGGGATCCACTCGACAGGAGATAACAATGGAGCGCGAGATTCGCTTTATTCTGATCGGTCTGGGCAATATCGGGCGCAATCTGCTAGACATTTTACTACAGCGACAAGAGGCCATCGCCCGTGACTATGGTCTGCGCTTTCGTTTGGTGGGGGCCGCCGACTCTTCTGGCGCAGCGATAGATGATGCCGGCCTCACACTGAGGCAGTTGATCCAGCTCAAGCTGGGCGGCTATGGTGCTGCCGTCTACCCGCAGGCTGGGCGCCCGGGCATGAATGCGCTAGAGATGGTGCAAAGCGTCGAGGCGGACATTGTTGTGGATGCCTCCCCCACCAACTTGGAAGATGGCGAGCCAGGGATGAGCTGCGTGCGCGCCGCCATCGCCCAGGGCTGCCATGTAGTTATGGCCAACAAGGGGCCTCTGGTACTGGCCTTTGGTGAGCTGACAGGGGCTGCTGAGGAGGCGGGGGTCACACTATCCTACAGCGGCACCGTGGCCGGCGGCTTGCCCACGGTCAATATCGGCGTCCGCGATCTGGCGGGCAGCGGCGTGACTCGAGTCGAGGGCATTTTCAACGGCACCACTAACTATATCCTGACTCGCATGGCCAGCGAGCAGATGGGATATGACGAGGCGCTCAAGGGCGCGCAAGAGGGTGGCATCGCCGAGGCGGATCCGACCTTGGATGTGGACGGATGGGATGCCGCCAACAAGTTGGTGATCATCGCCAACAGCGTTCTACGGCGTGCCACCACCCTGGCCGATGTCAGGGTAGAGGGCATCCGTAAGGTAACGTTAGAGCAACTGGAAGAGGCCCAGGCGCAGGGCCGCGTGATCAAGCCCCTAGCCGTTGCCGAGTGGGATGGCCAAGATTTTGATCTCTCGGTGGGGCCTGTGGCCCTCGAGCAATCGCATCCGATGGCCCGCACGGGAATGTGGGATATGGGCGTGGTCTATCACACCGACACGATGGGCCGCATCAGCGCCGTCATCACGGCTGAGGGCCCGGTGGCCACTTCGGCGGCGGTGTTGCGCGACATGACCAACGTATACAGGTGACGGGCAGGCGCGATCAAGCTGTGTCGCCTTGGATCAGACCATGTCGCGGATATCGAACAGCTTGATCGCGATTTCGGTGATGGCCGCAACGATCAGGCCCCAGGAGGCCATCAAGATCACGATCAGCCCGATATAGAGCAGTGGGCTCTGCTGCGAGATTTCAACGAGCAAGCGTAGCAAAGAAAGATACATTGGAATCCTCATTCAATAGACAATCGCAAACTCGGGCAGGCGATCCCATGCCTGACGGCTTTTCTGTACACCATGCCGCAGAGCTGGCCGATGCGCTGCTGGCCTGGTACGCAGTACACCGGCGCGATCTGCCCTGGCGCCGCACCAAGGATTCCTACCGGATCTGGGTCTCGGAGATCATGCTCCAGCAGACCCGAGTTACGGCGGTGATCCCTTACTATGAACGTTTTCTAGAGCGGTTCCCCACCGTCCGGGCTCTGGCCGAGGCCGAGCTGTCCGAGGTGTTGGCCCTGTGGCAGGGCCTGGGCTACTATGCACGGGCTCGTAGTCTGCATCGGGCGGCCCGGATCGTGGTCTCGGAACATGGCGGTCAACTCCCCGCCGATCGCGAGGCGCTATTGCGCCTGCCGGGTATTGGCGATTACACGGTGGGCGCCCTCCTGAGCATCGCCTTTGGCCAGGATGCGGTCGCCCTGGATGGCAATGTCAAGCGGATCCTGGCCCGCCTGTTCGACTATGCTGGCGAGAGCAGCACGACGGCGGCCAAACGCACGCTCGAGGGCTATGCCAGGGCCCTGCTCCCCACCGGTCGAGCCCGTCAGTTCAACCAGGCGCTTATGGACCTGGGGACCTCCGTGTGCCTGCCCGGCGTGCCTGCCTGTGGCGCGTGTCCCATTGCGCCCTATTGCCTCGCCCGTGAGCGCGGCGTCCAAGAGCTGCGCCCCCTTCGCGCCCGGCGGGGCCCCAATCCCACGGTCCAGATGGTAGCGGCCTATTTAAAGCGCGACGACGGCCGTTGGCTGATCGCCCGGCGGCGCCCCCAGGGGCTGCTGGGTGGCTTGTGGGAGCTACCCACCTTTTCTGTCCCATCCGATGCTGGGGAGCCGCTCGCCACGTTCCTCATAACAGCGCTCCAACAGGAGTTGCACGTAGCTGCGCAGATCGGCGAGGAGTTGCTGAACGTTGCTCATGGCTATACGCATTTCAATGTGCGGGTGCGGGTCTATGACTGCTGTATTTCGGGCGAGCCTGCTCTACATGAGCACCAGACTTGGGATGCTCTCCATTGGCTGGCCCAGGACGAACTGGCCGACTATGGCCTGACGGGCGTGACCGTCAAGACCCTGGAAAAGCTGCAGGGCACTCTATGGTAGGGTGCGAGTAGCTCGTACGGTCTTGTGTAAGGGCAAAGCTTGTCTATGCCCACCACGCATTTCGGCTCTCTCATGTCTGGACAAGATGCTTTTCCTCGATGTCCTATTCCGCTGTCTCGTCCGCCGCGCGCCCCGGGATCCCCGGCTCGGTCATGGCCAGAGGGTCCAGGATCTGGGCCAACTGCTCCTCCGTCAGCAACTCCTGCTCCAGAATCACCTGCCGCAAGGGCACATTGCGCGTCATGGCCTCTTGCGCCACCTTGGCTGCGGCCGCATACCCGATGTAGGCATTGAGGGCTGTGGCCAGGCCAATGCTCTTTTCGGCCAGTTCCTGGCAGCGCTCGACATTGGCCGTGATGCCGCGGATGCAGCGGTCGGCAAAAAGGCGCACGCCGTTGGTCAGGATCTGCATCGATTGCAGCAGGTTGTAGGCAATGATCGGCGTCATGACGTTTAGCTCGAGTTGACCCGCCTGCGCTGCGCTCATCACCGCCAGATCGTTGCCCATCACATGATAGCATACCATATTCAGCATCTCGGGGATCACGGGATTCACTTTGCCGGGCATAATCGATGAGCCGGGCTGCAGGGCCGGGAGGTTGATCTCGAACAGGCCTGTGGTAGGCCCCGAGCTGAGGAGGCGCAGATCGTTGGCGATGCGGGTGAGGGTGACGGCCAGGGTGCGCAGAGCCGAAGAAAAGTCCGTCATATCGGCCGAGCTCTGCATCGACTCGAAGAGGTTGCCCGAGCTGACGAACGGAATACCCGTGAGCTCCGCAAGGCGCTCGACCATGCATATATGATAGCGGGGGTGCGAGTTGAGCCCCGTGCCGGTGGCGGTTCCCCCAATGCCCAGCCGGCGCAGGCCCTCGGCGGCGCGGGCGATGCGCTCGCGATCCAGCCGGATGGCCTGGGCATAGCCGCCAAACTCTTGGCCCAGGCGTACCGGCACGGCATCCTGCAGGTGGGTGCGTCCCGGCTTGAGCACCCGATCGAATGCAGCTGCCTTTTCCTTCAGGTGTGCGGCGAGGCCATCCAGCGCATCCAGCAGGCTGCCCACCTCCAGGCTGGCGGCCACCCGCAGGACGGTGGGGATCACGTCATTGGTGGATTGCGCCATGTTCACGTGGTCGTTGGGATGTACGGGCTGATACACTCCGCGTTGGCCGCCCAGCTTTTCGTTAGCCAGGTTGGCGATCACCTCGTTGGCGTTCATGTTGTGGGACGTACCCGCCCCGGCCTGAAAGGGATCTACGACGAACTGGTCATGCCAACGGCCCTCGACGATCTCGCGGGCTGCCTCGGCAATGGCCTGGCCGTGCTCCTTGTCCAACAGGCCCAGCGCCATGTTTACCTCGGCGGCGGCCAGCTTGACGAGGGCCGTGGCCGACAGATAGCTTGCCGCCTGCTTGAGCCCGCTGACATCGAAATTCTCGATTGCCCGTTGGGACTGTGCCCCCCACAGCGCCTCACCAGGGACAAGGACATCGCCCAAAGAATCGGTTTCCGTTCTCACGTTTCCCCCCAATCCGAGTACATGCCCCAGGATCCAGGCCCTGGCTCTACTCGTGCCCTTTATCAGAGATCCGCAGCGCCGCGACCTGGCTTCTTTGATCTATTATGATTCGCCCACCAGATCGTCCTCCATGGCCAGGGCCATCAGATAGCCTCGAGCCCGTTCCGTCCGCTCAAAGCGATACACCAGCTCCCAAAAGCGCGGCGAATGGTTGGCCTCGATCAGGTGCGCCAGCTCGTGGATGATTACGTAATCGAGCACAAAGGCCGGAGCGTTGATCAGCCGATCCGAGATGCGGATCGTGCCTCGCGCGGGCGAGCAACTGCCAAAGCGCTTTTGCTGGTTGCCCACAAAGCGGATGCTGCGCCATTTCAGCTCGTTGCCGAAAAATGCCCGGTTATAACGCGCCGCTCGGCGCTCCAGGTCCTCATCGGAGACGAAATCGCGCATCTTCTTCCGCTTGGTCAGCATTCGCTGGACCAGATCATCCACAGCTTGCTCAAGCTCGGTGTCCGAGATATCGTCCGGAACGCGCACCTCGAGGGTGTACCAGTTCACCAGCTTGGCGCTGATTGTCTTTTTGCGACGTGCGCTGCGAATGATGCGCACATCCAGGCCCTGTCTGTCGGGCTGTTTGGGCTCTATCGAGCACATGGCTTTCTCTCTTGTGTGGCCACATCACATGATGCGGCAAAGAAAACACCCCGGCCATTGAGGACCGGGGCTTTGTATGCCGAGAGAGGGATTTGAACCCTCACGGATCTAATATCCACTGCGCTCTGAACGCAGCGCGTCTGCCGGTTCCGCCATCTCGGCCAGGCAATCAAGATGATAGCACCGCTCCCCGATCCTGTCAAACCACCATATCCCCGCCCCGTCTGGGCTGCTAGCGGGTGGTTGGTGAGATGAGCCCTCGCTCTCGGGCCTCGCTGTAGAGCATGCGCTGCACCGAAAGGTGCCAGGCGGGCAGACTGCGGAATCGCTCTCCCGAGTGGGAGAGGGGCCCTATCTGAACGCCATAGACACTCTCGTCGACCGCATAAGTATAGACGGGCTGATAGAGCAGCAGAGAAGGCACATCCTCGGCGAATAGCTCCTGAAAGCGCTGATAGAGGCTCCAGCGCGTGTCGAGATCGGTGGTGCGGCGGGCCTCGGCCAGGAGGGCGTCAGCCTCGGTGCTGATGTAGCCGGCAAAGTTGACGCCATTCTCACTGACCTGGCTCGAATGCCAATACGGATAGGGGTCGGGATCGGGCGGCAGGCTCTGCCAACCGCTGAGCACGGCATCAAAGCGGCGTAGCCGCAATTGCTGGCCCACCAACTCCTCCCAGCCGACGGTCTCGGGGATGGCGTGGATGCCCACCTTGAGCAGTTGCTCACTGATGGCATGGATCAACTGGACGCGGATTGGATCATCGGCGTTGGTGGCCAGGGTGAACTCGAGGCGCAGGTCGCCGCGCTGACGTATGCCGTCGCCGTCATCATCGAACCAGCCTGACTCCTCGAGCAGGGTGCGCGCCTTGCGGAGATCCTGCTCATAGATCGGCGTGGAAGCATTGTAGGCCCACGAGTCGGGCAGGACGGGGCTGTGGGTCACAATGCCTTGCCCGCCGAGGACATCGTTCACCAACTGCTGTCGGTTGAGGGCATACATCATCGCCTGGCGCACGTTTCGATCCTGAAAGATGGCCCGATCCAGGTTCAAAAAGACCAGATTGTAGCCCGAGAGAGGCGCCGAATAGAGTTGCAGCGATCCATCTTCCAGGACGGCGGGGAGTTGGTCGGGCAGCACCCGGGACATGGCCAAGATCTCACCGCGGCGCCGGGCTTCTAGCAGCGAGGGAGCGTCGGGATAAAAGAAGAATTCGAGCCGGTCGATATAGGGCTTTTCGCCATAATAGTCAGGGCTGGCAGCGAGAACGATGCGCTGCAGGTCAAGCTCCTGCACGGCATAGGGGCCAGTGCCCACAGGTGCGGTGCTGAAAGCGCTCTGGCTTAGCACCGAGATATCAACGCTGCCCAGGATATGAGCGGGCAGGATTCCAATGGTGGTATAGTCCAGGAAGGGCGAAAAAGGCTCGCGCAGGATGAACCGCACAGTGTAGTCATCGAGCTGTTCGACGACCACCGAGCGCCACATGCTGGAAAGAAAGGGCATCCCCTCAAAGGCGTCATCCTGCATGACGTGAAAGGTAAAGACGACGTCCGAAGAGGTAAAGGGTGCGCCATCATGCCAGTAGACGTCGTCGCGCAGGAAAAAGGTATAGACCATCCCCCCTTCGGTGATCTCCCAACGTGTGGCGAGATCGGGGAGGATACTGCCATCCACATCGGCGCGCGTCAGGCCGGTAAAGATCAGAGCTACGAGATCCTGATCCACAGGATTAGCCTGGGATAGGACCGGGTTGATCAGATAGGGATTGCCGGCGATGCCCTCGATATAGGTGCCGCCGGCCTCTGGCAGTGTTACTGTCGTGGCCGTGACCGCCGCATAGCCGAGAACTACTGCCAGGACAATGATAGCGAGCAGTGCGATAACGACTTGAAGGCGAATCCGCCCCATGAGAGTATGTTCTCCCAGCGAGTGCGCAGCCTAGTTGACGAGTACGTTGAGGAGCGACGTGACGAAAAAGGTCACTGTCAGGATGATCGTGAGATTGTGAAGGGTCTTTTCGATGCCCCGGCGCGTACGATAGACGCCGCTATCGCCCCCCACCAGGCCTCCCAGACCGCCCTTTTTACCCTGCAACAGGATGATGGCGATCAAGGCAATCGACACAATGATCTGTACAATATTCAGATATGGTGACAAGGTATCTACTCCCTGGCATACAAGAATCAGATGAGCCAACTGGACGCCATTATAGCATGGCGACAGACGTCTAGCAAGAAACGATACAACCGTGCTGTGCTAGTTACCCGTCGCTTTGCGTATCCGCCCCAACAGGGGATCCAGCGGCGCCAGTGGCACACGGGCGGCATCGGGGGCGGTGCGCAACTTGAACTCGACCTCTCCCTCGACATGGGTGCGAGGACTCAGCGTCAGACGCACGGGCGCCCCAATCAGGTCCGCATCGTTGAACTTGACGCCGGCCCGCTCGGGACGGTCATCATACAACACGGCCAGTCCCGAGCTCTGTAGGTCGGCATAGAGCGCCTCGGCGGCCTGCTCTACCGGTGTGTCTGGGCGCGCCAGCGAGACCAGGTGCACGTCATAAGGCGCTACAGCCGGCGGCCACATCAGGCCATGGTCGTCGTGGTGTTGCTCCATGATGCATGCCATCAGACGGCCTACACCGATGCCATAGCTGCCCATCCAGAGGGGCGTGGCCCGGCCCTCTTCGTTGAGGTAGGTGGCGCCCAGGGCCTCGGCGTAGCGGGTGCCAAGCTGAAAGATATGCCCCACCTCGATGGCGCGTGAGGTCCCCAGGGAAGCGCCACAGCGGGGACAGGGGTCACCCTGCCGCGCCAGAGCGATATCGGCCACCAGGTCGGGTTGGAAATCTCGGGGCACATTGACGTTGCGCAGGTGATAGCCCTCGACGTTGGCTCCGGCCACATAGTTGCTCCCCGCCAGCACCGATTCATCGGCGATGACGGTAATATCGCGTATGCCCACCGGCGAGGCATAGCCCGGCGTCAGGCCTGCCGCGCGCAGCACAGGATCTGCGGCGGGCTCTAATGCGGTGCCGCCCAGCGCCGCCGAGAGCTTGTCGACATTGACCTCCAGGTCGCCCCGGATCACGGCAAACACGAGGCCCGTGTCGTCGGGTCCCGATTCGTTCTCGCCCGGCTCGGCACGCACGAAAAAGACGGCCTTGAGGGTCTGCGCCCTGTCCACCTGCAAGAAGCGGGCCACATCCTCGATGGTCTCATGGCCTGGGGTGGCGACCTCTTCCAGCGGGAGCTCTACCTCGCGCCGGTCGGGCCCCAACCCGATGCGGGCGCCCTCGGCGTTGGCCGCCAGCCCACAGGCATCGCATCGCAAGAGGGTATCTTCGCCATGCTCGTTGAGGAACATGAACTCGTGCGAGACCTGGCCCCCCATCATGCCCGAAGCGGCCTCTACCGGCAATACCTCCAGGCCACAGCGCTCGAATATGCGCTCATAGGCGGCATAGATATACCCATAGGCCCCTGCCATGTCCTCGGGGGTGGCGTCCAGACTGTAGGCGTCTTTCATGATAAACTCGCGCACGCGGATCAGCCCACCCCGGGCCCGGGGCTCGTCACGGAACTTGATCTGGATCTGGTAGATGAGGCATGGGAGCTGGCGATAGGAGCGGATCTCTTGCCGGGCCAGCTCGGTGGCCACCTCTTCGTGGGTCATTCCCAGGACCAGCGGCCTGCCGGCGCGATCCTGAAAGCGGGCCAGGGCGGTCCCGGGGGAGGGCGCCTGATAACGCCCCGTGGCCTGCCAGAGCTCGGCAGGCTGTACCATGGGCATGAGCATCTCCTGGCCGCCGATAGCATCCATCTCCTGACGGATGATGGTCTCGATGCGCCGCACCACGCGCCATCCGGTGGGCAACAGCGCATAGATGCCTTGGGCGAGGGGGCGAATCAGCCCCGCACGCAGTGCCAGCCGGTGGCTGGGCAGTTCGGCCTCGGCCGGGTTTTCGCGCAAGGTGTGCCCGAACAGGTGCGAAAGACGCATGATACTCTCCCATCGAATTGGATTCAGCCGCTAAGAGGGACATCGGATGACGCTGCCCGCCCTGTGGCGCTGATCGCGCCTGGCGTCAGCACACTCGCGGCAGGCGTTTGACGCCCCCTGCGTCGCCCTCTATCATCAGCCAAAATGCAGCCTGCATCAACAAGGAGATAGAGGCACGATGATCCTACGTACGCTTCAGGTCGGCCAACTGGCGAGTAACTGCTATGTCGTGGGCTGCGAGCGCACGCGACAGGGAATCGTCATAGACCCGGGCGCCGATGCGACCCTGATCCAGCGCGCCATCGACGAGGCGGACCTCCAGATCGACCTGATCGTGCTCACCCACTATCACTTTGATCATATCCAGGCGGTCGGACCACTGCAAGAGAGCACCGGCGCCGAACTGGCCATTCATATGCAAGAAGCAGACCTGCTGCAGGAGCCGCCGGCGCTGTTTCGTTACTTCCAGCCCGACATACCCACGCTGCAGGCCGACCGCCTGCTAACAGATGGCGAACATCTCACCGTCGGCGACCTGGAGATAGAGGTTTTACACACGCCCGGCCACTCGCCTGGCGGTATCTCACTCTATATTGCCTCGGAAAAGGTCGTCTTTTCGGGGGATACCCTGTTTCGGGAGGGGATCGGTCGCACCGATTTCCCGGGCGGCGATATGAACACCCTGGCGGCCAGCATCCGGGAGAGGCTGTACACCCTCGACGATGAGACGGAGGTATATTCGGGACATGGGCCCAAGACCACCATCGGCTGGGAAAAGGGCCGCAATCCCTTTGTGCGCGTCTAGCCAGAGCCCCGCTAGCGGGGCAGCCCATAGCGCTGTCCGATTACCTCTTGGCCCGCGCGCCCCATCGCAAACGACAGGAGCCGCGCTGCCTCATCGGGGGCGCCCGGCGTCTGCGCGATGAACAGAGTATAGCTCAACGGGTAGCCATCCTGCTCCAGTTGCGAGCGAGTGGGCAGCAGGCGATCCAGGGCGATCACCTTGACCCGCTCGTCGCGCTCCAGATAGGCGGCCGAGAGATAGCCGATGGCCAGTGGGTGTTCGGCTACATAGGTCAACACCGCCTCGTCATGGGGCAATACCAACGCAGCTGACGTTACCTCTTGCTCGGCCATGATGACGCTGTCAAATAGTTGACGCGCCGTCGCGTCCGCCCCCTGAATCGTCAATTCGGGGGCACCCGTGCCGGCGTCCAGCAGCGACCAATCGGCCACATAGCCCGCAAACAGAGAACCTAGTTCGCGCCTCGTGATCTGCGGCAGGGAGAGGTCGCGATGTGTGATGATGGCCAACCCATCCTGGGCCAGCGGCTGCCAGGAAAGAGCGGGGGCCCATCGGCGCAGGCTTTGCTCGTCGGCGGCAGAAACGATGGCCAGATCCACCTGGCCTGCATTCGCCATACTGTAGGCCTGCTCTGAGGACATGGACAGGATCTCGATGGTAATTCCCGGCCGATAACCCATGTAGGCGAGGCGCAGGTCCTCGGCCAGGGGTAGAGCCGCCGGCGCGACCGCCAGACGCACCATCTGAGGGGGTGGCGCGTCTTTGTCGTATATGCGCGTAGGTTGCAGCGGCGTAAAGAGAGCGTCGCAGGCCGATAACGACAACGCCAGGATCGCGATCATCGTTGCCTGCCGCAAACGTCGGCGCCATGTCCCTCTCAGCTGCATATTGATCCTCACCGCACCAGGAACACGAGCAGGCTGAATAGCCCCATGGCCCAGCAATAGTAGGCAAAGGGGCGCAGGCCGCGATTCTGCAGATGCCGCAGTAGCAGGGCAATGGCCAGATAGCCGCTGATCAGAGCCGCTACAAAACCAGCAGCCAGGACGGGGGTCGGCTCGTTGGGAATGGTGCCCCTCAACAACTGGATGAACTCGAGGACGGTGGCTCCCAGGATAGCGGGAATCGCCATCAGAAAGGAAAAGCGAGCGGCGTCAGGGCGACGCAAGCCCAGGACCAGTCCGGTGGAGATCGTGGCCCCTGAGCGGGAGATGCCTGGCGCCAGAGCCACGCTCTGGGCCACACCGATGATCACCGACTCGCGGGCTTGTAGGGCTATCATGCCTCGCCGTCGGGCCGCATACTGCTCGGCCAGGAACATGGCTGTTCCAGTAACCAGCAGCAGGGCCGCAGCAGCCGGGGGCGCAGAGAATAGTTGCATGAACAGGTGTCGGAACAGGAGCACGACCAGCACTGCCGGTATCAGGCTCAGGAGAATGAGCCATGCCATACGCGCCTCTGGGGTCTCGATGCTACGCGTGCGCAGCAGCACTATGCCGCCCTCGATCAGGTCCCTCAGGTCATGCCGGAAATAGATCAGGATGGCGAATAGGGTGCCAAAGTGCACCAGCACGTCGAATGTAAAGCTGGAGGGTTCCCGGCCCGTCAACCAGGGTACCAGTACAAGATGACCCGAGCTGCTGACGGGCACAAACTCGGTCACTCCCTGCAAGATACCCCAGAGAACGGCCTCGATGACGCTCATAGCGGAATGATTCCCTCCCGGTAATCTGACGATAGAATCATACGATACAATCATTCGATTCTATCGTATGAACTAGGCGCGGCACTCCCGATTCTGGTTCCAGAGCGCGCGATTGCGCTCGCGTGCGGCCGCATCGGCGATCTGGTATCGCGCCAAGAACTCTTGGCGCAGCGCCTCAAAGTTGCCCTCCAGGATGGCCCGGCGCATGCGACGCATCAGATCCAGCAAAAAGTGAATGTTGTGGATGGTGTTCAGGCGCGGGGCTAGCAGCTCGCGGCCGATGATCAGATGCCGAAGATAGGCCCGGCCAAAGTGCTGGCACGTATAGCAGGTGCAGTCCTCTTGGATAGGACGCGGGTCCTCACGATATTGGGCGTTGCGCAGGTTCATGCGCCCGTCGGGGGTAAATACGGCTCCATTGCGCGCCAGGCGACTGGGGAGTACGCAGTCAAACATGTCGATGCCCCGGGCCACGCATTCGACCAGGTCCTCGGGCGAGCCGACGCCCATCAGGTAACGCGGCTTGTCCTTGGGCAAGAGCGGCGTCACCACGTCCAGAATGCGGTGCATGTCGGCCTTGCTCTCGCCTACCGAGAGCCCGCCGATGGCGTATCCGGGGAAATCCATGTCCGTCAGAACGCGGGCGCTCTCGCGCCGCAGGTCCTCAAAGATGCCGCCCTGCACGATGCCATACAGGAGCTGGTCGGGGCGCTTGTGCGCCTTATGGCAGCGCTCGGCCCACAGATGGGTGCGTCGCAGTGCCTCTATATTATAGGCACGGTCGTTGGGCTCGGCGCATTCGTCCAGCACCATGGCGATATCCGAGCCCAATAGCTCCTGAATCTCGATCACTTTTTCCGGGGTAAAGCGATGCTCGGAGCCGTCCACATGGGACCGAAAGGTCACGCCGTCATCATCCAGGTTGCGCAGGCCCTCGAGACTGAACACCTGAAAGCCGCCGCTGTCGGTCAGTATGGGGCCATCCCAGCTCATAAAGGCGTGCAGCCCACCCAGACGGGCGATTAGATCGGCGCCTGGGCGCAGGTAGAGGTGATAGGTATTCGAGAGGATCATGGATGCGCCCAACTCGACCAGATCGCGGGGCGCCAGTGACTTGACCGTGGCCAATGTGCCTACGGCGCAGAACACGGGCGTCGGTACGACGCCGTGGGCCGTCTGCAACTCGCCGACGCGCCCGCGTGAGGCATCATCCTCTTTGATCATAGAAAAGCTGCCGGGCGGCCGGCAGGTATTGTTATCGGTTTGCGCGTGAGAATCATCCATGAGGCGATTATAGCACAGGGAGGCGAGAGCCCAAACGGAACGCCCTCCTGCAAAGAGACCTACAGGAGGGCGAATGAAATGCTATGCCAGAAAATCAGTGGCCGCAACCGGCGCAAGAGCTGGCGCTGCAGCCTCCACAGCCTCCCCCGCCGCCTACAGAGTGCATAGCGCCGTCACTGCCCCTGCCAAAGCTGGCAAATGCCGAGATCAATCGCTTGACATCCTCACCCTGGCATTCGGGGCAGGCGATGGGCGCATCGGCCTGGCTGAACGGGCGCAGCTTGTCGAAAGTAATCTCGCAATGGGGACAGCGATATTCATACAGCGGCATGGCGCACCTCCGCTTGTTGTGAGCACGGTCTGTTCACCTTTATTATGCCCCCGGAGAGGCATTTTTCAAAATAATCGCGCTCTGCCGCCCTCAAAGGCGTGCCAGATGATCCCGGATGACATCCCCCAGGATGCGGATGCCCCTGCGGATCGTGTCTGCAGGTACGCTGGCAAAGGTCATGCGAAAGCTGTTCTGCCCACCGCCCTCCACGAAAAAGGGCGCGCCGGGCACAAAAGCCACCTTGTGGGCCGCGGCATCGGCGAGCATCGCGGCGGTATCCAGGCCCTCGGGCAGCGTCACCCACAGAAACAGGCCGCCCTCGGGGCGTACATATCGGGCCTCAGGTGGGAAATGGGCCTTGATGGCCTCGCACATGGCGTCGCAACGCGCGCTGTAGGTGCTGCGGATGCGCTCCACCTGATCGTCCAGCCAGTCTCGCCGCAAAAACTCGTAGGCGATCATCTGCGAGAGGGTGTTGCTGTGCAGGTCGGCCCCCTGCTTGGCCATCACCAACTGCTCCGCCAGCTCGCTGGGGCACACGACCCAAGCCAACCGCAGCCCAGGGGCGAGGGTCTTGGAAAAGGTGCCCGCATAGATCACATTGGCCCGCTCGGGGTCACCCTCTTGCGCCGCGATGTCGATGGCAGCCAGGGTGGGCAGGGTCTCGCCAGTGTAGCGCAACTGCCCGTAGGGGTCGTCCTCCAGGATCGGGACGCCGGCCTCGCGCGCCAGAGCCACCACCTGCTGGCGCCGGGCCAGGGTCGTGGTCACACCGGTGGGATTGTGAAAGGTAGGCATGAGGTACATGAATTTGCATCGGTGGTGGGCCAGCAGGTCCTCGATGGCACCGACACAAGGGCCCTGCTCGTCCATGGGCGCCGTCACGTAGCGCGGGCCATAGGCGTTGAACGCTTGCGCCGCCCCTAAAAAGGTAGGGCTCTCTACCAGAACGGTGTCGCCCTCATCGATGAACAGGCGTCCCACCAGGTCCAGCGACTGTTGGGAGCCGCTGACGATCACGATGTTTTCGGCGCGGGCGGCCATGCCCCGCGCCGTCATATAGCCGGCAATGGCCTCGCGCAGGAGAGGCAGGCCATCGGTCAGTCCATACTGGAGCGCCTCGCGGGGCCGTTCGCTGAGGACCTCGTCACAGATCATGCTGATCTGCTCGAGGGGGAACAGCTCGGCCTCGGGCCAGCCACCAGCAAAGGGGATGATGTCGGGTGACTGGGCCACCTTGAGGATCTCACGGATGGCCGAGGTCTCCATCCTGCCAAGCCGTTGCGCATACAGACCAGACCAGTCTACCGACATAGCAAGCTCCCTCCCGAAAAAAGAAGGCGCGTGGAGAAATTCCACCCGCCTTGGTGTGCGCGGCTTTTGTGGATGCCGCCAGATTATCGCCTACTATAGGCCTGATGCGCCATAGAGTCAACCCGACGATGGGTCCTCTGCTTTTACCCTTGCCTCGGCCAGCGAAGCCAACAGGATACCCAGCAGGATCAGTGGCCCACCCAGATAGGCTGTCAGCGTGGGGATCTCGCTGAGCACGACAAAGGCCAGCACCGTCGCGCCCACCGGCTCGCCCAGCAGGGCGATGGTTACGAGGATGGGGCTAAAGCGCCCCAGGGCCCAGTTGAACGCCGAATGGCCCAGTATTTGCGGCACCAGTGCCAGCAGCGCCAGGATCAACAGGGTCTGGGGGGGATAGCCGAGCAGTGGCTGCCGTGTGATCAGGCATACCAGCAGCAGGATCACACCTGCCAGACCATAGCAGGGCCAAACATAGGCCCAGGTAGAGATGCGGCGGCGAACTACACGCCCCAAGAGGATATAGGCCGAGCCAGCCACCGCACCTACCAGAGCCAAGGCGTTGCCCAATAGCGCCCGCCCCGAGACAGCCAGGTCGCCATAAGAGATGATGACGCTTCCGAGGATGGTGAGGACAATGGCCACGATAGTTTGCCGGCTCACACGTTCGCGCAGCAGGAAATGAGTCGCCAAGCCCACAAAGATCGGGTTGGTAGCCACCAAGATCACTGAACTGGCCACCGTGGTCAGGGAGAGGGAGTAGATCCAGGCGGCGAAATGGACCGCCAGGGCTACCCCCGAGGCTGTCAGCGCGACGACCTCGCCTCGTTCTGCCAGTCGCCACTCCCGGCGAGCGCGCGGCCAGGCCACGGGCGCCAGGAACAGCGTGGCCAGGAGCAAACGCCAGGCGCCTACGACCAGGGGGGGCGCCCCGGCCAAGCGGATCAGGATGGATGCTGTGGAGACAGAGAGGATGCCGACCAGCAGAATGCCATACTCGTGAGCACGATGCCCCGAGGGATCTTTCTGTTCAGCCTGTTCATTGGGCGGCACGCCAGCCTCCTGCACTCTTTATCAATAGCCGGCATCATAGCCAGGGGAAAGGGGGTTGTCAATCGTCGAGATCGATCCCGACTGATACTGTACAAGCACTCCAGGGTTCGTTATACTTGAGGCAAGAAGTATGAGGAGGCATATAGATGAATCGTATCGAGCGCTTTCGGGCCATGTTGCTGGGGCATCCGGTGGATCATGTGCCGGCGGGGTTCTGGTTCCACTTTGAGCCCGAGTACTATGGTGGCCAGGCCATGGCCCAAAGACATATCGAGTTCTATCGGCAGACAGGATTCGACCTGCTCAAGGTGATGAATGATACCGGCTATGGCCCCGTGGGCAGCTTTCAGGTGCGCGAGCCCGCCGACTGGCTCAAACTGGAGCCCACTCCTATTTCGGAGGCCCACTTCCAGAGTCACCTGGAGGGTCTCAAGGGCATCGTGGATGCCCTGGGGGCCGAGGTTCCCATCATCACCACCGCGTTCAACCCGTTTCGCGAGGCGGTCGTTACGCTGCAGGCCAGCGATCCAGAACGCTATCCCGGCGAGCCCGAGGCCCGCAAGGCCCTGCTAGAGCAGCTACGCCGCGAGCCAGAGCCGGTGCTTGAAGGCCTGCAGGTGATCGCCGACGATCTGGCCCGCTTTTACCGCGCCTGCGTCGTCGAGGCTGGCGCCGGCGGCATCTATTTCTCGGCCAAAGGGGGCGAGCGTGATCATATGACCGATGAGGAGCACGCGAGCTTTGTGGCGCCCTTTGATTTGCATGTCCTGCGCGAGGTCGGCCAGGTGGCCGACTATCTGGTGGGGCACTTTTGTGGCCAGAGCCTTAACCTGGAGCGCTTTGCTGAGTATCCGGTGAATCTGGCTAATTGGGCCTATCAATCGAATAATCCGTCGCTCCAGGAGGGCAAGGTGATCTTTGGGGGAGTGAGCATCCTGGGGGGCTTGGATGAGCGGGGTCCTCTGGTTTATGGACCGCGTGAGGATCTGCAACGCGAGATCGATCAGGCGCTGGCCGAGATGGGCGCCCAGGGATTCATGCTGGGGGCGGGATGCACGGTGCCCAGCGATACGCCCTTGGACAATCTGATCTATGCACGCCAGGCCATCGCTGAGGCGACCGGCCTGTAGCGCAGCGGGCGGGCCCGGCATGTTGTGGCGGGCATCTGTCTGATCGGTTGAGACGAAGGAGTGAGTATGTGGGATGATTCGTGGGAGATGGCCGAGGGCCATGCGGACGAGGCGCCGCGGGTCCTGGTGGCCGTGGTGCCCAGCGTAGCCGATTGGGAGCGAGTGTGCCAGGAGGGCTGGTACCGCATTCCCCTGCGACGCACGCCGCGCCGGATCGGAGCAGCCTACCTGGCCTTTTATCACCCCAAGTGCTTTGATGAGCTGCGTTGGGCCATCCACTACTATGCGCCCATTCGGCGCTACAGTGTGGTGCCGAGGCGCGAGCTGCTGCCCGAGGATGTGGACCATCCCCGGGGCGATGACCTGTACTACAAGCTGGAGCTGGGGTCCTTGCAGCGCTTGCCGCGCCCTATTCCCAGCTTGCGGTTGCGGCGTGTCACCTTTATCCACACTGATCTAGCCGCCCTGTTGCAGGCCAGCGAGATTGGGGACCTCTGGCGCAAAGAGGCGCCCAGGGAGCGTCTCTGGCGCGGCCTGCAGCTCTCAGAGCCACGGGCGCTCTATGGAGCGTCGATCGCCTAGCCGCGTACAATCTGATCGCTGTAATCAGATTTTCACGGTTAGACGCGACCCTGGCGTACTCTCAACGTATAGGGTGTGGTTGGCCACAATGCATGTTCGATGGAGAAAGGACAGGAGAGTACAGAATGTTGGACCAGATCATCGCCCGCCTGACCCGCATGTTGCAGTTCGATCACACCGTCTATCGGGAGATCGCCCAAGACGATGAGGCTACCGTGCAGGCCGCTATCATCGTTCTGGTTGTCGCGATCGCCTCGGCTATCGGATCAGGCATCGCGGGGCGCAGCCTGATCCTGTTCTTGTATACCCTTATCATTCAGGTGCCGCTGGGGTGGCTCATCTGGGCCGGCCTGGTCTATCTGGTGGGCACCAAGCTATTCACCGGCCAGGCGACCTTTATGGCCGTGTTGCGTGTGCTGGGCTTTACGATGGCGCCCTCGGTCCTGGCGCTGCTGGCCGTGATCCCCTGCCTCGGCTGGATCGCGGCGCTGGTGGGCGGTATCCTGTCCTTGGTGCTGGGCTTTTTCGCCATCCGCGAGATCATGGAGCTAACCACCGAAAAGGCGGCACTGACCATCGTGATTGGATGGATACTGCGCTTGCTGTTGGGATTCTTTGGAGTCTAGCGCCGATGTTTGTCGAGACTCGGCGACGTGACACAGTGCTGACACGGAGCCGTCTCACCTGGCCAAGAATATGACCGAACGACCCAAAGTCAGGAAGCGTGACGCTCGGAAGCGTGACGCTCGGAAGCGTGGCGCAGAGCGGCAGAATAAGGCGACGCATGTCGCACGCCCAAGAGAGGCGGTCGTGCCTCTGGCACTGGCACGCTATATCACTGATATAGCGTGCCTATTCGTCAGCCTCTACCTGGCGCGCTGGTTACGGGTCACCCTGCCCTTTGGTCTGCCCATAGACGCCGACGGCCTGGCCCTCCGCTGGCCCATGCTGATGTTGGCGCTGGTCGTCTGGTCGGTGACGCTGGCCGCCGTCCATAGCTATGACCGGCGGCGCATGGCCGACCCCGTAGACGAGCTGCAGGCCGTGGTGGGGGGAGTTGCCATCGCAGCCCTCGTGTATGCCGGGCTGCTCTACCTTTCCTATCGCGAGCTCTCGCGGCTCATGTTTTTTTACTTTGTGGCGTTGGATCTGGCCCTGACCGTGGGGGCGCGCGCGATCTGGCGGGCGCGGGCCCAGGGTCAGGGTCTGGAACGCCGCAGAATTCTGGTTGTGGGCCTGGGCGTTGTGGGGCGTCGCGTGGCCCGCGCCCTGGAGGCGGAGCGTGCTGCCGATGCGGACCTGATGGGCTATTTGGACGAGCGCACTCAGGCAGAGCCCCTGCCGACGGCAATAGAACGGTTGCCCGTGCTTGGGGGTGCCGAGGATGCCGCCGAGATCATCCAGGGCCTGGGCATTGACGAAGTGATCTTGGCGCTGGCCCCCGATGCACAGCCCCAACTGGATCGCTGGATCGCGCTACTGCAGGAGCAACCGGTGCATATCCGCGTCGTCCCTGACTATTCCCAGCGTATCTTATCCCGAGCCGATGTAGAGCCGCTGGGCGACCTGTTCCTCATCGGGTTGAACGAGCCGGTCATCGGCCCCATCGATCGGGCGCTCAAGCGGATCTTTGATCTGGTCGTATCTGCGATGCTGCTGATCCTGCTGATCCCCCTGATGGTCCTGATCGGACTGGCCATTGTGCTGGACTCGCGCGGTCCGATCCTCTACCTCAGCCGGCGTGTTGGCGAGGGCGAGCGGCTCTTTTGGATGCTCAAGTTCCGTACCATGGTGCTGGGCGCTGATCGAGAGCAAGAGGCGCTGATCTCGCAGGGTGACGATGGCCACCTGGACTTTTGCAAAGAGCCGGATGATGACCGCATCACCCGCGTGGGACGCTGGCTGCGACGCTACAGCCTGGATGAGCTGCCCCAACTGGTGAATGTGCTGCGCGGCGAGATGAGTCTGGTGGGGCCCCGCCCCGAGCTACCGGCCCTGACCAGACACTATGCTCCCTGGCAGCGCCGCCGCTTTAGCGTGCCCCAGGGCATCACGGGCTGGTGGCAGATCTCGGGGCGCAGCGACAAGCCCAAGCATCTGCATGTCGAGGATGATCTCTACTATATCCGGCGCTACTCCTTGGCCCTCGACCTGTGGATCCTCTGGCGCACCATCGGCGTTGTGCTGCGAGGAGAGGGAGCGTACTGAGGAGCGGGATGGCCCTCTGCGCTGTCTTCAGCATTCCCAGCGACCTGCCTCTGTGCTGACATAACTCCCTGGACAGGCCAGCAGGAGCGCTTATAATAGGCGCCCTGACGATCCACTATAAGGAGGCCGTGTGTTGTGAACAAGCCTAGATCCCGATGGCTGATCTGTCTCTGTCTGGTGGTTCTTTTTACCGGTCTTTTCCTGCCTCTATCGTTCTCTGCAGAGGAGGATCGCGATCTCTTTTGCCGTGACGACGGTATCTGCCTGCCTCCTCCCCTGGATGCTGACGAGTTCCTTGCCAGGTTGGAAGAGGATCGCGATGAGGTCCGGGACCGGCCAGAGGCCATCTCTTGTGATGTAGCTCTGGTTATCAAGCGTGCCGACAATGTCTCCTCTGAAGCGTTTCGAAAGCTGCTGGAAGAGCAGGGGTACACGCAGATCGAAGGCCTGCTGGTCCCCCAATGGTGGCGTGTCTGCAGTCAGGATGCTTCTATAGCCAGCGCCGAACTCGAGACCCTGACCTCGCTGCCGCAGGTAATCGATGCCGAGATTGATGGGAACAGATCAGTATCGTTTACTCCCAACGATCCTTATTACTCTCTGCAATGGGGCTTGCCCAAAGTGCAGGCTCCGCACGCATGGAACTTGACCCTGGGCTCTACCCAGGTTCTCGTCTCGATTGTCGATTCCGGATTCGATTACTTTCACCCCGATCGCCCTGCAGACGCATGGCTGGGGTGGGATTTCATCCACAATGACAATGATCCCTGGGATGACAATGGTCATGGAACCCATGTGACGGGCATTGCGACGGCGGCGGGCAACAACGGGATCGGGATCAGCGGGCTGTGCCCGTTGTGCTCAACGCTTTATGTCAAGGTGCTTGATAATGAGGGTCGCGGGTCCACCTCTGATTCAGCCAATGGGATTGCCTTTGCAGCGGATGCGGCTGTTCATCTGGGAAAGCAGTCGATCATCAACCTGAGTCTGGGCGGTTCATACTCGAGCCTTGAGGCAAGCGCCGTTGACTATGCTCTGGACAAAGGAGCTGTGATCATAGCAGCGGCAGGCAATGGCGGGCCCGGTAATCCGACGTATCCAGCGGCTTTGCCCGGGGTGGGTGCCATCACAGCCACGAGCAGCAATGACTGGCCTGCCTCTTTTAGCCAATATGGCAACCTCGGAGCCCCGGGGGAGAGCATACTCTCTACCCTTCCGCCGTGGCACTCGAATCCTCCCTACGGTTATGCGAGCGGCACCTCTATGGCTGCGCCTCTGGTCAGTGCCGCGGCCGGGCTGGTCTGGTCCTATCGCCCAAATTACACACCGAATCAGGTGATTCAGGCGCTCATGGATAATGCTGACGTTCCACCCGGATGGAACTCTTTCTACGGGGTTGGCCGCCTGAACGTCTACAGGGCTGTCCAGCAAGGTGCGCCGGCCAATCCTACTCCGACTCGAACCATGACGCCAACGGTAACCCGCACCCCGACACGGACGCCTACTCCTACGATGACGCCGATGCCTACTCCCACGAGAACGCCTTTTCCACCAGAGTATCCTCGGCGCTGGTTGCCGATGACGATCAAGTAATCCGCGAAACCGAATCTCAGCCGTAAAGGGCCGGCGTTCGATGTTGGCTCCGTGGCGCTTGTCGTGTTACACTCGTGCTATCTCGACCAGCAAGGAGCGGCATGACGCGACTGATCTACCTCAGCGACACGCATCATGGCGGCGGGCCACGGGGCTATCACCGTCAGGTGTCCTATATCGAGCGGTTGCCCCAGCTCATCGACGCACTCGAAATGTGGATCCGACAGCGGGGCAACATCGACCTGGTGCTGCATGGCGGCGACATGGTCGAGTGGGCCGAGGCAGAAGTGATCGAGCAGGCCGTGGCCGACTGGGCGACCCTCTCGGTGCCCCTCTACCTGGCCCTGGGCAACCATGATCTCACCGCCCCGGATGCGCTGGATATGTGGCGCAAGTTTGGCGGCCATCTCTTTGCCGAGGGCGAGCCTGCCTATACCCTCGACCTGGACGACTGTCTCCTGCATGTAATACCCACCCAGTGGGGCGACCGACCCTATTTCTGGGATGAGGATGTGCCGCATGCCGCCCTCTATCCCGAGCAGCTTGACGAGCTCGAGGCCCGCCTGGCCGGTGGGTATCACATCCCGCAACTCCTCTGTTGCCACAGCGCCCCCGGGGCGGTATCGGCCGAGCAGACCGGCGAGGCCGAGGATTCCCATGGCCCGCCGCCTGCGTATGCCGAGGCCCTGGCCGAGCTGGCAGAGGCCTATGCCAGCCTGCATCTTATTCTCTCGGGCCACAGTCATATCAATAGCCTGGGGTCGCTGGGTAAGGCGCATTGGCTGATGGCTAGCAGCTTTGCCGAGAGCCCGTTCGAGTTCAAGGATATCGAGGTCACTGACGAGGGCCTCACGGTGCGCACCGTGGCTCTCTTTCACGAGGTGGGCTGGCGCGCCGAGTACGATTTCGATGCGGCCTATGTCCAGGGGCGCCCCTGCGATCGGGAATTGATTGTGACCTGGGAGGCCGTTGACCCCGATGCTCCCTGGCGGTAGAAGCGCCACAGCATCATCGGACAGGGTGAGGAATCATGTTAGAACACATCGGTATCGTGGAGGGCCCCGGTCAAGGCCGCCGAGGGCCTGGTTCTACCGTTGCGGTTGTGGCGATCGGGCGACGAAATGGATGCCGGCCATGCCTACGCCACAGCCAGCGATGGCTAGACCATGATACGCTGCAGAGGGATTAGTTCCACGGTAGTGCCCGTCCGCCGCTCGATCTCGGCATAAGAGTGCCCCAACAGATCCAGTCCCCAGGCGTTGGCAAAGCTGCCGGGGATGAGGACCAGGTCGGGGTGATAGCCCGAGTGCTGCACGAGCCGGATCTGGTCGATATAATCCTGAACGACGTGCAGATCGCCGATCATGATATTGCCGCCCCAGAAATTGTGCTGGGCCATGGTGATGCGCACCTCGACGTCTGGCAGGCGGCATTCGGGCGAATCGCCCACGATCTGCAGGGCCTGGGCATACAGATCCCTGACCAGGGGCGTCGTAAAGATCAGCACCCGCTCCGCTTCCGGATGTCTTGTGACGATCTCTTTGAGGCGCTTGAGCGCCCCCATGTCAAAGCCGTCGGCCAGTTGGATGCCAAAGCCCCAACGGGCCAGGGCGCTAAAGGAGGGAGCATAGCCCTGGGGCTTGTAGGGATAGAAATCCTCCTCCCGGTCGAGCTGGTTCGAGAGCGTGACGGTGAACCGCTCTCTTCCTCGTTGTATCTCGACATCCACCGCCCAGGGGCTGCCGTCTCTTGGCTTTTGCTGCAAAAAGTGCACCGCCTCGGCGCGGCTGATCACGACCTGTTCGTTGACCCTGGTAACAAGATCGCCGAATTGCAGCCCGGCATGGGCGGCGGGTGAGTTGGGGAAAATCCCGTCGATATAAGCCATGATGGTCCTATTCCAATAGAACGAAGGCTGGATCAAGACCGGCGACGAGAGCTCGGGGCGCATCTGGTCGGCCAGGTCCACCAGGGCCTGCCAGAAGATGGGCGTATCAAACTGGACCGCGTCGGCGTTGTAGCGGGTATAGCCTGGCAGCAGCAGTCGGATCTGGATAGGATGATGGCTATCGAGATAGCGTATGGTCTCGGCCACATCGTCCAGAGGCTCGTTGGGCGAAGGGACGATGCTTCCCGTGAACTGGATGTCCCGCGACCGCAGCAGTTCGGCGGCACGTATGCCCTGCTCAGCCCGGGGCGACCGCATGACCCGGCGGCGCCGCTCCGCGTTGGACGAGTTTAGCGAGAGGGAGATGTGCAGCGGCTTGAGGGCGGCCAACGCATCGACCAGCGTCTCGCTCAGAAAATCGCCATTGGTGGTAAGGTCCATGACCGTGTCCGGGTTGGTCTCGCGCACGATCTGAAGCAGCTCGACAGTATCAGGGTTCGCCAGGGGCTCGCCCGGCACCGCCATCGGTGTGGGCAAGCCGCGCTGCTTGGCTGGCGTAAAGTAGCGCGCCCTGGTTTTGGCCTCCTGTATCGACAGCATCGGGCGCCGCCAGGCGATCATGGGGGCGCCCTTTAGAAAGCAAAAGACACAGTCGCTGCTGCACCAGGACGACAGCTCGCCCAAGTTGTCCAGCAGATTGGAGCTGGGATAGCGCGCCCAAAAGGCCAGATCCTTGAGGCGAAAGCTCTCGACGCTTACCGGCTGTCCCCCGGCCTCAAAGGTGCCGCAGCGGCCCAGGTGCGCCAGCAGGTGCGAGATCATCTGCAGCCGCGGTTCGATCTGCCGGTACATTTCGGGCAGGTCGGGCTGATCCTTTCTGAGCACCCTTGGTGCGTCCTGTTCCTGCGCGCAAACGGCCTCGCCTATTTGCTGTCTGAAGGAAAAAGCCTCGATCGCAACCGGCGTCCCCTGGCTCTCCAGCGCGATGATGCGCTGCAGGTTAGCGATCTGATGGCGAATGAGCTTCACAAAGCCCTCAGAGGGGGCCACACGGCTGCCATCTTTCTCTTCTTTGACTTGTGTCATCGTCCCTTGCCTATCTTGACTGTGCGGTCACGAGGCTCTAGAGGTGCGCCTCGACCCGCTCTTTGGTTTCGGGCAGCCACCCTCCTGGAAGCCAGCGGCTGTTCTCATCATGCAGGACGGTGGTGCGATACCAGAGCGTATGAGCAGCCAACCGCGCCGCCAGGGCATCCAGCCAATGATCGGGCAGCTCCCGATCCAGGATGCGCATCGCGTCGGGATCCCGCAGAATCGTGGAGCAGGCATGGCAATGGCTGGCAAAGGCCCTGTGGGAGTAGCGGAAATCGCCCTGGTGTTCGAGCACCTTGATCAGCATATAGGGCCCGCCCCAAGCGGCGATGGTGTTCAGCAGCGGGTTGACATTGGCCTGGTTGACGATATCGGCCATCCCCTTCTGCAATGCGTTGCCCACCTGTAGGGGTGGCGCAATGGCCGTTCCGCAGCAGGGCGTGACGCCTCCAAAGGGGTCCACACTCCATACGCGCAGCGCTGTACAGTACCCCGGCCGGTTTGTCCAGTCATACACATAATCGCTCTCTGGAACCCCGGCCAGGGCGCGACCCACAGGATGGCAGGGGATTTCCATCCAGGTGACCACTGGCGGTGATGGAATGTCCAGATGCTTCTGAAAGTACAGGGATCCATGCCCCGTTCTGGTCTTGACCGTCTGTACCACGACGTTAATGTCCAATGCCAGGGCCTGGTGAATGCAATTCTCGATGTATCGGGCATCGACAAACTCGAGATGAAAGTCATCCAGGCTGATGAGCAGATCGGTCAAGCCCAGGTCCACCAGGGGCGAAAGCATAGCATGCGCCCTGTCCCGATCGGTGGCCCAAAAGCAGTTTGTCGCAATACCCATAGAGTGGCCAAACCTCTGTTTGACAAAAGCGCCAAGGTCCAGCAAAAGGTCATAGTGCAGGAATGCCTCACCACCAGAGAAGCCTACATGACGGGTCAGGGGCAGGTGCTCCAACTGGTTAAGGATCTGCTTGGCTTCCGATAGCGGCATCACGTGGCTGTGGCTCATGTCGCCCTCAACCAGGCAATGCCGGCATGCGGCATTGCAGTTCCAGCTCAATTGCAGAGAAAGGATCTGATGGTGGATTGCTGCCTGTTCCTCAAGCACGCCAACACTGTTCATTTGACGCCTTTCTTACCGAAGCAACTCGCTCTCTTTGCTTGTATAGTTCAACGAGCCGGAAACGGAAATGGTGGCTGACATGGTCTCACCGCCAGGTGGCACCTCGATCATGCCGCGATCGCGAAGCGACTCCCGTAGCTGCTGTGTCTGTTCGTCCGACAGTCTTGTTCCTGCTGCGGTAACGAGGTGCTCCAACCCGGGCGCGATCGCATCCGCAATCTCACGCTTGCTGTCGGGTGCCAGATCGGCATGTCGCACCAGAGTCAGCCTTGATGGCAGTCTAAAGCTGGGTCCATCTGTCATGATCTATACTCCTTTTTTTTCAATGTTGCGTTTATCTTGGAACAGGCAGCAATCCACCACCAGATTCATGCTATGGTCTGGGTATCATCCTGGCAGTCTCCGGACTCTTCAAAGAGCGCATACAGCTCCTGGGGTTTATTAGCAAAGGCAAAGCCATCGACCTGCACCTTTTTGCCTTCATAGGTGAAAAAACCCATGTCTAAAAAGTCCTTCAGGAACACTCGGACCATCTCTATCAGAGGGTCGTCATACACGGGGGTATCTGTTTGCGCATGCACGGCGAAACGCCATACATGATCCTCTCTATCTGGCTGCATGCCACGCGCCTCCTTCGATGATCGTGCTCGGTTCCCGGCCCGTCAGCGTTGGGTATCTGTCGAACAAAAAAAGCATCTGTCGCCGACGCATGTCAGACAAAAGATGCTTGCGTTCTTGATTCAGACCTGTCGCAAAGCCAATCCCTGGGACGCTTCCGAGAGAGAGATAATAATAGACCCATATTGCTTTCGAGAAATCAATAGTAGTTAACTGGTACCAATCTCATGGTATGACCAGGGAAAGCAAAAGTCAACAGTTTTGCGTAAAAGTGACGTGAAATGTACGAGCCATCAAGGCGAGTCTCTTTCCAAGGGGCTTGGTGCACGGAACACGCCTGACGCGCTCAGTACAATTGCGACGTGGCCTATCTACAGGGCCGCCCCTGCGATCGGGAGCTGGCGCTAGCCTGGGAAACATTGACCCCGATGCTTCCTGGCGCTAGAATGCCAGTACATCATCGGATAAACATAGGAAGGCACCATGCAGGGACGCATCGGGATCGTGGGGGCGGGCGGTATCGGTGGCACATGTGGGGCCTATCTTACGCGGGCAGGCCATGACGTGACCCTCATCGATCAGTGGCCGGCCCATGTGGAGGCCATGCGCCGGGACGGTCTCACATTGGCTGCCGTTGACGAGACGTTCACCGTGCCTGTGACCGCGTTGCACATAGGTGATGTGAGCGGGCTGGCCGAGCCCTTTGACGTGGTGTTTCTCTCGGTGAAATCCTATGACACCATCTGGTCTACGCATCTGGTCGCGCCCTTTCTCAAGCCCACGGGTTTTGTTCTGCCCGTGATGAACGCCTTGAACGACGAGACGGTGGCCCAGATCGTGGGTTATCCCCGCACCATTGGCTGTGTGGCCACCATCAGTGCTGGCGTCTATGAGCCGGGGCGCGTGTCTCGCACCGATCCGGTCACCTCTCACGCCTTTGACGTGGGCGAGCTCTCCGGTCAGATCACCCCACGGGTCAAGGCCGTGGTCGAGGCACTGCAGGTGATCGGGCCCAGCGCCGCGACGACCAACATCTGGGGGGCGCGCTGGGCCAAGTTGGTGTGGAACTCGATGGGCAATGCGCTATACGGGGCCTTGGGCGCAGGCCCCGAGGAGCTGAACGAGCAGGAGATCGCGCAGGTGCAGCGCATTCAGGTCATGGCCGGATGCGAGTCTGTTCGGGTCGCCTTTGCCAAGGGGATCGCACTAGAGCCTATCTGGGGCATCCCGCCCGAGGATTTCGCGGGCGCCAGCTGTGAGGCCGATCTGGACGCACTCGTCGTGCGTATGCGGGAATTGGCCCGCGCCCGGCGCGGCCCGCCGGAGAGCGCCGGTCGGGTAAAGGTCCCAGCACGGCCCTCGCTGCTACAGGATGTGCTCAAGGGACGCCGCACCGAGGTGGATTACCTGAATGGGCGTATCGTGGCGGAAGGCGAGCTGCTGGGCGTCCCGACACCGATTAACCAGGCCATTGCTGATCTGCTGCGCGACGTCGAGAGCGGTACGTTGCCGGCCCGGCCAGCTAACCTGGCCCGGCTGCGCCACCTGATCCGGACATAGAACAAGAGCTGCTATGATCGATATCTCTACCCTAACCATCGTCTGTCGCCTTTGGCGGGTGCGGGCGGCGCGGTTGCGGCCCGACCTGTTACCCGCAGGGAGCCCTGACCGTAGCCTGGAACGGTGGGTGGTCGAGGATGAGGCTGGTCAGATCTATGTGGTCGAGCGCCTGGATCCCCGCACAGCGCCCCACAAGATGCGGGTAGCGGCGATCCTGGATGCTCTGGCCAGGGCTGGCTTGGACAAGGCCCATGGCTATCTCGAGGATAGCGCTGGGTGGCACGTGCTGCCCCTGGGCAATAGCTACTGGCAGATCAGCCCCTATCTGCGGGGCGAGCCGGTGCCCCGGCCCGGCTGGGTGCAGGAGGGCTGGCGCGGGCAGGCACTGGCTGACTTTATCATCGAATTGCGGCGCGTCACGACGGGCCTTTCGCTACCGCCGGGCGACCCCTTTTCCATCCGTGATTTCGTCATCACTCTTGATGGTCGTCTCTCCCAAGAGCGGCCCGAGTTGGCCAGCCAGATCGCCCCCATCGTCGAGCCCCTCTTGGATCGCTGGCTGGGCCCCGATGTTCCTCTGCACACCGCCTTTTGCCATGGCGATCCCCATCCCCTCAATGTGATCTGGCAGGAACAAGAGATCCGCGCTGTGATCGACTGGGAGTTCTGCGGAACCAAGCCGCAAGCCTACGATGTGGCCCTGCTCATCGGCTGCGCGGGCAGCGAAGACCCCGAGGCGTTGAAGGGGCCCTTTGTGCGCGCTCTCCTGGCCCGGCTCCGGGCCGCGGGCCATCCGGCCGCCGCCGATCCCGCCCTCTGGGCGTTGGTGCTGGGCATCCGCTTTGGCTGGCTCTCCGAGTGGCTGCGCCGCGCTGATGAGGAGATGCTGGCCCTGGAACTGGACTATATGCGGCTGCTGGTCGAGCGCCGGGACGAACTGCGCGGGGCTTGGGGCGCGATGTGATTCTACCCTCTCAGCGCCGACGCTATCGCGTTCGAGTAGCGGGCGAACAGGCGATGAATCGACGGCTGGTTCGTGAGCAGCACGCATGACAGGCCCGTCTCGGGATCGGCCCAGAAAAGAGTGCCCGTGGCGCCCGTGTGGCCAAATGCGTCGCGCGAGGCCAGGTCGCCCTGAGAGGCCGCGCCGAGGCGCCAGCCCAAACCCCACCGGTCCGTGAGCCGCTGCTCTGGCGAGATCCGGGGCATGGTGGCAATCTGGTCGCAGACCATGGCGCGGCGTGCGGCGGGGCTGAGCGGGCCCGGCCGGGCCCCCAGCATGTGCTGGAGCAGGCGGCTCAGATCGCCGGCGGTGGCATGCAGGCCGCCCCACGGGGCACCCAGATCGCGCCAATAGTCCGAGTTCCACCCCCAATCGCTCTCGACGCTGGATTGCGTGTCTACAGGCGAGTCGTTGGCCCGCGCGCTCGTTGCCAGGCCGCCATCGGGCATTGCCAGGGTTGTTCCGATCATGCCCAGGGGTTCGAACAGGTTCTCGCGCAGGAACTGGCGCAGCGGCTGGCCGGTAACCACCTCCATCAGATGTCCCAGCATCAGCAGGCCCATGCTCTGGTAGCTGACTCGTGTCCCAGGCTCGAATAGGGGCTCCAGTGCGCATACCGCCGCCACAAAGTGCCCCAGGCCCGCATGCTGCTGCCGCAAAGCGATATTCTGCTCAAGCTGGTCGGGCAGGCCCGAGGTATGGGTCATCAGATGACGCAGCGTGATGCTCTGTTTGCCCCGGGCGGCAAAAGCCGGCACATAGCGGGCCACGGAATCATCCAGGGTGATGACTCCTTGATCGAGCAGCAGCATAGCGCCCATGCACACCACTGGCTTGGTGATGGAGGCCACTATAAAGGGCGCGTCGGGCGCAAGAGGCGCCTCCTCGATAGCCCAACCTGGGCGGCCCCAGGCCTTGTGGGCCAGCAGGCGATCATGCAGCGCAATCGCGGTTGCCGCAGCGGGCACCTCACCAATTTCCACGGCACTTTTGAGCAGATCCAGCGCCAGAGCGAGGCGGGAAGCATCGTATGCTTGATCCATGCCATTCGTATGTTCTGTCATAGCGCCCTCTCCTGTCGGGTTCCACATTGTGGCCAAATATACCACACGCAAATAAAGAAAACCAGCGATAAGGCAGCACAGCATACTAAGCCAAAGAGCTAGTTTACCTATTATACCCATTGACAAGCCTAGTTACATAACTCATAATGCTAACAGGCCTGTATGTCACTTTGGGCGCATGACGGCCACTGTCAAGGAACCTGACATCAGGCATTCGCATTTGGGGCGCCAGTCCCGAATGCTATATATGCACAAGGAAAAGTATGTACAGGAGGCATAGAAATGAAGCGTACGACGATCGCTCTTATGAGCATGATAATCGTGATGACGCTTGTGAGTCTGATTTCCTGGTCTATGGTGCCGGTTCAGGCCGAGCCGGTCGCTATTGATCTCGATCGGATCAGCGAACAGACGGGCTATCTGGCTACTACAGAGCCCTTGACGGATGACTGCGTCTTTGATGAGAGGTACGAGGTATATCTGTGCGAGATGCCACGCGCAACTGTCCGAGTGCCAGCGGCCCCCGAGGCGCGTGCCGAGGCCCTTGCTCTGGCGCAGACCGGGGGGATTCTGCTTGTCCCCGATATCCTCACGAGAAACGTAATGGCGTTCAACGCCATTACGGGTGATCTTGTAGATGCGGCCTTTATTGAGATGGACGAGGATGCGACAGGGACGCCCGTTCATGCCATTATAAGCCCCAATAACAGGGTCTTGGTGTCGGATCAGACAAGGAATGTGGTCCACCAGTACAATCTGGATGGAAATTATCTGGGGATATTCGCGCCGGCTGGCGGCGCCAATCCCGAGATCATGGAGAATATCCGTGGTATGGCGCTGCGACCGAACGGCAATCTCCTGGTCACTGTGTACGAGTGGGACAATGCGAACGGCTTTAATGCGAACAGCGTCGTGGAGTTTGATACCGATGGGGTCTTTGTGGGCACTTTTGTAACGGCTGGCGCTGGAGGGCTCAACGCGCCCTTTGATGTGTATCTTAGAGACAATGTCGATTGGCTCGTCAGCAGCTCCTTGACCGATCAGATCCTTCGCTATGGGCTGGACACGGGTGATTTCATTGCGGAGCTAGCCCCGGTCAACGACTTTCCGCAGCAGATCGCGCAAGCGGCTAATGGCAACGTCCTGGTCGCAAACTATGCTGGAGCTCAGGAAGGTATCGTCGAACTCACCCCCGAGGGTGCGCTAGTGGGCGTGTATAATCCTGCAGAACTCGGCCAGTATCGTGGCGTCTATGAGCTGCCTAATAACAATCTCTTGGTGTCTACCAGTGCGGGTGTCTATGAGATTAACCGAGCTGGTGAGCTTGTCTCTACCAAGTACACCGGATATCCTCGCTTCATAGAGCTAATGATGCTGCAGGCTCCTGATGCATTCGTCTTTTATCTGCCTATGATGTTTAGGTAGTATGTAGAGCGAGAGAGTGGCCCTCTTGCTTGATAGGCGCTGTCTAACGGGCGATCAGCTCGCTAGACGGCGCCTTTGCGCTGCCCTCATTGCGTTCGTTCTCCTGAGCGGCTATCATTGGGCTCGTCGACAATCGGCGATCTGATCAGCTATGCCAATGCAGGGGAGGACATGATGGAACGCAAAGATGGACCCTTTAGCAGCCATTTCTGGCCGATCCTGTTCGATAGCGAGATGTCGTGGGAGGCATTGCGAACGGCATCGCTCTCGGACGAGCTACGGGCCGTTCTGGACGAGGCCCCCCGTGATCTTGCCGTGGGCTGGGGCATCCCGTTTGAAATCCACGATCCCATTCTCGTGGCCGAGGAGCCGGTACAGGTGACCCTGCCCGGTGTGCGGGCTCGCTGGTTGGTCTTTATGCACACTTCGGATGCCAGGCCCTATCCTCATGACGAATATGGGCTGACCGCCGCCAGCCGTGGCGTGGGGCAGCTCGGCGAGGTGGCAGCCCACTATGTCATGGGCTATGCCGATGGCACCGAGATCGCGATCCCCATTCGTCGTCGTTACGAGATCGGGGCCTTTCAGAGGATCTGGGGCGAGAACTGCCTGATCGCTGTGGCCGACCACAAGCCGTACCCTCTGCGCCTGGAGCAGGATCAGGCCCCGCCGGGCTGGGGCAAGCGTCAGACCCGGACGCTCAATCCAGATCAGTCCGAGTGGGTGAACTGGCTGTGGGCTTGGGATAATCCCCACCCGGACAAGACACTGGCGTGGATCCGCTTTGAGCCGGTGTCGGGGGCCGTGCTGGTGATGGGCCTGGCCGCGGGCGATGTCGAGAGCCAGCCCCTGCGCTGGGAGTCCCGGTGCAAGGCGCTGCTCACCCTGCCTGAGGACGTGGCATTTCGGTCCGAGGTCGACGACAACGGCCTGCTGGACCAGATTCGACTCGATATGGGCCAAGTCATCTCGGCGGAGCGTCGGCCTCTCTATCCCGACAAGAGCTGGGACGCCAGCTATAACAACCAGTTGCCCGCACTGGCGGAAAACCAGATCCTGATCGAGTACACGGCCCACCCCAAGGGGGCCTTTCACCTGTGGAACGGTATGCAGGTGCCCGTGGCAGAGCTGCAGGCCATGGAGACTGATGCTCCCCTAGCCCCCGTGGCCCCCGCCTCCCAGCGTGTGACGCTGCGGGTGGTCGAGGCCGCCGGTGGCAAGCCCGTCCCCGTCAAGCTGCACATGCATGGCGAGGCGGGCGAGTATCTCGCGCCTGTTGACCGCCATCGTATCCCCAATCCCTACTGGTTTGAGGACTATTCCGTCGACTTTGTGCATGCGGGGTTGCACTATTGCACCTATATCGCCGGCGAGACGGATCTGGATCTGCCCCTGGGGCGTGTGTACATTGAGATTGCCAAAGGGTTCGAGATCAAGCCGATCCGCATGACCGTGGATGTGACGGCCGATACTCGCGAGATCACCATTCCGCTGGAAAAGGTGCTGCCCTGGCGCGAGCGTGGCTGGGTCAGCGCCGATACCCATGTGCACTTTTTGTCGCCCATGTCGGCCATGCTGGAAGGCGCCGCCGAGGGAGTGAACGTCGTGAACCTGCTGGCCAGCCAGTGGGGCGAGCTGATGACTAACGTCGGTGACTTTGACGGGCGCAACACCTGGGGCTCGGTCGAGACGGGCGGCGATGGCGAGCATCTGGTCAGGGTGGGCACCGAGAACCGCCAGCATGTGCTGGGGCATAT
>SLPC01000048.1 GCA_007132185.1 Anaerolineae bacterium | reverse complement strand
CTCCAGAACGGCTCGCCCAGGCACAAGGGAACCTGCGTTGTATGCCCGAGGGCGCAATCCAGTCTGGATAATACGACGATTTTGCCAGGTGAACCCTGAGCGAAAGAGGGCGGAAAGGGCTTGCAAACCCTTGACAATTCAGCTCACGTATGCTATTATACTTTTACAGGACCCCGAGAGGTTGATGACAGTTCCACAGCGGAACTGGCCTGACAGTCGGGAAACTGGCAAACGTGACCAGAGCAGAACATCTGCACTGCTCACGGGAGTAGGTCGCTCAAACTGTAGGCGACTCGTCAGATTAACAAAGAGCAAAGCCCAAGAAGGTGCAAGGTACCAACCCGAAAGGGAGCAGCATAACACCGGAAAGGGAGATCTCAGAGCTGGAAACTAGGAACAGCAGGGAAGGCCTGTGATACCGGGCGAACCCGAAAGTATCCATGGTGGAAGGCAAAGGGTCAAGAGACTTTTGCAGGGCGATGGAGAAATCCATCAGCAGGTAAAGGAATCACGACTCAGATGGAAGAGAACCACGTAAGAATGGTTCCTCCTGATGGGAGATCTCTGAAGAAAGCTCGAGTCAATAGCAATAGCTAGAGACTCTGAGTAGACGGAAGGGCCAATGCTCAAAATAGAGTCTCATAACTTGTGGTCTAACAACCCACAAGAGAGAGGTTCTAGGAAGAACGAACCCAGAGGTTCCGAAACGAGTCAGGGGTAAAAACCCTGACGAGGAAAGAACCAAAAAGGGCGAGATGCAAAGCAAAGGCAATCGTCTGACAACGAGAGCCAAAGCAGAGCAGCACGCTCACTAAAAGATCCGTCCGGAGCGGATCGAGTAAGAGGGCCAGTTCAGAGGATATCTGAGAGTCAGTTTGAAAGACCCACAAGCAAGTAGCTTGTTGAAAAGACAAGTGAAGCGAGCCAGTGAAAAGACAGTCCGAGAGTAGACATCTCGAACTTGAAAGATCGGAAATGATGACTGGCACGGTAACCCGTCAGCATCAGGAACGATATAGACGAGGCGAGAACGATCTCGGAAGATCAGCCAGTAAAGCAATGGATTACTGATCAAAGGTCACTTGGGGTTCTGTCTTGTCTACAAGGGGCGTGGCGCAATGGTGCCATGCCCCTTTTGTCGTTCGGCGATACCCTCGCTCTGCGTTGACGTCTCCCGTCTACTGCTGCTATGCTGCGCCCGCTGTATAGACATGATCCGTCTAGGAGGGGCCACATGGTCATGAGTTTTCGAGAGATGAACCTGCGCCTATTTCAGCGCGAGCCAATCCCCCACGTTCTGTTTCAACCCCGCATGGAACCCTGGTTCGCCTGGCACCGGATCTTTGACGCCCTCCCTGAGACCTATCGTGACATGGACATGCGCCAATTCTATGATGCATGTGACTGTAGCATGCGCACCTTTGACTATTACACCGATCTGCCCTCGCCGGTTCGGGTCGAGTATGACCAGGCGGTTACACTGCACGAGTCAACTGAGGGCCCCCTAAAGACCCGCGTGTTCGTAACGCCCCGGGGGGAGCTGGTGGAGCGGCAGCATCTGACCCGCGACAAGACCTGGCGCGTCGTGGATTTCCCGGTCAAAGGCCCCGAGGACCTCCGCGCCCTGCTCTGGCTCCTGCGGCACACCCGCTATAGCTTTTCGCGGGACCTGTTTACCGCAGGGAGCCTCTTTGTTGGCGAGCGGGGGGTGCCCCAGTTCTGGGTACCCAAGAGCCCGTATCAGGCGTTGGCCCAGTGGTGGATGAAGCTGCCCGATCTGGTGTACGCCATTGCCGATGTGCCGGGGCTGGTGACCGATGTGATGCAGGCTATCGATGATGCCTATGACCCGTTGTATGAGCAGATCACGAGCTGCGATGACGTGCAGATCGTCAACTTTGGCGAGAATCTCCACGATAGCCTCTTTTCACCGGCCTGGTTCGAGCGGTACCTGTTGCCCTGGTATGCAAAGCGTGCCGGGCAATTCGCCCGCGCCGGTATCTTTACTCATATCCACCTCGACGGTTATTTCCACTCGCTGCTGCCCTACCTCAAGGATCTGCCCTTTGATGGTCTGGAAGCGTTGACCCCCGAGCCTCAGGGGGATGTCACTCTGGAAGAGATGGCCGAGCATCTGGGCGACAAGATCCTGCTGGATGGTATCCCGGCGGTGCTCTTTATGCCGTCTTATAGCCTTGATGAGCTCATGTCCACGGTAGAACGTATCTTGGCGTTGTTTCACCCACGCCTGGTATTGGGCATCTCCGATGAGGTGCCCGAAGGCGCCGGGCCCGAGGCCATCGAGCGGGTCAAGCTGGTGGCCGCTTGGGCGCGCAACCAGCAGACGCAGACTCTCGAGTAGGCTGCAAACGTCCGGTTGCGCAGAGGGTGGACGCCTACTTGACAAGATTCGTTTGCTATCGTAGAGTAACGATGAGCCTGAGGGATTTACTCTCAGATCCACTGTTGGCTCAATTGGTTGGCAAGCGGTAGCAATTGACATCACAGTAAAGCAGTCGCTCCACAACCTCTCTGCCGTATTGCTCTTTTCGTATGCCAGCCAAATGAGGCGTCTCTGCTACAGGTCGCTCATACATCGTGTGAGAGTCGGCATCACCGCTCTCCACGCTTATACCTGTAGCTCTGGTACGCCTCTTGAAGAAGGAGGAGATGCCTACTGGCCAACCCTATTTCCGCGCGTAGCAGCCTATAACCCCGTCTGGTCATGTCTTGGCTGCATAGTGTAGCGTCTTGTCTGTACATGGAGGTACACAATGGATCTGAAGAAGCACACGCGTCGCGACTTTATTCGACTGACCAGCCTGACAGCCGCTGGCGTAGCCATAGCAGCCTGCGCTCGTGAGCCTGAGGTGGTCGAAAAGATCGTCCAAGAGACGGTTATCGTCGAAAAAGAGGTCGAAAAGGAAGTAGTCGTCGAGAAGGAAGTCATCGTCGAAAAAGAGGTCGAGGTCGCGCCTCCGCCCGACAAGTACGGCGAGTCCCCCATGTTAGCTGCCCGCGTTGCACGTGGCGAGCTCCCGCCTGTGGACGAGCGCCTGCCTGAGGAGCCCCGCGTCTGTGAAGTCTACGAGCGGATTGGCGACTATGGTGGCACCCTGACTGTCGGTGACCTGACCATGAACCTGTCTGGTGGCGATGTCCATATGGCTATGGATCGTCCCAACTGGTTGCGCATCTCGAAAGATGCGACCCACGCCGTGCCGCATATCATGAAGGACTGGGAAGTCAGCGATGACTTTACCGAGATCACGTGCTACATGCGCAGGGGCATGAAATGGTCCGATGGCGCGCCGCTGACCACCGAGGATATCCGCTACTGGTTTGAGGATATTCTTCTGGACACCGAGATCACCCCGGTGCCCGGCATGTGGTTCCGCCCCGGCGGCCAGATCATGGAGCTTGACATCATCGATGACTATACCTTCAAGCTCACCTTTGCCCAGCCGCATCCGTCGTTTGTGCTGGTCAACATGGCTCACTTGTACGGCTTTTGGGGTAACCAGACCTTCTGCCCCGCCCACTATCTGAAGCAGTTTGACATCAAGTACAATGACAAGGCTGAAGATCTGGCGAAGGAAGATGGCTTTGATTTCTGGTATCAGAATCATGGCCAGAAGAACAACCGCGGCCAGAACATCGATCGGCCTTTCTTGGAGACTTATGTCCCTGTTCGCGACACGCCGACCATGGTATTCCTCGAGCGGAACCCTTACTATCATGCAGTGGACCCCGAGGGGAATCAGCTTCCCTACATCGACCAGATCAACATGGATCGCGCTGCGGACCTGTCGGTCTTTGATGCCAAGGTCGTGGGCGGCACCTATGATTTCGCCGCATTCCAGTTGCGTATCCTGTACTATGCCACGTATGCAGACGGCGCGGCCCAGTCCGATGCGCGCATGATTCTGTGGGAGTCGGGCAAGGGCGGCGAAGTGGTCTACAACGTCAATATGAACTGGGAAGAAGAAGAGTGGCGCGAGGTGTTCTCCGATGACCGCTTCCGCCAGGCGCTGTCGCTGGCCATCAACCGGGGCGACATCAACGACGTCATCTACTTTGGCAACGCCAGTGAGACGCAGATGACTGTCATCCCGGCCTCGCGGCACTACAAGCCCGAGTACGCCCAGGCATATGCCGAGTTCGATCGGGATCGGGCCAATGCGCTGTTGGACGAGATGGGCCTGGAGTGGAACGCCGCTGGCACCCACAGGCTCTGGCCTGTAAGCAAGACTCCGATCATCATCGGCTGGGACCTGGTCGAGACCGAGACGCCCAAGGGCCCCATCACCGAGCTGGTGGAAGAGTACTGGAAGGCTGTCGGCATCGAGATCCGGTGGCAGTCGATCACCCGCACGCTTCTGACGCAAAAGATCATCGCCAACGAAGAGCCGATGTCGTTGTGGCACGGCGACGAGTCGGCTGATACCCTGTTCCTGCGCCGGCCCAAGTTCTTTACGCCGCTGGACGGTGACGAGAGCTGCTGGGGCGTGTTGTGGGGTCGCTGGTACAACACCGGCGGCGACATGGGCGAAGAGCCCCCGCAAGTGATCAAAGACCTATACGACTGGATGGATGAGTACAACCTCACCGATGAGAATGAGCCGGCCGCTAGGGTTCTGGAGAGCCAGGCCGAGCATGTCTGGACCATTGGCGCCATCGGCAATGCGCCCCACCCGCTGTTCATTCGAAATAACCTCAAGAATGTCAGCGAACATGGTGGTCTGTGGACCTGGGATACCCTCTGGTCCTTCCCCGAGTTTCCGGAGCAGTGGTTCTTTGAGGCCTAGACCGATCTAGACCGTCATCAAGCCGGACCACGGCTACGCGCCGTGGTCCGGTCTTCCGTCCCAAGGCACGTCCCCCGTCTCCGCCTGCTGTATGAACACTCTCTTCAGGCAGCAAGGCTCCACGTAATCTCATTCGCCCTGCCTCTGGATGCTTTATCGGACAACGGCTATACTAGTGACGCGGTCATATTCAACTGGACGAGCCGCTGTGCCAGGCATCGTCGAGCTGCGATGGTGCAGGGCTCGGACACTGCAGAGGATATTGTCATCCGCGACGGTGCAGGTCACGGGCCATGGATAGGCTCATTGCGAGGCCTTGTACACAACACGGGGGGAGCGCTTATGCTTACTGTCAGTGAGGTCGCCCGGATGATCGATCACTCGATTCTGCTGCCCACCATGGGCTATGACGCGTTGGCGGCGGGCGTCGAGATGTGCAAGCAACGCGGGGTGGCCCAGTTGGTGCCCCAGGCGTACCAGATACCCCGGGCCCGAACGCTGCTGGCCGGTAGCGACATACGCCTGGTGTGCCCCATCTCGTTCCCGCAGGGTCTCAATACCCCCGAGATCAAGCAGGCCGAGGCAGCCTGGGCCCTGAGTCACGGCGCCGTCGAGCTCGACATGGTCATGAACATTAGCGCCCTCAAATCGGGCGACCATGCCTTTATGGCCCATGACATCCGCGGTGTCGTTGAGGTGGCCAACGAGCACGACGCGCCGGTCAAGGTGATCCTGGAGACCTATCTGCTCACCGATGAAGAGATCGTCACGGCCTGCCAGATCGCCGAGCAGGAGGGGGCTCGCTTTGTCAAGACCTCGACCCAGACCCAGCCCGGGGGCGCAACGGTCGAGCAGGTGCGCCTGATGCGGGCCAGCGTAGGGGAGGATGTGGTCGTCAAGGCCTCTGGCTATATCACCGACATTGACAAGCTTCTGGCGCTCTATGAGGCGGGCGCTCGCCGTTTCGGCACCGGCTTTACCGTCCAGATCCTCGATGGCCTCGCTGAAAAGCGAGCGGCCGAGGGCCTCGAGCCCTGACCAGGCGGCTCTGGAGCCACGACCCGCATGCGCTGCTGCCCAGACGCGACAACACCTGCACACGGAGGAGAGATGGCCAAGTATGCGCCCCTGAACCTGACGCCGGAAGAGATCATCGCCTTTACGCCCGAATGGCAGGGCGAGCGCACCCCCGATGGCCGCCCACGGGTGCCCGACGATATCCTGGAACGCATGCGCGAGGTGACCATCACCCAGGCCTGGGGCGTCCTGCGGGGAGAGGGCTACCATTGGCAGCACGAGGGCGACTGGACATGTACCCAGCCGGGCATGACCCTGGTGGGCCGGGCTGTGACGGCCTGCTATATGCCGCGCCGCGACGATGTGCGTGATCAAGTGTTTGCCCTGGCCGAGGCCGAGGGCTGTGTCGGCGATCAGGTCTCCTGGCCAATCGACACGCTGGTGTCGGGAGATATCTATGTGGCCGACGTCTTTGGCAAGGTGGTGGATGGCCCCGTCATCGGCGACAACCTCTCTACCTCGATCTATGCCAAGACGGGCAACGGCGTCGTGCATGATGCCGCCATCCGTGATATTGAGGGCGTGCGAGAGTTGGGAGGCTTTGTGGGTTTCTGCCGGGGCTATCACCCCTCCTATGCCACGCCCACCGTCGTTCTGATGGGCGTTAATTGCCCCGTGCGCCTGGGCGGCGTCACCGTCATGCCCGGCGATGTGGTGCTGGGCCGCGATCAAGCCGTAGTCATCATCCCAGCCCACCTGGCCGAAAAGGTGGTCACCACCTCAGAGATCATCCGCCTGCGCGACATCTTTGGCAAGATATGTTTGCAGGAGGGGCGCTATACGCCTGGCGAGATCGATCGGCGCTGGGAGCCGCATATTGAGGAGGATTTCTCTCGCTGGCTCGACAGCCACATCGAGGAGCTCCCCGTCCCCCGAGAGGCGATCCAGGATTTCTTGAGCGATCGTACCTGGTAGCGTCTGGACATAGTCATAGGGGCTGCGCCTATCCTTTGAGGGCGCCGGCGGTCAGACCTGCCACCAGGAAGCGCTGCCCCAGTACGTACAATATCAGCACCGGTACGGCCATGATCAGCGCCGCCGCCGAAAGCTGGCCCCAGGGCAGCACATCGCCAAAGACGATGCTGGCCAGGCCCACCGGCAGCGTAAAGCGTTGCTCGGTGGCCAGCAGGGTATAGGCGAACAGGAACTCGTTCCAGGCTCGCGTCACGCCAAAGAGGGTGACAGCCACCAGGGCTGGCTTGGCCAGGGGCAGCACGATGCGCATAAAGGCCTGCCAGCGACTGCAACCATCCACCAGTGCGGCGGCTTCCAGCTCGTCGGGCAGGGCGGCATAGTGGCCCATGAGCAGCCACACGGCAAAGGGCAGGATCAGCGCTGGATAGATAATGATCAGACCCCAGAGCGAGTTGTTTAGCCCCAGCTGCACAAAGAGCTGGTGGATCGGGATGATCAGCAATACCGGCGGCAGCAGGTAGGCGATCAGAATCAGGTTCGACACCAAACGGGCCCCCCGCCATCGCAGCCGAGTCAGCGCGTAGGCGCAGAGCGCCGATACCAGCGTAGCCAGCACGGGCGCCACCAGCGAGACAAAGGCCGTGTTGCGCAGCCAGATCAGGAAACGGCTGCCGGGTGCAAGTAGGCGCTCGAACTGGGCAAACGACCAGGGCTGCGGCCAGAGCAGCGACTCGAAGCGGGTGATCTGGATCTCGGTCTTGAACGCCGTGATCAGCAGAAGGAAAAAGGGCCCCAGCTCAAAGAGCAATAACGCAGCCAGCCCCGCCCCTGCCATCCAGCGCCCTAAAAGGCCTGTCGCTTGGCCTCGCACGCGTGGCCCACGTCGTGGCCACAGCCGCGCCAAGGGCGCCACGAGTAGCTCCAGCCGATCGGCAAACCACCAGGCCGCATCACCCAGCTTGCGGGTGGGCAGCCGCAAAAGGCTCTCAGCCCCGTTGCCCTGGAATGACCAGCCGAGCCGTGAGAGCAGCCGGCTGGACTCGGCCACCCGGTGCCCGCCCATCACATAGCGTCCCAATGCCGCGATCACCAGCAGGAACGCGGGAAACATGGCCAGGGCCGCCGCCGAAGCGCGGCTGTACCATCTTCCGCGCACCGCCATCTCATAGGCCAGCACCGAGTAGACCTTGGTGACGTTGGCCGGTCCTCCGCCCGTGAGCAAAAAGATCAGCTCAAAGCTATTGAACGTCCAAAGCAGATCCAGGAGCAGTACGACGGCGATTACATAGCGCAGCCCGGGCAGGGTGATGTGCAGGAACTGGCGCACTGGGCCCGCGCCGTCGATCGCGGAGGCCTCGTACAGCTCCCGGTCGATTCCCTTGAGGGCGGCAAGGACGTTGATGAGAATAAACGGCACGCCCTGCCACACCTCGACCAGGATCACGCTGGCCAGCGCCGTACGCATATCGCCGAAAAAGGGATAAGGCCGCGAGAGCAGGCCCGTGGTGAGCAGAATCCGGTTGACCGAGCCGAGGAGGGGGTCCAGGATGCCGCGCCAGGTAATGGCCCGCACCACCTGGGGCATCATCCAGGGTAGCAGGATCAGGCCTGCCAGCAGGCCCTCGCTCATGCCCAGCCGGTGCAAGAGCACCGCACCCAGCGTCGCCACCAACAGCTTGAATACCAGCGACCAGAAGGTAAAGCGTATTGTGACGCCCACCGACTGGCGAAAGAACCGGTCGCCCCACAGGCTGATATAGTTGTCCAGCCCGACAAAGGGACCCACCTGGGCGCTGTGGGTGCGGGTGAACGAGAGGTAGAACGCCCTCCCAAAGGGATAGGCGATCAGGCCCAGCAGCAGTATCGCTGCAGGCGCCATAAAGAGAGCCGCCGTGCTCCAGTCGCGGCCCAGCCAGCGGTCCAACTGGCGCGACAAGCCCGCCGAGGGTAGCGGCTCGGACGGACGGATGCTCTCCTGGGTAGGGGTTGTTCCAAACTTGTCACGTAGGGCGATGACGTTTCACTCCCATGGGATAGAGGCGGATGCCTGGACACCAGAGGCCAAGCCAGGACCTGGAAGCAAGCAACTCCCAGGTCCCGTTGATCTGCCAGGTCGACGTGATGCGTTAGCCGCCACCTTTGATGGCGCCGGCCGTCAATCCCGCTACCATGAAACGTTGCCCCACCGAATAGATGATAAGCACCGGCACCGCCATGATCAGCGCTGCGGCAGTCAACTCACCCCAGGGGAGCACGTCGCCGATGATCATCTGGGCCAGGCCTACCGGGATGGTCATCCTGCTTTCGCTGTGGATCATGACATAGGCGAACAGGAACTCGCTCCAGGCCTGGGTGACGCCGAACAGCGCCACAGCCATGAGCGCAGGCTTGGTCAATGGGAGCACGACCTTGAAAAAGGTCTGGAATCGGTTGCAGCCATCGATCAGTGCAGCCGCTTCGAGCTCTTCGGGGATGGAAGAGTAGTAGCCCATCATCAGCCAGAGAGCAAAGGGCAATCCAAAGGTTGGATAGCTGATGATGAGAGCATATAGAGTGTTGGTCAGCCTTAGACGGGCGAACAACTGGTAGATGGGCACCAGCATCATGATGCCGGGCATCAGGTAGGCTACTAGCACGCTACGCGAGACGGCGCTGGCCCCGCGCCACCGCAAGCGGGTCAGCGCATAGGCCCCCAGCGAAGCCACCAGAGTCGAGATGGTCGGCGTGATTACCGAGATGGTGACTGTGTTGCGCAGCCAGACGACAAAGTTGCGCGCCGGGCCGAACAGACGCTCAAACTGGGCCAAGGTCCACGGTTGTGGCCAAAGGACGTTCTCAAAACGCGTGATTTGCAGCTCGGTCTTGAACGCCGTCACGATGACCCAGTAAAAGGGCAGCAGCTCGAATAGGATGAGCAGGATAAACGCAGAGACCGGCAGGACGGATGCCAGCCAGCGATAGCGCTGAACACGGATCTTGCCGCCGCGCATGGTTGGCCGCTGGGGAATCAATCGCTTGATACCCCGCCCAATGGCCTCAAAGAGCAGCTCAATTGAGTTGTTGACCAGCCAGAAGAGGGCCATGATGGCCTTGAGCAGCATGAGGGCTGGAAACACAATGACTTTGCCTACGATGGCCAGAGGTCCTGGCTCTCGGGGCACGCTCTCCTCCTGTGCCTGTGAGCCGCCCATCATGTAGCGTCCCAGTACGACGATAAAGATCCCCAGCACTGGGGCCATGGTCATGGCCACCGCGATACCCACGCCATAGCGCATGCCGGTGATGGCGATCTGGTAGGCCAGGATCGAGTACACCTTGGTAGCATCCATGGGGCCACCGCCGGTGAGCAAAAAGATCAGCGTAAAGCCATTGAACGTCCAGATGGTCGAGAGCAGGGTAACAACGACAATGACATAACGCAGGCCCGGCAGTGTGATGTGCAGGAACTGGCGCCACTTGGTGGCCCCGTCGATGGACGCTGCCTCATAGAGTTCCTGGTCAATGGCCTTGAGTCCTGCCAGCAGATTCACAGTAAAGAAGGGTATGCCTTGCCACAAGTTGATCATGATTATGGTAGGCAGAGCCGTATTGACCCCTGTGAGGAACGGCAGCGGGCGACTCACGAGGCCAAGGTTCACCAACCCTCGATTGAGCCCGCCATAGAGGGGGTCCAGCAGGCCACGCCATGTGATGGCCCGGACGATCTCGGGCATGATCCAGGGTAGCAACACCAAGCCGGTGAGCAGCGCCCACTTGCCCGACAAGCGATTCAGCAAGATGGCGGCCAAGACACCCGCCACCAACTTGAGAAACACGGCAGACACGGTGTACTGGGCCGTGACCATGACCGAACGCCGGAAGAAGATATCGTTCCACAGATTGATATAGTTCGTCAGGCCGACCCAGGGGCCAATCGTGGTGCTGATGGTGTTGGTAAAGCTGATGTACAGGGCTCGACCAAACGGATAGGCGATTAGCCCGCCCATCAAGATGATGGTAGGAGCGATAAAGATCCAGGCCTCGCGCCAGTCACGCCCTAGTATGTTCTCTAGTCTCTTTTTCCTGGTGAGCGGCTGCGTGACGGCCACAGTGGAAACTCTGTCTAGTTTTGCTGCTTCCGACATGAAGCTTGTCTCCTCGCACTGCTTGGATTAGTAGATAAGGTGCTTGGCCTACGGGCCAAGTCTCGGCGCGCAAGCACATGCCGTCGATGTGCCCAGCAAGAGATGGGTATATCGACCGGGGGCATGCGCCTGCGCATCGAGCTCTAGAGCGATATGTGGGGCGGTAATGCGCCGCCCCACATATCGCTTGCACAAACAAGCCTATTCCCTCTCGCCTGGGCGGCCAAACTCCTTGAAGATGGCCACATAGCGATCGTGGCAAGTCTTGACGGCCTCAGCCACCGGCGTCCCGCGGAGGATGTCGGCGACCATGTCGTTCTCGAGACCGGCCGCGTCGGCCGCAGCGATGGCGGGGTTCAGGGGCGGGCCAGGATACTGGCCGGGGATCACGCCGCTCTTGTCCGTGGCCACGGGCTCCATTTCCTGTACCGTCGGATGGGTCGGCAGGTATTTGGAGGCGTCCCACAGGTCCTCGTAGGCGGGCATGCTGAAGCCGGGCGAGTTCTCCAGCATCGAGTCCTGATTCTCCAGCGGCAACAAGAAATGCAGGATGGTCTCTTTGGCGGCCTCGACATTGCGGGCGCCGCGCAAGATCATAAAGTTGTTGGCGCTAAAGCTATTGAACTCTTCGTTCACAGGGCCACCTGGAGGCGGATGGAAGCGGGTATCTTCTGCAACGGGGTTGTTGTCCAGGATGGACTTGGCATACATCGTACCACCATTAAAGCTGTAGGTCAGCTTGCCAGCCAGCCAGACCTCGTTGTTGGTGGGGTCCGTCCAGGCCAGGACGCCCGGCGGCAGCATCCGCTCCCACTTGGGGTCGATGTAGAGTTGGGTCATGACCGTCATGGCCTCGACCATCTCGGGCGAGTCAAACGTCACGAACTGGCCCGTCTCATCCTGGCGATAGGCGCCCCAGCCGTGCATGACGCGGCGGCGGAACCAGTCCCCATCGCCGCAACGGTTGATGGTGACGCCCCAGCCGTACATCTCATCCTCGGGGCGGCTCATCGGGAGCAGTGTCTCCCAGAGCTCCTCGAACTGGCGGATCGACTGGATGTCTACGCCATATCTTTCCTCTTCGGAGCGCAGGTACCATCCGCCGTCAGACCGCTGAAAGTAGGGGGCCGCCCACCACTCACCATCATCGACATAGTCGTTCTGCTGGCGGGCAGAAGTGGAGCCCCACCCGGCCTCGACGGTCTCGACTACATCAGTCACAGCTTCCAGGGCATAGGCCTGGCGGAGCTGAACGATGCCCAGGCTGTGCATCAGAAGGTCCACCGGCGTGCCGGCTGCGACAGAGGCGATCAGCTTTTCGATCTCGGGGGTACCGCCGGTGTATCCAGCGATGTACGAGATATCCAGGGGCCAGCCACGCTCTCTGGCATAGGTGCGTGTCTCGGCGCGGAACCAATCGTTAAAGGCGGGAAAAAAGTCCTGCTTCTGAAGCACCCAGAAGGTGCCGCGGACTTCGGCCGCTCGCTCGACTTCGACGATCTTTTCGACCTCGACGACGCGCTCGACCTCGACCTCGACCTCTTTTTCGACGATGACCTCTTTCTCGACAACTTTTTCTACAGGCACCTCTCGCTCGATGATTCGCTCGACCTCGACGACTTGAGGCTGGCACGCCGCGGCCAAAAGCACCATGCTTCCGGCGGCTCCCTTGATCAAGGTGCGGCGCGTGAGCAGCTTCTTCTCAAACATGTCTTCCTCCCGTTGCTTACAGTGCGATTTCCGATACTCTTTTAGACTGCGGCTCCGTTGGCTAGGTCTGCGGTAAGCTCCTCCTTTGTGCTTGTTGTGTGCGGCAAAACGGGCCTGTCTGTTGCGCTGCTAGTTGCGCGAAGCAACCGGCAACGCCCCTATAGTGGACGCGCTGATCGGCGCGCCGCATATAGTCGCGCAAGTGACAAGAGGTTGGGGAACAAAAAAAGCGGCGCCGTAATAACGGCAGCCGCAAAAGAGAAGAGGCGAAGCGTGACAAACCGGGCCCGCGCATGCTCCAGAGCAAACCAGGGTCTGCGCCAAGGTGGATTGGCCAGTGCCCGGCTGGGACACGGATAGCTACGTCTACCGGGAGTCTGTGCATGCACATTCGGTGGGAGGGCTAGCCCCCTACCGTATTCCGGTAGCCGATAGGCACTCGACACAGAGTGTGGTCGCATTGCTTTTCCGTCCGATGGTGTGGCCTCTTTGCCGTGTAACCAGGAACTCGCACCTTGACGATGATAACCCCGTTGAATCTCGATAAGGCGAGCCGGAAGCGAAAATAGCGTAACCTGGATGCAATTGTGAAAAAGATCGATACGCCCTTGTAACCCTACCACCCTATGGGCAGTGTGTCCCCATTATGTATGAGAAAGTAACGGCTGTCAAGGCAGATGTTAGAATCGGTGCAGATGGATCCCCTATCGTGCCTTGCATCAGCCTCTCGGGTTGCTCATAGGGAAGAGCGCTAGTATAATCGGTCTAGCACGCATTGGGAAACTCGTAGGAGATGTGGCGAACATATGGTAGAGGAACAGATCGCCACGCGCCTGGCTGGCTTGCCGGACAGGCCGGGCGTCTATTTGATGAAGGACGCGGACGATCGCGTCATATATGTGGGCAAAGCTGTCGTGCTGCGAAATCGGGTACGATCTTATTTTCATGCCTCGGCAACCCACTCGACCAAGACGGCGCGGCTCGTCAACGATATTGCCGACATCGAGTGGATCGTTACCGAGTCCGAGCTCGAGGCGCTGATCCTCGAGAGCGAGCTGATCAAGCAGCATCGCCCGCGCTTTAACGTACGCCTCAAGGATGACAAGCGTTACCCCTATATCCAGGTTTCCCTGCAGGAGCCCTTTCCGCGCATTCGCATCGTGCGTCAGGCGCGACGTGATGGGGCGCGCTATTTTGGACCCTTTACTTCGTCGCAGGCCGTCCGCCAGACGCTGGAGGTGCTGCGCCGGCTCTTTCCTTACCGCACCTGTAACCGAGAGATCACGGGCAAGGACCCGCGCCCTTGCCTCTACTATCATATCAAGCGCTGCACCGGCCCCTGTATTGGTGCCATCGATCAGGCCGGGTACCGCAATATCATCCAGCAGGCCTGCCTGTTCCTCGAGGGCCGCTCGGAGCAGATCGTCAAGGATCTGGCGCGCGAGATGAACGAGGCCGCCGAGGCCCTGGACTTTGAGAAGGCTGCCACGCTGCGTGACCAGGTGGACGCCATCAACCAGATCATTGAGCGGCAGCGCATCGTCTCCGAGCACCTGCGCGATCACGACATCATTGCCATGGCCCGGGACGATGGTCAGGCCTGTGTACAGGTCTTTTTTGTGCGTGAAGGCAAGCTGATCGGCCGCGAGTATTTTGTGCTTACGGGCGCCAGTGACGAGGCCGATGCCGAGGTGATGGGCTCGTTCATCAAGCAGTTCTACAGTGAGGCCACCCAGATCCCACCCGAGATTCTCTTGCAGCACGACCTGGACGAGTTTGCCGTCATCACCTCCTGGCTCGCCAGCCAGCGGGGCCGCAAAGTGACCATCAAGGTCCCCAAGCGGGGCGACAAGAGGGCCATCGTCAGAATGGCCCACGAGAATGCCATCGAGACCCTGGAGCGGCTGCGCATGGAGTGGGAAGTGGACACCAACCGCCAGACAGAGGCCCTCACCGATCTGCAGGCGGCGCTAGAGATGCCGCATCCGCCGACGCGCATCGAGTGCTATGACATCTCGGCCATTCAGGGCACCCACATCACCGGCAGCATGGTGGTCTTTGACCGGGGGACGCCGAGCAAGCGCGATTATCGCCATTTCCGGGTTCGGACGGTGCAGGGCGCCGATGACTATGCCTCCATGCGTGAGGTGCTCACGCGGCGGTTTCACCGCGCCCAGGAGGCGCAGGCCAAGCGCTCGGTGGATGGCCAGACGAACCGCTGGGCCATCCTGCCCGATCTGGTGATCCTGGATGGTGGCAAGGGGCAGCTCGGCGTCGCGCGCGAGGTGCTGGAATCCATGGGCATGGGGCACATCACCACCGCGGCGCTGGCCAAGCAGGAGGAAGAGCTATTCGTGCCGGGGCGGCCTACGCCAGTGCAGCTCCCGCGGGGCTCGCAGGCGCTCTATCTCGTGCAGCGTATCCGCGATGAGGCCCATCGCTTTGCCGTTACCTACCACCGCAAGCTGCGCGCCAAAGAGGGCACCCGTTCCGTCCTGGACGAAATCCCCGGCGTCGGGCCCAAGCGTCGCCAGGCGCTGTTGCGGCAATTTGGCTCGGTGGATGCCATCCGCAAGGCCAGCGTCGAGGAGTTGGCCTCCGTGCCGAGCATGAACCGCGCGACCGCCGAGGCTGTGGCAAACTACCTCTAGGCGCAGACGTACCGGCGTACGTCGGTACGTACTACTCGACGCTATCCAACTCCACGACGGTGATGCCGTCTCCGCCCTCCGAAAGCTCGCCCGGGCGCCAGGAGCGCACCAGTGGGTGGCCCCGCAACTGGTCGCGCACCACCTGCTTGAGTACCCCCATCCCCTTGCCATGCACGATGTGCACCCAGGGTAGGGCGGCCAGGTAGGCGTCCTCCAGATACTTGGTCACCGCCGAGATGGCCTCGTCAGCCCGCATGCCGCGCAGGTGCAGCTCCATGCTGGGGGCGGGGCCCTTGGCCCGTCTCGTGAGGGTCTCCGGCTGGGGCTCTTTTTCCGGGCGCCCCCGCCCTCGGTACTCGAGCCGGTCCAGCTCGGTGCGCACGCGAAAGCCGCCGATGCTCACCTGGGCCTCATCCCCGTCGATCTCCTGCAACTGGCCCTCCTGGTCCAGCGAGGGGACATAGACCCGGTCGCCCACCCGCATCTCTGCATCGGGAACGGTCCTGGGCTCGCTCATAGGCTCGATAGGCTGGACGCGCTCCTCCAGTCGCTCGATGGCGCGCAACATCTCCTGGAGCGGGGCCGCAGGATGCGCGGCCGCAGAGCCCTGGGCCGCACGGCCCTCGGACGCCGCGCGCTGGCGCCATGTACGCAGCTCCTGGCGCATCTGCTCCAGCTCCTCGCGGGCCTGCTCGCGCGCTTCTTCGATCACCTGCCGCCGCGCCTCTTCGATCTGGCCCAGCTTTTGGCGGAGCTCGCGCTCCATTTCCTCCGCACGGGCCCGCGCCTCTTCGGTCTCGCGTTGCGCCGTCTCGGCTGCCTGGCTGGCATTGCGGACGTTCTCCAGCAGCACGTCGGCGCCCAGGGCATCGGGCGAGAGCATCTCGCGCGCCTGGACAAGGATGTCCTCGGACAGACCCAGCCGCTCGGCGATGGCCAGGGCGTTGCTGCGCCCGGGCAGGCCAATGGTCAGTTGAAAGGTGGGCGAGAGGGTCTGCACATCGAACTCGACGCTGGCATTCTGCACGCCGGGGGTGCTGAACGCATACACCTTGAGCTCGGCATAGTGCGACGAGCAGAGGGTGAGGCTCTTGCGCCGCAGGAACTCGGTGATCAGGGCCTGGGCGAGGGCGGCACCCTCCACGGGGTCGGTGCCCGCGCCGATCTCGTCCAGCAGCACCAGCGACCGCTCGTCGGCCTTGGCCAGCAGGTCGACGATATGGGTCAGGTGCGATGAAAAGGTCGAGAGGCTCTGCTCGATGCTCTGCTCATCGCCGATGTCGGAATAGATCCCCGAAAAGACGGGCAGGCGCGATCCATCCATGGCAGGGATGTGCAGCCCAGCCTGATGCATGGCCGCCAACAGGCCGACGGTCTTGAGCGACACAGTCTTGCCGCCGGTGTTGGGCCCGGTGATTACCACCACCGTATAGTCTCCCCCAAGATAGACGTCGATAGGTACCACCGTGGCGGGGTCCAGCAGCGGGTGTCGCGCCTTGAGCAGCGAGAGAGGGTGCTCGTATGGTGGCAGTGGGTTCTCGGAAAGAGGCCAGCGCGCCTCGGTCAGCTCGGGCTCGACGCCGTTGAGGGCATAGCTGTAATGGGCCTTGGCCAGCGCCAGGTCGATCTCGGCCAGCAGCCGTACATTGTTGGTGATATTGTCGGCCTCGTCGCCGACCAGGGCGCTCAACATGCGCAGAATGCGGGCCACCTCGTGGCGCTCGGCGATCTTGAGCTCGTGCCAGTGGTTGTTCAGTTCGACAGTGGCCAACGGCTCGATAAAGAGCGTGGCCCCGCTGGAGGACTGGTCCTGCACGATGCCCGGGATGCGCCCGCGAAACTCGACCTTGAGCGGGATGACATAACGGCCATTGCGCTCGGTGACGATCGGCTCCTGCAAAAAGCGGCTGGTCTCCGAGCTGCTCACCAGGCGGCGGAGGCGCTCCAGCAGCCGCTCGCGCGCCGCAAAGCTCTCCCGCCGGATGCGGGCCAGCTCGGGGCTGGCCGAGTCCAGCACTTGGCCATCGGCATCCAGGCACCGCTCGATCTCCTCGATCACGTGGTGCAGGGGCCGGATCTGGCCTGCCTTGTTAGAGAGCAGTGGCGCCTCCTCGTCCAGGTGCGCCAGCTTCTGATAGAGGTCGCGGCCAGAGCGCAGCGTATTGTCGATAGCCAGCAGCTCCTCGGCGGGCAATAGGGCATCGAGCTGGGCGCGGCGGGCCTGGGCGCGTACATCTCGGGCACCGCCGATGCTCAGCTCCACGCGGGTCGCCAAAAGGTCCTTGGCCTCGGTCGTCTCTTGCTGGCGGTGGCGCACCGCGTCCTCGTCGGTCACGGGTCGCAGGGCCAGCGCCAGCGCTCGGCTGGCCGAAAAAGCGGTGTGCTCGGCAAGCTGCTGTAGGATCTTGTCATATTCCAGGGTATCCAGGTATTGATCTTGCATCTATTCCGATATCTCTCAAATAGTGGTCAGTAAAGGGCTTGAACATAAAAGTATAGACTTGGAATCGGTGCCTGTCAACACAGCCGCACAGGCCTTGTGGATTCTCGCATCCGGGTGGCACACCATGACTATAGCACCCTTGCTTCTTGCGGGATAATGGGGCGCTCTTTCCTTGCCGTGAATGGTCAGTGAACGGCATTCATTGTACAATGCCCCTGGCTGTTATAGGAGGGACAACGAAATGCTACCACCATACCTGATGGTTTCCGATACCGGCTCTTTTGCCGAGCATACGATCCTGTATCGCAAGCCGGGCGTCGTTACCGAGGTGATCGACACCCAGCACTACTCGGAAGAGATCGTTTCAGAGCTGCATCGTTTGATCGACGAGATCCGGGGCGCGCCCGTCGCCCCGCTTCCCGAGGACGCCCGGGATGCCGGCCGATGGCGAGAGGCGTTGGCGCCCTGGGAAGGGGCCACCTGGTTGCAGTTGCCCTGGTTCGTGGCCGAGACATATTTCTACCGGCGTCTGCTGGAGACGGTGCGCTATTTCGAGCCCGGCCGCTGGTTCCTGCTGGATCCATTCGAGCCCCAAAAGCGCGAGGCTCTGGGGGAGGGCCTGGAGGCAACCCAACGCTTTTACGAGAACCTGGACGAGTCCGATCTGGAGGGGCTCTTTTGGATAGCCATGTCGCGCAGCCTGTGGGGCAATCGCGCCGATTTGAGCAACATCGCCATATCAGGCGGCAGTGAGGCCGACGGCGACGAGAGCCATCGCATCCTCATCGACCATCGTCGCGATGTCTGGGAGCGGGTGTCTGCAGGCCAGGTCAAGCGGTTGGACTGGGTTGCCGACAATAGCGGCCCCGAACTGCTGGCCGACATGGGGCTGATCGGCCTGATGCTGGAGCATGACCTGGTGGACACGGTGCACATCCATCTCAAGCCCCAACCCTACTTTGTTTCGGATGCCATGTCCAAGGACTATGTCCTGAGCCGCCAGGCGTTGGAGGCCATGCGCGATCCGGCCAGCGAGGCGCTGGGGGCGCTGTTGAGACGCGCTCAGGAAGAGAGCCGCATCGTGCTCGAGGCTCACTGGTTCTGGACTACCAGCCGCCACCTGACCGAGCTTCCGCCCGACCTGAAAGAGCATCTGATGGGCTCGGATTTGATCCTGCTCAAGGGCGATGTCAACTATCGGCGCCTGCTGGAGGACCGTCATTGGCCGCACACCACCGACATGGCCGCGGTGACGCGCTACATGCCCGCGCCCTTTGTGACGCTGCGCACCCTCAAGGCCGAGTTGATGGTGGGGCTACAAGAGGGTGAGGCGGCCACAATCGCGGCGGAGGACGCCGATTGGCTGGTGAGTGGCGAGCGGGGCGTCATTCACTATGTGGATCCGAGACGCGACTGAACCAGTCAGTAGATCACGGGACAAGACGTACCAGAACTTGGCTGCCGTTCGATCGCGGTAGCGGTAGGGTCACGTGCCCGCGAGGCGCCAGCCCTCCAGTACACTCTGTACGCGGGCGATCATGACGCCCGCCTGGGCATAGGTGGCGCCCCCTTCGAACTCGATGCACCAAGTCCCGACATAGCCTGTGTTGCGCAGTAGCGCCATCGGCTCGGCCAGCCCCTCGTCGGTTAGGCTGTCCGGCAGGTGGACGTGGATGGTCCAGGGAGCGGTCATAGCATCGCCCCGGTCGGCGTTCTCTCCGCGCCAGTTTCCGACGTGCAGGATCAGGCCAAAGCCGGGATGATCCACGGCCTCGGCGAGGCGCCGCATCTCGAGGGGGTTCCGCTCGGCGCCGTAATGGTTCTCAGCCCCGATCTTGTAGCCGTTGTCATGGGCGCGCTGGGCATACTCGCGGTAGCGGGTCGCCAATAGATCGATTTGTTCCTCGCCAAAAGTCTGGGTGTCGACACCAGCTCCCGCGTCGATACGCACCATGTTGGCGCCCATGGACTCGGCGACGCGCATATGCTCCAAAGTCATGCGATGGTTGTACGCGCGCGCCGCAGGATCGTCTTCCCACAGATGGGAGCCATCGGTGGACAGGGCGGCCAGCCTCATTTCGCGCTCCACAAGGGCTCCTCGAACAGCCTGGATATGCTCCTGGTCGAGACTGGCCAAGGACCAGTTCCAAATGTCGGCTGTGTACAGGCCGTAGCGGTACCGCATCGATTCCAGGTAACCGAATACATCCATGGTGCCGGCACGGTTCATGGGAAAGAACGAAGAAGAAACTACCGAGATGCGCATATCTATAACCCACTCATGTCAATGTCCGTTGATCACCCAGACGCCGGCTCTCAAGTACGCGTTGTATGCGAGCGATGAGGAGGCCCGCCGACACGTAGGTGGCGCCCTTTTCCACCTCGGCGGTCCAGCCGCCCTCGTAACCGGCGGCATCAAGTGTGGCAATGACCTCGGCCAGAGCGTCGTCGGTGAGGCTCTCTGTCAGGTGGGTGTGCATCACCCACGACGCCAGCATCCGATCCCCCTGGTCGGCATCCACGTCCCACAGCCCGGCATGGAGCAGGATGCCAAAGCCGGGATGATCCACGGCCTCGCTCAGGCGCTGTAGCTCTTGTGGGAAGCGCTCGGGGCCCCAGTGGTTCTCCGGCCCCACCCGGTAGCCATTGTCATAGGCGCGCTGGGCATATTCGCGATAGCGCATGACGATGTGATCGAACTGCTGGTTGGTATAGTGAGACACATCCGCCGGGCCGCCCGTATCGATGCGCACCGTCTGGGCCCCCATGATCTCGGCGGCCCGAAGGTTGGCCAATGCGTTGCGATGGTTGAACTTGCGTGCGCCTGGGTCTTTCTCCCATACATGGCAACCGTCCAAGGAAAAGTTGGCCAGAGCCAACTCTCGTTCGATCAGGCCTCTCCGCACAGCCTGCACATAGTCATCATCGATACTGTCCATGGTCCAGTTCCACAGATCCGCCGCGCGCAGGTCATATCGGTAGCGGACCGTTTCCAGGTACCCAAAGGTGTCCATGATGCCCGTGCGAGTCATGGGAAAGAACGAGTACGAGATGACCGAGACGCGCATCATACCCCCAATGGTAATGCTCATTGATCGATCAGCCGCCAGCCCTCCAACACACGCTGCACACGGGCGATCATGGCGCCTACTTGGGCGTAGGTTCCTCCATATACCGCCTCGACGCTCCACGCGCCGGCATAGCCGTGGTCACGCAGCATCGTCATCATCTCGGAGAGGTCTTTATCGGATAGGCTGTCTGGCAGATGCACATGCATCACCCACGGGGCCAACATGGTGTTTCCCCGATCGGCATTCTCCCCATCCCAGTTTCCGGCATGGAGCAAAAAGCCAAGGCCGGGGTGGTCTATCGCCTCGCAGAGGCGCCGCATCACTGTCGGTCTGAGCTCTGGACCAAAATGATTCTCCGGCCCCACCCGGTAGCCATTATCGTAGGCGCGCTGGGCATATTCGCGATAGCGGGTGACGAAATAGTCGAACTGCTCCTCGGTATAGTCATGCGCATCATGATGGCCCCCCGCCTCGAGCGAGACGGTCTGGGCGCCCAGGATCTCGGCAATCCGTAGGTTGGCCAGGACACTGCGATGATTATAGTTGCGAATGCCTGGATCGTCATCCCATATGAGGTAGTTGCTGACATTGAGGCCGGCCAGCTCCAGCCCCCTCTCCACCAGGCCGCGCCGCACGACTCGGACATAGTCCTCTTCGGTGCTGGCCATAGTCCAGTTCCACAGGTCCGCCGTACGCAGGCCATAGCGGTAGCGGATCGTCTCCAGATAGCCAAAAACATCCATGGTACCTGCGCGAGTTATCGGATAGAACGAGTAGGACATTACTGTGACGTGCATGCGATCTCCCCCCCCCCCCAGATTCTCCTGGATCAATCCACCGTATGGCGCCATCCTTCCAGTATATGCCGCACCCGGGCAATCATGAGGCCCGCCTGGGCGTAGCTTGCCCCTTGCTCGGTCTCGATACTCCACGCACCAGCATAGCCACCATTGAGGAGCGTTGTCACGGTATCGACCATCTTCTCATGCGAGGGGACGTCTGACAGATGTACATGCATGATCCATGGGGCCAGCATCTCGGTGCCCCGGTGTGCGTCCTCTCCTATCCATTCTCTGGTGTGCAGCACCATCCCAAAGCCGGGATGATCCACTGCCTGGCAGAGGTGTCGCATCTCTGCCGGCACCAGCTCAGGGCCATAGTGATTCTCCGGCCCTATCCTGTACCCGTTGTCATGGGCGCGCTGCGCATACTCGCGGTAGCGCGTGACGAAATAGTCGAACTGCTCGTCACTATACGTGAGGGCATCGTACTGGCCCCCCGCCTCTATCGTCACCGTCTTGGCGCCGAGAATCTCGGCCGCACGCAGATGTGTCAACAGGTTCCTGTGGTTGTATTCTCGCGCGTTCAGGTCATCGGCCCAGACAGTGGGACCGCTGACACTCAGGCCGACAAGCTCCAACTCGCGCTCTACGAGGGCGCGCTGCACAACCCGGGCATGGTTATCATCGATACTGTCCAGCATCCAGTTCCACAGATCCGCCGCCCGCAGGCCATAGCGATAGCGGATCGTTTCCAGATATCCAAACTCATCCATGACACCGCGTTGGAGCATAGGGTAGAATGTATATGCCATCAGAGACAAGCGCATGTTGATTGGTTGATCTCGATCTTAGGCGTCTGCGAGTCGCCACTCTTCCAGCACGCGTCGGACCCTGGCAACCATCACGCCTGCCTCGGCATGAGTCGCGCCGCCCAGCTCGATACCCCAGACTCCAGTATAGCCTTTGTCGCGCAGCATCTCCATCGTATCGGAAAGCTCTTCGTCCGACAGGGCTGCCGTCAGGTGCAGATGCATCGTCCAGGGGGCCACGATCTCGTCGCCCTGGGCGGCCTGGTCGCCCTGCCAACGCTTGCAGTGCAGCAACACGCCAAAAGCAGGATGATCCACCGCCTCGCACAGACGCTTGACCTCTTTGGGTACCGTGGCGGCGCCCCAGTGATTCTCCGGTCCTACCATATAGCCATTGTCGTGGGCATGCTGGGCATACTCGCGGAAGCGCATCACAATATGGTCAAACTGCTCCGAGGTCCATTCGCGTTCATCGCGCCCTCCGCCCGCATCGATGCGCACCGACTTGGCGCCCAGGATCTCGGCGGCAAGCAGATGATCCAGGGCCACCCTGTGGTGCTCATCACGAGTATCAGGATCTTCTTCCCAGATGTGGGCCCCATCAACAGCCAGGTTGACCAGGTCCAGCTCCCGTTCGATCAGCCCCATCCGTAGCGCCTGCAGATGGTCTGGCTCCAGACTGGCCAGGGTCCGATTCCAGAGATCGGCGGTCGTCAGATCGTAGCGATACCGCACCGTCTCCAGATAGGTAAAGGCATCCATGGTTCCCTCGCGGGTCATGGGGTTGAACGTGTAAGACATCAACGAAATGCGCATCTTGCCTCCTGGATGATCTTGGTTACTCGCCACGCTGCCAACGCCACAGGACGTCGCGTACCCGAGCGATCTGCACGGCGACCTCGGTGTACTCGTTGCGCCCGCTATGGTGCTCGACGCCCCAGTAGCCCTCATAGCCTGCATCGCGCAACATCCCCATGCAGGCCGTGAGCGGGCCCTCGGTGATTTCCCACGAGACGTGGGTGTGCATCGCCCAGGGGACCATGACGCGATCTCCGGCATCTCCGCGAAAATGCAGTAGCACGCCGAACGCAGGATGATCCACCGCCTCGCAAATGCGTCGCATGTTCTCGGGCACTACCTCTGCCCCCCAATGGTTCTCAGGCCCCACCCGATAGCCCCCGTCGAGGGCGCGCCGCGCATATTCACGGTAGCGCTGAATGATATGGTCAAACTGCTGTTCTGTAAAGACACGCGCCCGTGGATCGCCTCCGGCGTCGATGCGGACCGTGCGCGCGCCCAGGATCTCGGCGGCCTCGAGATGCGCCAGGGCGTTGCGGTGGTTGGCCTCGCGCGCATCCTCATCATCCTCCCAGATGTGGGCCTCGTCCACGCACAGATTGGCCAATACCAGGCCACGGCTATCCAGCGCCTCTTTGACCTTGTACAAGTAGTCGGTTTCGGTGCTAATCAGCATCCCGTTCCAGATATCGGCTTGCACCTGGTAGCGAAACTTGCAGCTCTCCAGGTATCCAAACAGGTCCATCTTGCCATCGGCCAGCAGGCCATGAAAGGCGTAAGATGCCAGCGAAACCCTGTCCGTTGCCATGGCGCCCCCTCTCATCCGATGCTCCAGGCGGCACTGTCGACCAGTTCGATCTGGCCGCTTCCGGCCGAGCGCAGGCCTGCGTCCAGTATAGCCATATACTCGAGATTGTTCTGCATGTCCAGCGTCGGGTGCACTGGCTCGCCGGTGTCCAGATGATGGATGAACTCGTAGGCCACATTGTGGCGCCCCTCGGGCAGGGGATCGGGCCGATAGACCGTCGTGTCGCCGCCGCCGCGTGTCAGTCGCACAAAGGGGCCCTCGTCATCGCTACCAACGAGCAGCGTTCCCGTGGTGCCATAGATGATGGGACCCGTGGGCACACCGTGATCCAGGGTGGTCCAGGATCCCTCCAGGAGGGCCATGGCTCCAGGGAAGCGAACCAGCATGGCGGCATTGTCCTCGGCGTCGCCCCATTGGCTGTGCAGGTTGGCCCGCATGCCCATCGCCGCCTGGGCCGGCTTGCCGATGTACCAGCGGCTGACCATCGCCCCGTAGCAGCAATAGTCGAGCATGGCGCCGCCCCCGGCTGCCGTCTGGTGCCACCAGGTGGCCGCTCGTTCCACGCCGCTCAGCGTCTCTGCCTCGTCCTCGACACCGGCATGGGCCGCACCCTGGCCCAGGGGGCCGGTGTGACCCGATCTCCACTTGACCTCCAGCACGCGGCCAATGGTTCCCTCGTCGATCAGCTCTTTGGCCTGGCGGGCTGCCGGCGACCAGGTCAGAGGCCAGTTGATCACCATGCTCACATCATTGGCGATGCAGGCCCGTACCATACGCAGGGCATCGGGCAGGCTGGCTGCCATCGGCTTTTCGACACATACACTCACGCCCGAAGCGGCGCACGCCTCAACCACCGCCGGATGTTGTGCATTCTCGCAGGTGACGATTACGATGTCCAGATCCTCTTTGACCAGCATCTCGTAGAACACGTCATAGTAGGTATCCATGCCCGTGAAGGACATGACATTCTCGCGATTCCATTCGCGAGTATAGGGGGCCTTGCGGAGCTCGGGCCCAATGGGCATCGTGTCGGAGCAGGCCACCCACTGGACCTGCGGGTGCGCATCAAAGAGCTGCGCTACGTTGTTGATGTGCATGTGCCCAAACCCAATGATCCCCAGGCGATAGGTATTGGTCATGGCGGTTCTCCTTTGTCTATGGCGGACACGCTCTACCAGTCAAGATGCACTTCGGCGCCCGACTGGGCTGAGCGGTATAACGCATCGAGGGCATGAATGACGTTCAGCACCTCGTCTCGCTTGACGCTCAGCTCCTCCTCGCCGCGAATGGCCCGCACAAAGTGGGCCGCCTCGCGGATGTGCCCCATGGCAAAGGGCTCATCTCGGCCTGGCACGATGGGGGTCGTATCGGCCTGATAGGCCCCCAATGTGCCGATGATGCGCAGAGGATTGAGCGCCATGCCGGCCCTGGTGCCAAGGATAAAGGTGCTGCCGGTGCCCTCGGGGATGTTGGCGGCCCACGAGGCCCGCAATACGATGGTCATGTCGTTCTCCAACCGCAAGAACCCAACGCCCAGATCCTCTACGTCAAACTCGCGATAGTCATATGGGCGGGCGGCGGGCACACCTTCGGGCGCACCGCTATCGGCCTCCGAGGTCAGCAGGCCCTCGTCCTGATTCGCCAACCGGGTATAGGCAGCGCCGCTAACCGAGATCACCCTGGGGCTGCCTATGAGCCACATGACCAGATCCAGGGCATGCACGCCGATATCATAGATCGGGCCACCGCCCGAGTGCTCCTGCATATGGAACTGGCCCCAGGTCGGAACGCCACGGCGGCGCATGGCGCCTGCCTCGGCGTAGTAGGTCTCGCCGAGGACGCCCGCGTCAGTCAGCGATTTGGCAGCCATGCTGTCACTGCGAAAACGTACGCTCTGCCCCACCATCAGGAGCTTGCCGGCAGCCTCGGCGGCATCATACATCTCCACGGCATCCTGATAGTTATCGGCCACAGGCTTTTCGCACAGCACATGGGCGCCTGCCTCGAGAGCGGCCAGAGTCCAGGGCTTGTGGTAGCGATTGGGCGCGCACACCGATACGATATCGGGGCGCAGCTCGTCCAGCATACGTTGCGGGTCATCGAACCATTGGGGAATGTCATGGGCCTCGGCGGTGCCCCGCGCGTGGTCGGCCACGACATCCGCTGCCCCGACGATCTCTACCTCATCGGCCAGCTCGCGCCAGGCCGGCACGTGAGCGATGTTGCAGATCATGCCGGTGCCGATCAACCCTACCTTGAGCTTGTTACGAGTCATTGTGCTCTCCTCCACGAGATTATTCGACTTTTGGACTGTGCTTTCGGCCCAAACCAGGCTCTGCTTCCTCGATCTCTGCACGGGTGACCTCGCGTCCCAGATGGCTGGACAGATATACGCCCTCGGTAATCAAGGCGGTATTGAGGGCCAGTCCTGCCGTGTCGATCAATGGTACCTCGCCCTGTAGGGCGGCCACCCAGTGCTTTTGCGACTCGGAGTAGTACACCGCACAGGGATCGGACTGCTCCCAGCGCCAGATCCCCTTTTCGACATCAAAGGTAGCATCCATCTCGAGATCAGATAGTGTGGCATAGTAGGTCAGTGGATCAACTCGTAGCCCGCCCCGAGAGCCCATCACCTGCTCTCTGGCAGGATCATCGGAATGGATGGCCCAGGCTTCCTCTAGGATCAGGCTTATGCCGCCCGCCAGCCGGATATAGGCCATGCCCAGTTCTTCTACGTTATAGTCCGATTCCTGAGCCCGATCGGGGTCTATATTCTCGAGCGTCTGATAGGTTGCGCCAGAGACGGTCTCCAGCTCGGGATTATCCAACAGATACAACATAAGTGAAATATGGTAGACGGCCATATCGAGCATGGCGCCGCCTCCCGAGGTCTCGACGCTAACAAAGGCGGGCGTGCCGTATCCGTCCACAAAGGGACGGCCCCGACGACGATAGTTGACCGTCTTGGCGAAATAGATCCTGCCCAGGTGGCCGTCCTCGATAAGGCGCTTGGCGGCGCGCGATGGCGCCTGGTAGATGCGCCCCAACTGAATGTGCAGCTTTTTGCCGGCACTGTGTGCGGCATCATACATCTCTTTGGATTCGGCATAGGTCCAGGACATGGGCTTTTCGCAGTAGCAGTGCTTGCCTGACTCGAGCACATCAATGGTTGCCTGGCAGTGCAGTCGATTGTGGAGGCATACATCCACGGCGTCGATGTCATTACGCTTGAGCATCGCGGCATAGTCACCATACGTGTCAGGCACGCCAAACTGTTCCGCAATCCGCTCGGCATGGTCTTCTCGCAGATCAGCGATGGCTACGACCTCCGCATCAGGAATCTGGGCATATTTCTCCAGATGACGCGTGCCAATTTGACCTACACCTATTATGGCGATCCGAGTCTTGTCGCTCATGAAAGGCACTCCTTCTTGGCAGAAAATGGGTCTTCTTTCGTCTATTCTAGACGCAACGCCAGGCATTGGTCAAGGAGATAACGAAATCAGCAATGATACGCTCCTTGCGGCTTTGGCGTATCGTCTTGTATACTCGTACAGAATGGCGATTTGCGATGATGCGGGCCTGCCACTAGAATGGACTCTGAGCGATTCTTTATTCGATGGAGTGACGCATTGGTACCAACACATCGCAGGCATGCAAAGGGTACAAGGTATCTTGGATTCCTGTGCGTCTGGTGCTTGCTTGTGGCAACTCTGTTCTTCTCTCTAGCGGGCTGTCGTCCCCCCAATGACACGGCTCCTGCTACACCGCCCGGCACCATAGAGATCAAAGGCTCTGACACGCTGGTAAACCTGGCTCTCGCCTGGGTGGAGGGCTATCAGCTTGTTCAACCGGACGTGCGCATCTCTGTGACCGGAGGCGGCTCTGGAACCGGCATCGCCTCTATGATAAACGGTACAGTCGATATCGCTGCCTCCTCACGTGACATGACAAGCCGCGAGTTTGAGGCGGCCCGCGCCGCGGGCATGGATCCCGTCGAGTTTGTGGTGGCGCTGGACGCCATTGCCATCGTCGTTCACCTCGAAAATCCCATCGAACAGCTCACAATTCAGCAGATTACGGACATCTATACCGGCAGGATCACCAACTGGGCCGAGCTGGGCAGCTATGATCGGCCCATTGTGCTTGTCTCGCGCGAGTCCAACTCGGGCACATATGTGTACTTTTTGGAGCATGTCCTGCGCCGAGATCCAGCCCGAGCTGATGCCAGGTTCTCGCCCAACTCTTTACTGATGCCCTCGTCTGAGGGGATCAGCACAGAGGTGCGCCAGAACCGCAACGCCATCGGCTACGATGGCCTGGGCTATGTGACACCAGACAAAAAAGTAGTTGCCGTAGGGCTCGATCCTGAGGGGCCCTTTGTTTTACCGTCCATCGAGACGGTCCGTGATGGCACCTATGTGATCTCGCGTCCACTCCATGTGTATACTACGGGCGAGCCGGTCGGCGAGGTCCGCGAGTTTCTGGAGTGGGTCCTGACCGATGGGCAGGAGATGGTGCGAGAATTGGGTTTCGTGCCGCTGGATTGACAGCAGCTATTCATGTGAGGTGAGATGGTTCCTGGGACGAGTCCCCCGGTTCGTAAGCGCATGGAGTGGGTGATCGAGACGATCATCCGTGTGCTCGGGTTCTCGGCCGTTGGCTTTGTAGCCATGATCTTTGTCTTTTTGCTCCTAGAGGGCATTCCTGCCTTTGTGCGCGTTCCGCTCAACAATCTGTTCGACAGCCTCTGGTACCCGAGCCTGGGGCTCTATGGCGTTCTGCCCCTGATCATCGGATCGCTGCTCGTCACTGTGGTTGCTATGTTGATCGCATTTCCCCTGGGCATCGGCACGGCGGTGTTCGTGCGAGAAATTGTGCCCGGTTGGGCCCGCGAGATACTCAAGCCGCTGATCGAGGTACTGGCGGGCATCCCCTCCGTGGTGCTGGGCTTTTTCGGCATGATCACCGTGGCGCCCATCATCCGCGAAAATCTGGGAGCGCCCACAGGCCTGACCGCCTTTACTGGCTCGTTGCTGCTGGCCTACATGTCGTTGCCGACCATTATTACCGTGGCTGAAGATGCATTGGACGCGGTGCCCCGGAGCTATCGTGATGCCGGGCTGGCCATGGGGGCCACCCAGTGGCAGACGATATGGCGCGTGGTGGTGCCGGCTGCTCGTTCGGGCATCCTTATGGCGGTGATGCTGGGGATGGGCCGCGCCATTGGCGAGACGATGGCCGTTCTGATGGTGACAGGCAATGCGGCGCGCATCCCCGATTCGCTGTCTGACCTGTTCATGCCCATTCGCACGATGACCGCCACCATTGCGGCCGAGATGGGCGAGGTGGCCCGCGGTAGTACCCACTATCATGTGCTCTTTGGTGTCGGGCTGATCCTGTTCATCCTCACTCTTGCCATCACGCTCTCTGCCGCCTCGGTGATGTTCCGGCGACGAACGAGGGGAGGGCTACGCTGATGAGCCAACAGCTAGCCCAGAAGCTGGGCTTTGTGCTCCTGGGGTTGCTGAGCCTCGTAGTTATTGTCCCCATTCTGCTGGTGATCGGCGCTATCATCTATAGTGGGCTTCCGGCGGTCAGTTGGGAGTTTCTTTCGGCCATGCCGCGCGATGGCATGCGGGCGGGGGGCATCTATCCGGCCATCGTGGGCACGATTCTGCTCACCCTGGGTACCGGATTGGTTGCGATACCCGTGGGGGTCGGGGCCGCCGTCTATCTGTCCGAATATGCCCAAGACAACGTCTTTACCCGGGCCATTCGGCTGGCCATTGTCAACCTGGCCAGTATTCCTTCGGTGGTATATGGATTGTTCGGCCTCGGGCTCTTTGTCCTGCTACTGCAGTTCGGCACCTCGATTCTAGCAGGCTCGCTGACCCTGGCCATCATGACGCTGCCCGTGATCATCAGCACTTCCGAAGAGGCGTTGCGAGCCGTGCCTATGGAGTACCGCACGGTAAGCGAAAGCCTGGGGGGCACCCACTGGCAGGGCATTCGCCGCATCGTATTGCCTCAGGCATTGCCCGGCATCATCACGGGCGTCATCTTGGGGCTGCTTCGGGCGGCTGGCGAGACCGCGCCGATCCTGTTCACGGTGGCGGCGTTCTTTCTCCCGCGCCTGCCCCAATCGCCCTTTGACCAGACCATGGCACTACCCTATCACCTCTATGTGATCAGCACCCAGGTGCCGGCCATGCCGCTGCAGATTCAGCATGGTACCGCGTTGGTGCTTTTGGCCTTTGTACTCTCGATGAACCTGGTCGCGACGTTGATACGCAGCTACTTTCGGCGTAGGCGGGAATGGTAGACAACCCCAAGATACAGATTCGCGATGTCAGCTATCGGTACGGTCAGATTGAGGCGCTCAGCCGGATCTCCCTTGACGTGCCAGAACATGCCGTCACGGTTTTTTTTGGCCCTGCTGGGGGCGGCAAGACCACGCTATTACGCCTGATCAACCGCCTCAACGACCGTGTAGGTAATACGACGATGTCGGGCCAGATTCTGATCGATGACGAGAACATCTATGCCCCCGGCGTCGATGTGCCCGCGTTGCGCCGGCGTGTGGGCATGGTCTTTGCCCTACCATTGCCGCTGCCAGGCACTGTGCGTGAAAATGTGCTCTATGGCCCCAGCCTCGCCGGTGTCCGTAGTCGAAGCCGGCTCGATGAGATGTTACAGACCAGCCTGGAGCAAGCTGCCCTGTGGGACGAGGTCAAGGATCGCCTCGACCAACCGGCCAGCTCGTTTTCGGGCGGGCAACAACAGCGTCTTTGCATTGCCCGAAGCCTTTCGTTGGAGCCCGAGATCCTGCTTCTGGACGAGCCCACCTCTGGGCTCGACCCCATCTCGACGGCCAAGGTAGAGCACTCGCTTCTCGAGCTGAAAAAACAGTATACCATTATCCTGGTGCCCCACAGCGTGCAGCAGGGAGCGCGGGTGGCGGACTATGCAGCGTTCTTCCTGATGGGGGAGCTGATCGAGTCAGGCCCGGGCGCGGATCTGTTCACCCAGGCCAAGGACAAACGTACTGAGGACTATATTACTGGCCGCTTTGGCTGACACGAACCAATCTAGGAACGAGACTACTCGATGACCAGAATGGATTGCCAGAATGTCTCTGTCACGTACGGAGACAAGCCCGTACTGGACGATATAACGGTCGAGATCAAGGAGCGAAAGATTACCGCGCTGATCGGGCCGTCCGGCTGTGGCAAGTCCACCTTTTTGCGGTGCCTGAATCGGATGAACGACTCGATCAAGAGTGCCCATGTAACCGGACAGATTCTCCTGGATGATGAGGATATCTACAGCGCAGGGTATGATGTGGTCCGACTACGCCAGCGGGTGGGCATGGTGTTTCAGCGGCCCAACCCGTTTCCCCAATCGATCTATGACAATGTTGCGTTTGGACCGCGCGTGTTGGGCATGCATCGGGACGCAAGCCTCGATGATATCGTCGAGCAGGCTCTACAGGATGTGGGTCTGTGGCGCGAGATCAGGGACACCCTCAAGCGAGATGCCCTCACCCTGTCGTTGGGGCAGCAACAAAGGCTTTGCCTGGCGCGGGTGATTGCTGTCAGGCCCGAGGTGATTCTGATGGATGAGCCTGCATCAGCGCTGGACCCCATCGAGACGCTACGTATCGAGGACCTGATGCGTGAGCTGGTGGATGACTATACCATCGCGATTGTGACGCATAATATGCAGCAGGCCGCGCGGGTCTCGGATTGGACGGCCTTTTTTCTCACCGACGATGGGCAGACTGGCAAGCTGATCGAGTATGGGGATACGGGCCGCATCTTTACACAGCCCCAGGATCAACGTACTATAGACTATATAACCGGCCGCTTTGGTTAGAGGAGCTCTAGGGTTCCACCCTCCAGAGGAGTTGTATGCTCAGAAGACGGTTTGAGAGCCAGATGCAGCGCTTGGAAAGCGAAGTGCTCGAGTTGGGCAATATGGTCCAGCGCGCTCTGCGTGATGCCGTCGAGCAGTTGCGCACCCGCGATCTGGAAGGTTCGCGGCGCACCATAGAGGATGATGCTCGTATCAATGCGAAACGGTTTCAGATAGAGGCAGACGTGCTCGTGTTGATCGCAACGCAGCAACCGATCGGTAGAGATTTGCGCGCTCTGGCGGCAATCCTGGATCTTATACGTGAGCTGGAGCGTACTGGCGACTATGCCAAAGGTATCAGCCGTATCAACCTTCTGATTGGTGACCAAGAACTGATCAAGCCTTTGCTTGATATCCCGCGCATGGCTGACAAGGCTCTCGATATGCTCACGCGCGCATTGACCGCATACATCGAGCGCGATATGGAAGCCGCCATCGCAATCGCCAATGAGGATGATGAGGTGGATGACCTTTACAATCAGGTGCGGCGTGAGTTGATGACGATCGTTTTTGCTGATCCCTCCAAGGCGGAGCAAGCAAACCTGCTGCTTTGGGCAGCCCACAATCTGGAGCGCGCCGCCGATCGTGTGACCAACATCTGTGAACGGATCGTGTTCTTTGTCACGGGCACGCTGGGCGATCTCAAGACACCCGGCCAAGACCAATACCCTAGTTAGCGCCATCGTAAGATAACCGGCCTGGGGAGCATACCTTCCCAGGCTTTTCTCTACCGCACCAGGGATGAGCGACCCTGCCCGATGGCGAGGTTGCCCGGTAGCGTGCGATTCTCTACAATGGACATGACCATTCTACCAGGAGGTTGCTTGTGAAGATCACCGACATCCGATATGAGCGGCTGGAAGGTGAGTACGCCCTGTCGGCCGGTCAGGCCGCCGCGCGACAGGTGGGCGCACTCGATATCTATCCCGAGTATCGCAGCCGAGGCACGCGCCATCCCCAGTCAGAGGATCGGGACGATATCGTCCCGATCTCGGAAGTGTACGTCTTTGTGGATACGGATGAGGGCATTACCGGTCTCTTTGGGCCCATCTATGTGGATCAGGCCTTTCAGATCGAGATGCACCTGCGTCAGCACCTGATCGGGCGCGATCCCCTGGCCAGCGAACGTCTCTGGGATGTGCTCTCGCGGCAGGATCGCCACGCCCGCAAAGGCTATATGATGATGGCCATCAGCGCCATTGACATGTGCCTGTGGGATATCCGTGGCAAGGCCCTGGGCCTGCCCGTGTATCGTCTCCTGGGCGGGCCCACTCGTGACGCGGTGCCTGCCTACGCCAGCGCCCTGGGTTTTGCCATCGAGCCCGACAAGGTCTATGAGCAGGCCGTGGCATTCAAGCGAGAGGGTTATGTGGCGCAGAAATGGTTCTTTCCCCATGGGCCGGGCGATGGCCGCGCAGGCATGGAGCGCAACCTGCTGATTGTGCGTACGGCGCGCGAGGCGGTGGGAAACGACGTGGATCTGATGTTTGACGCCTGGCTAGGCTGGGATGTGAACTATGCCGTCGAGATGGGTCGCGCCATGGCCCAGTACCAGCCCCGCTGGCTCGAGGAGCCCGTGGCACCGGACCGCATCGGGGCCTATGCCGAGATTCGGCGCAGGGCAGGCATCCCCATCGCCGGCGGCGAGCACGAGTACACTCGGTGGGGGTTCAAGGTGTTGCTCGATAGTGAGGCGGTGGACGTGGTGCAGGCCGACCCCGATTGGACCGGCGGGATCAGCGAGATGGTCAAAATCTGCGCGCTGGCCTCGGCCTTTGACAAGCCGGTCATTCCCCATGGGCATTCAGTGCTGCCGGCCCTGCACCTGATCGCGGCCCAGTCGCCCGAGACCTGCCCGTGGCTCGAGTATCTGATCAAGTTCAATCCGCAGAAACAATGGTTTCATAGGACAAAGTTCATGCCCGAGGGCGGTATGATGCGGCTGCCTGATCAGCCGGGATTGGGGATCGAGCTGGACGAAGAGCGCATCCAAGCTCGCACGACGCTCAACTGGCGCTAACCGCACCGGGCCGCACGCTGGCCCGTGGCTCGGACAGCCTATCAGTGGCTGCAGGCCGGGGAGGTTGAACCGTATGAACGCTGTACCATCGCTTGACGAGCGGCTCGCACAACACGAGGCCTGGTGGCGCGGGCGGGCGCTCCTGGTCTCGCGCAGGGCGCATCCCGGCCTCGGCGACCTCTGGCTACCGCTGGCAGATGGCACCGTCGCCCGCAAGGACATGCGGCTCAGCCCCGAGATGCTCGATCTGGATCGGCTGGCGGGGCCGCAACGCTCCCCGGGCGCCTTGCGCTTTGTCGAGGACGTGATCGACAACGACGCCCCCTATGTGCGCGTGCCCTGGGTAGAGGCTATTTTGGGCTGCCCCATCCATGCCACCATCCAAGGGGGTAGCATGCGGGCGCTCAAGCTGATTGATACCTGGGACCAGTGGCCCACGGTGGACCGCTCTCAGGGGGCGGCCTGGCGCGAGACATTGGCTGCGCTGCTCGAGCGGATGGTGGAGCGTGCTTCTGGCAACATCGCCATCACCCAGACTCTGATGCGCGGTCCGTCGGACCTGGCCGAGGCGGCGCTGGGCCCCGAGCTGATGAGCTACTCGTTGTATGATCACCCGCAGGAGCTGGCGGCCTTCCTGGACGAGGCCACAGAGCTATTCGTCGAGGTGCTTGGCGACCAGCTTGCAGGCCTGCCGCGCATACAGGGCGGAATGGTGAACCCCTTTGGGATCTGGGCTCCAGGCACGGTGGTGCGGGCCCAGTGTGATGCCTCGGCCTTTTTGTCACCCCGGCAATACGCCGAGTGGATCTGGCCCCATGATGCTGCCACCTGCGAGGCAGCCGACTATGCTGTCATCCACTTGCATTCGGGCTCGCTGCACGTGCTCGATCCGATTCTGGCAGCGCCCAAACCCCAGGCGGTGCAAGTGAGCATCGATCCGCCGCCCAGTAGCCCGCCGCTGGTAGAGCTGCTGCCGGCCTTTCGCCGTATTCTGGATGCCAAGGCGCTCATTGTGGATGGCCCGATGGAAGAGAGCGATCTGGAGCTGTTGCTGGAGAACCTGCCCCATGCGGGACTGTGCGTCCTAGTCAGGCAGGGCACCTGGTAAGTTTCCGTGGATTCAACGAGTCGGGAGACAAAGGAGTTATATAATGGAACGCGTGCGTTACGGAATCGTTGGCGTTGGGGGCATGGGCACGGGGCATGCGCGCACCATGCAGCGCATCGACGAGTGCGAGCTATCGGCGGTGTGTGATATTGTGCCCGAGGTTGCCGAAAGCGTGGGTGAAGAGTTCAACGTGCCCTATTTGATAGATTTCCATGACCTGGTGGATCGCGATGACGTTGACGCCATCGTCGTGGCCACACCCCACTATGCCCACCCCGAGATCTCGATCTATGCTATGGAGCAGGGCAAGCCGGTGGTCTGCGAAAAGCCGATCTCTGTCACGGTGTCGGCAGCCGACGAAATGGTTGCAGCCCATGAGCGTACCGGCACTCCCTTTGCCGTGATGCACCAGCGACGCAGCGAGCCGGTGTGGCAGGCAGCGTGGAAGCTGGTGTCCGAGGGGCGGCTGGGCGAGATCTATCGCACCATGCTGGTGTACGCCGACTTTCGCAGCCAGGCCTACTATAACTCGGCGGGCTGGCGCGCCACCTGGGGCGGCGAGGGCGGCGGCGTCCTCATCAACCAGGCGCCCCACTCGATCGATCTCTTTACCTGGCTGGGCGGCCTGCCCAGTCGCGTGACCGGGCACACGGCTACCAAGGGGCATGTGATCGAGGTGGAGGATGTGGCCGGAGCGCTCCTCGAGTACCCTAATGGCGCCGTGGGCTACATCTATTGCTGCACCAACGAGGCGCCCAGCACCGACATCCTGGAGCTTGCGGGCGAAAAGGGCAAGCTGCAGGTGATTGGCACCGAACTGCGTTTCTGGGAGGTGCCCGAGGGCGTCAAGGGGTTCAGTGACTCTTCTACCGAGATGTGGACCCGCCCCGACGTGGTCGAGGTGCCGGTCGATATCCCCGAACGCGAGTCGGGCCATATCGCCATCCTGCGCAACATGGCCCGCCATATGCTGCATGGTGAAGAGCTGCTGGCCCCCGGCGTCGAGGGGCGTAACACTGTCGAGATGATCAACGCCGTCATCCTCTCAGGTCATGCCGAAGAGCCCGTTGACGTGCCGGTGAATCGAGAGCGGTATGACGCCTTTTTGGCGAGCCTGGTGGCCACCTCGAGCTTTGGCAAGGGCGACCAGGGCCCCGACCTGCGTGTCACGGACACTGTGCATCACTGATCTGGAAGGGGCGGGAGCTATAGCAAGACAGGAGATGGCGCACTCGATCGCGCGCCATCTCCTGTCTCCTGCTACCGGCTGTTAGTCGGCGTCCCTCTCAGCGATAGCGTCGTAGGCCGGCTTGAGGGCATGATACAGCGACTGATAGACGGGGTAGGCCTCGTCATAGGTCTTGACATGCTCGGCAATCGGCTCGGTGCGGTCCACGATGTGGATGGTCTGGGCGCAGGCCTCGGGCACGCTGTCATAGACGCCCGTGCCTACGCCGGCCAAAAGCGCCCCGCCATAGGCAGTGCTATCGGTGACATTGATGGTGACCAGCTCGGTGCCAAAGATATCGGCCAGGATCAGGCGCCACGCTGCGCTGCGTGCCCCACCACCCACCGCCCGCACTTGCTGGATTGGGACGTCCAGGTCGCGGAATAGCTCGATGCAATCGCGCAGGCTATAGGCGACACCCTCCAGCACCGCGCGCACCATGTGGCGCTTGTCGTGTCGCACCGTGAGTCCCACAAAGCTGCCTCGAGCATTGGGGTCGGCATAGGGCGTGCGCTCGCCCGTGAGGTATGGCATAAAGTAGAGCCCCTCGCAGCCCACCGGCGCCTGCTCGGCTTCGGCAGTCAGGATCACATAGGGGTCGACGCCGGTCAGACGCGCGATGGTGCCCTCGGCCTGGCCCAAGGCGTCACGGAACCAGCGGAACGATCCGCCCGCGGAGAGGGTCACGCCCATGACGTGCCACTTGTTGGGCACGGCGTGGCAAAAGGTGTGCAGGCGCCCCAGCGGATCGCGGCTGGGCTCGTCGGTGTAGGCAAAGACCACGCCAGAGGTTCCCAATGTGACCGAGACGAGGCCCGGCTCGACAACGCCCGTGCCTACCGCGCTGGCAGCCTGGTCGCCACCGCCGCCCACCACGGGTGTCCCCGCCGCCAGGCCCGTCGCCTCAGCGGCGGTCTGCGAGATGCTGCCCGTCTGCTCGATGGACTCGACACACTCGGGCATCCACTCCATGGGAATGCCCAGCTCATCCAGCACCTCCTGACTCCACTGGCGCCGGCTCACATCCAGCAGTACCGTGCCCGAAGCGTCTGATACCTCGGTGGCGTACAGGCCGGTGAGGCGGTAGCGGATATAGTCCTTGGGTAGAAGCACCTTGGCGGCCTTGGCATAGACATCGGGCTCCTGGTCGCGGGTCCAGATGATCTTGGGCGCGGTAAAGCCGGGCAGCGCCGGGTTGAGGGTCAGATCCAAAAAGCGCTCACGGCCCACGACGTTCATGATCCACTCGCATTGGGCGGCAGTGCGTTGATCATTCCACAGGATGCAGGGCCGCAGAACCTCCCCGTCGGCATCCAGCAGCACCATGCCATGCATCTGGCCCGTGAGCCCGATGCCGCTGATCTCGTCTGCCGCGATACCCGAGCTCTTGAGCACTTGGCGCACCGAGGCGATGGTCGCTTGCCACCAGTCTTCGGGCTCCTGCTCGGCCCACTGGGGGCGAGGTGTGTACATCGGGTATTCGTCGACGGCGCTGGCAACCAGAGTGCCCGTCTCGTCAATCAACAGGGTCTTGGTGCCCGTGGTGCCAACGTCTATTCCCATCAGATACGCCATCATGCGCCTCCCCAAAAAGTGTAGCTCTCACTGTACCGTCGAGTGTAGCCTGCTCAGGACGTTTGATCAAGTGCATGGGCAAAAAGGGGCTGAACTAGCGGTTGATGAGCGACAGGGCGTTTCGGGGGTTGTCCTAATGGGGGACTTGTAGTATGATCGGTACGGTCTGAGCCAGCGGGGCACAGCCCAAACAGTCAAAAGACAGAAGGAGACGGTTTTCATGGCAAGCATTACTATCGATCGTGACGAGTGTATTTCCTGCGGGGCATGCTGGTCGACCTGCCCGGAGATCTATGAGGAAAGCGACGACGGGCTTACCCAGATCGTGTCCGAGTACCAGGTTGATGGCGATCAGGCAGAGGGCGAGGTTCCCGAAGACCTTGAGGATTGCGCCGTCGATGGCGCCGACAGCTGCCCGGTCGAGATCATTCACGTCAGCTAGGCCCGCCACAGGGCTGACGCATTCGTAACAGACAGGCACGGGCTCACCGGGGTCCTTGCCTGTCTGTGCCTGTGTGACTGCCAGAGGTCTTGGCGCTAGGTCATTGCCACAATGCTGGCCAGATAGGCGTCCACGCGCAACCGAGCCAACGGGGCGGAGATGTCGCGCACGCCGTGGGGGTGCCAGCCTTTGCGAACGGCATCGGGGTCGGGCAGCATATCGGCCAGATTGGCCAGTTCCCAGTAGGGATCATAGCGCCAACCACTGCCAGCCATAGACTGATAAGCCTGCAGGAAGCGATCTGCCGCCGCAAGACCATGCAAGACCACCAGATTAGCGCGGCATCGCGCAATGTCGATGCCTATGGGCCCGCGACAGGCATTGACCCAGTCTATGATGCCGCTTACGGCTTCTCCCTGCCAAAGTACGTTGGTGGGGCAATAGTCCCGGTGGATAAGGACCCAGCCCTCTTGGGGAGGTGAGGTGCGCCGCAAGTAGTTCAGCGCTCGTAGCCAGAGACGCGGGAGCGGCGACCAGGGTGGCGGCTCGAGGGTATCAAGGACGTTATAGAGCTTGCGCTCCCAGGGTAAATCTGTGGCATTGTGGCGATGGACCGGCAGAATGGCGGCTGCTAGCTGCCACAGCCAGGCATCCAGGTCCACAGGCCGCAGCAGGACGCGGCCCGGCACGCGGGTCATGAGCACGGCAGGCACCCCGCAGACCTCACCCGTTTCATCCCACGCTACGAGCTTGGGGGCCATGATGTCCGTTTGGGCAATCTCCTCAAGGGCGGCAGCCTCATGGCGCGCAAGGTCGGGTTCCTCGGCAAGCCACGGGCCGTTGGTAAAAAGGCGCAGCACCAGCTCTGGCGCACCCTCGGGATCTTTTCCTCGGACAGCATAGACGCTGGAGGAGGTCGCCCCCGCCATAGGATGCAGCGTGAGGCTCTCAGCAGACAGCCCCAGGGCCTGGGCGGCCCACGCTGCCGCTTGCTGCAGGTCTATTCCCGCCACGGCCACCTGAGCATCCGGAAGCGATCCCCTGCCATGAGACGCCCAATGGACTTGAACGGGAAGAGACGATCACTCGCCTCGGCGTAGGTCGCGTATTGGGCAAAGTGGAGCGCCATCATACGCTCCTCACGCTCTATGCGGTACAGATAGACGGGGAGAAACGTGGCCAACATCGAGAGCCCGCCGACCCAGTTGTGGATCAGCCAGGGCTGCGCCAGCCCCCATAGCAGGTAGCCGGCATACAGAGGGTGGCGTATGTGACGAAAGATGCCATCGGTGACCACATGCTGCCCCTGGCGGATCTGCAGCCCCGCCGACCAGTAACGCCCCAGATCGACATGGGCCCGCCACAGGAGCCAGAGCCCCAGGCCAAACAGAAGGATGCCGGAGAGCATGGCCCAACCATCGAGGGAATAGTCGGCCCAACGCAGCCAGGGAGACCAGGTGGCCAGGGCGGGCGCTATGAACATCCCCAGGGCCGGCAGCGCGGTCAGAATGCGATCCAGGGGCGTGGTGCGGTCCTCCAGCACGGCCGCCCGATCTCGTTGTCGGGCATGTCCCACAAGGATCAACGACCCAAGGGATAGGCCGAGCAGGTAGACCAGTGCAAAGGGCGATAGTCTAGTCATAATTGGGATCGATTGTATCACCGATCGCCCCGGATGTCACAACGACGCCGGATATGCTCCCCTGGGGTACACCATGTGCCGCCTGCGGACCCCGCTCGGGTCGTGCCGCCTCAGTGTGCCAGGGCTGCGCGCAGCTCGCTCACCAGATCGCGCACTGCGTCGGCTCCGCAGGCGGCCCGCTCGACGATGGCGCTGCCGACGATGACGCCATCGGCTACCTGGGCGACCTGACGGGCCGCCTCGGGGCGCGAGACCCCAAAGCCCACCGCTATGGGCGTGCGCGCATGGCGCCGTATCTCGGCCAACTGGGCGACCAGGGCGGGCTCCAGGTCGTGCGCGCCGCCGGTGGTCCCCAGATGCGACACCACATAAAGGAACCCGCTGGTTGCGGCGGCGATTTTGGCCAGCCGAGAGGCGCTGCTGGTGGGCGCTACCAGATAGACCAATGCGATATTGTGTTCAGCGCAGGCATCGGCCAGTGGTTGGGCCTCTTCCGGCGGCAGGTCGGGGATGATCAGGCCATCGACGCCTACCTGGGCGCAGCGTGCGGCATAGGCCGCCGGCCCATAGCGCAGGATCGGGTTATAGTAGCCCATCAGGATGAGGGGGACCGTCACGCCCTGATCCCGCAAGGCGGCCACCAGCGACAGGCAGGACGACGGGGTGATGCCGGCCTCGAGCGCCTGCTGGCTGGCCTGCTGGATCACGGGCCCGTCGGCCACCGGGTCGGAAAAGGGCACTCCCAGCTCGATCAGATCGGCGCCGCCCTCCAGCAGGGCCCTTACCAGCTCGTGGGTGGCCTCTTGGGTCGGGTAGCCGGCGGTCAGGTAGGTGATCAGCGCGGCGCGTCCCTGCCGCGCGGCAGCCGCAAAGGCGCCCTCGATGGCCACGATCCCTCGGCTTCCGTTGTGGCTCATAGCGCACCCCCCTCGATACAGGCAGTTACGGTGTCCAGATCCTTGTCGCCCCGGCCCGACAGGTTCACAAGCAGGATCTCGTCGCTCGGTCGCTCCGTCGACAAGCGCATGGCCTCGGCCACGGCGTGCGACGATTCCAGCGCCGGGAGTATGCCCTCATGGCGGCACAGCGCCTGAAAGGCCTCCAGCGCGTCCTCATCGGTGGCATAGGTATAGCGTGCACGTTCCAGCGCCCGCAGATGGGCGTGCTCGGGCCCCACGGAGGCATAGTCCAGCCCCGCCGAGACCGAGTGGGTGAGGGCGATTTGGCCCTCGTCATCCTGCAGCACATAGGTGCGCACGCCGTGCAGCACCCCCAGGCGACCCCGTTGCGGATCGCCAAAGCGGGCCGCGTGGCGTCCCCCCTCGATGCCCTCGCCGCCGGCCTCGACCCCGATCATCTCGACTGTATCATCATCGAGGAACGGGTGGAAGAGACCGATGGCGTTGGACCCACCGCCTACGCAGGCGATCAGCGTGTCGGGCAGGCGCCCCATCTGCGCCAGGCACTGGGAGCGGGCCTCCCGCCCAATGACGCTCTGCAGGTCGCGGACGATCATTGGGTAGGGGTGGGGGCCCAAGGCCGACCCCAGAAGATAGTGGCTGTGGCGCACGTTAGTGGCCCAATCGCGCAACGCCTCGTTGATGGCGTCCTTGAGGGTGCGGGAACCGGCGTCCACGGCGTGCACATCGGCTCCCAGGAGGCGCATGCGCAGCACGTTGGGCGCCTGGCGGGCCATGTCGTCGCAGCCCATATAGACCACACACTCCATGCCCAGCAGGGCCGCTACCGTGGCCGTGGCCACACCATGCTGCCCGGCGCCCGTTTCGGCGATGAGTCGCGTCTTGCCCATGGCCCGGGCGATGAGGGCCTGGCCCAGGGCGTTGTTGATCTTGTGGGCGCCCGTATGGGCCAGATCCTCGCGCTTGAGCCAGATGCGGGCCCCACCACAGGCGTCGCTCAGGCGGCGCGCCTCGGTGAGGGGTGTGGGCCGGCCTACGTACTCGCGTAGCAGAGCGCCCAACTCGGCCTGAAAGGCGGCATCATCACGCAGGGCGCCATAGGCCTCCTCCAGCTCGAGCAGCGGGCCAAAGAGCGTCTCGGGCACATAGCGCCCCCCGAACTCGCCGTAATAGCCGCGCTCATCAGGCAGGGTCTTGAGCGATACGCGTTGCCTATCCTCTATCATCGGTATCCTCCCGTCGTACCCGTTGTAGGAATTTGGCCACCCGCAGGGGGTCCTTGATGCCCGGCGCTGCCTCGACGCCCGTCGCTACGTCTACGCCCCAGGGGCGCGCGGTCCGCATGGCCTGGGCGACATTCCCAGGTGTGAGGCCCCCCGCCAGCAGCAGGCGCTTGGGTAGCCCGCTGGCCTCCTCCAGCAGCTCCCAGCGCCAGGTTTGACCCGTGCCGCCCGGCTGGCTGGGATGATAGCTATCCAGCACCAGGCCCCAGGGCGCATAGGCGTCCAGCCCATCCAGGTCGTCCATATTCTGGATGCGTCGCGCCAGCAGATAGGGCAGCCCCAGGCCGGCGCAGTAGGCGGGCGATTCGCCGCCATGCAGTTGGACCAGGTCGAGGCCACACTCGGCGGCCACCGCTCTGACATGGGTAGGCTCCTGCCCCACAAAGACCCCCACCAGCAGCGCCTGGCAGCCCTCGGCGCGTAGCGTGTCCGTGATCCGGGCGGCGCGCTCGGGCGCGATATAGCGGGCGCTACCAGGCCAAAAGATGAATCCCAGCAGATCGGCGCCACAACGGGCGGCCCAGCGGGCATCCTCCAGGCGGGTGATGGCGCAGATCTTGACCGCCGTCATTGCCCGGCCCCGATCAGGGCGCGCGCCCGGGCGCCGGGGTCAGGCGCCGTCACCAGCGCCTCGCCCACGAGCATGGCATCCACGCCCAACGTTGCCAGTCGGTGCACGTCCTCGACGGTGTGGATGCCGCTCTCGGCCACCACCAGGCATCCTGCGGGGGCATGCTCGCGCAGGTGCACCGTCGTCTCGAGATCGACGGCCATCGTCTTGAGGTTGCGGTTGTTGATGCCGATGACGAGCGGTTCGAGGGCCAGGGCGCGCTCCAGCTCATCGGCGTCGTGTACCTCGATCAGAGGCGTAAGGTCTAGCTCCTGCGCATCGGCAAACAGGTCGGCGAGAGTGGAGTCGTCCAGCGCGGCCACGATCAGGAGCACGGCAGCGGCCCCGTGCAACCGCGCCTCTACCAACTGGTAGGGGTCCACGATGAAATCCTTGCGCAGCAACGGGCGGGGCAGGCCCGCCTCTGCCAGGGCCGAGCGGACCGTCGCCAGGTCGGCCAGGCTCCCGCCAAAGCGGGTCGGCTCCGTGAGCACCGAGAGGGCATGAGCGCCCCCGGCGGCATACGCGCGCGCCAGAATCGGTGCATCCAGGTCGGCGTCCAGCGCCCCCCTTGACGGCGAGGCGCGCTTTATCTCTGCGATGAGGGACACGCCCGGCGCCCTTAGCGAGGCCGCGAAATCCAGCGGCGCGGGCATGGCCAGGGCGCGCTCGTACAGCGCCTCTATCGGCGTCTCTTCTCGCGCGCGCTCTACCCGGCGGTGCGACGCGGCGACCAGCTCTTGCAGGATCATACCGCCTCCTGGGTGAACGCGATCAGGCGCTCCAGCACGTCCAGAGCGCATCCCGAGTCGATGGACTCGGCGGCCCGGGCCAAGCCCTCGGTAGGATCGGCGGCGACGTCGGCGGCCACCAGGGCCATGCCCGCGTTGAGCAGCACCATGTCACGGCAGGGCCCCGCGCTGCCCGACAGCACCTCGCGGGTGATTCGGGCGTTGGTCTCGGCGTCGCCGCCCCGCAGTGCGGCTAGCTCGGTGCGCGGCAGCCCATGGTCGGCGGCATCCAGCCGCAGGGCCGTCACATGGCCGTCTCGCAACTGGCCCACCAGATTCGGGCCCGTGGTGGATAGCTCGTCCAGGCCGTCGGCGCCGTGCACCACATAGGCCGACTCTGCGCCCAGGTCGTGTAGCACGTGGGCCAGTGGCTCGACCAGGGCGCCATCGTAGACGCCAATGATCTGCACCGAGGCGCCCGCCGGGTTTGTCAGGGGCCCCAGGATGTTGAACACGGTGCGCACGGCCATCTCGCGGCGCGGCCCAATGGCATGGCGCATGGCGGGATGCAACTGGGGAGCGTACAAAAAGCCCAGGCCCACCTCGTCGATGCAGTGCGCCACCGCTTCTGGCGTCAGGTCCAGGTGTACACCCAGGGACTCGAGCACGTCGGCGCTGCCGCATTGGCTCGATACGGAGCGGTTGCCATGCTTGGCCACCGCCACCCCGGCCCCGGCCACCACCATGGCCGCCGTGGTAGACACATTGAACGTATGGGCACCGTCACCGCCGGTGCCGCAGGTGTCGATCAGGGGGTGACGGGTGGGGCGCACGGGCGTCACGTGCTGGCGCATGGCCCGGGCAAAGCCCACGATCTCGTCCACTGTTTCACCCTTGGCCCGGAGCGCCGCCAGGAACGCCCCGATCTGGGCGGGCGTGGCCTCGCCTGCCATGATCTGTAGCATGACGCCCTCGGCCTCTGATGGCGAGAGATGCTCGCGGTCCAGCGCACGCCCGATGGCGGTGGGCAACCCGAGGGCGGTGCAGGTCTCGGGTTCCGGTTCGCCCTCATCTGTGGACAGCGCCAGCAGGTTGCGCAGCAGCCGCTTGCCGTCAGCCGTCAGGATCGACTCGGGGTGGAACTGGACGCCCAGCGTGGGCGCCTCGCGATGGGCGATCCCCATGATGACCCCATCGGTGCTGCGGGCCGTCACCTGGAGCGCCTCGGGGAGCGGATCGCGCACCACCAGCGAGTGGTAGCGGGTGGCCTCGAACGTCGTGGAGATGCCACGAAAGAGTGGGCCGCCCTGATGCATGATCCGTGATACCTTGCCATGCACGGGGGCATCTCCCCGCGCGATCTCCCCGCCAAAAACGTGGGCGATGCACTGGTGCCCCAGGCAGACGCCCAGGATCGGGATGCGTCCATGCAGCCGGCGGATCGCCTCGTTGGAGATGCCGGCGTCGCGCTCGGGCGTGCCCGGCCCCGGCGAGACGATCAGATGCGTCGGCCCCAGGCGCTCCAGCTCGTCCACCGTGATGGCATCGTTGCGATAGACCTGCACGTCGGCGCCCAGCTCGCCCAGATATTGGACCAGGTTGTAGGTAAACGAGTCATAGTTGTCGATGACGACGATCATTGTGAGCCTCCTGCAAGATCGATAGGAGCACCGGCGAACAACATGTGAGCGGACATAGAATTGGCCAGGGCTCTTGGATCCAGCGTGGCACGCGTGTGCCCTGGCGACGCCTGAAGGGACAGAGCTCGTCTTGGTCCACCTCTTGCGCTCACTTTGAGCCTCCCTTTTGCTGCGCCTCTTGCTCGGCCAGGGCCAGCGCCCTTGAGAGCGCCCGCAGCTTGTTGTCGGTCTCGTGGTACTCGGTGGTGGGGTCCGAGTCGGCGACGATGCCGGCCCCCGCCTGCAGGTACACCTCGTCGCCGCGCATCACGATGGTGCGGATGGTGATACAGGTGTCCATGTTGCCCGAGTAGCCGAAATAGCCCACGGCGCCGGCATAGGGGCCGCGCGCCTCGGGCTCTAGCGCATCGATGATCTCCATGGCCCGCACCTTGGGCGCCCCCGACACGGTGCCCGCGGGAAAGCTTGCCGCCAGCACGTCAAAGGCATCCTGGCCCTTGGCCAGCTGACCTTGGACATCCGACACGATGTGCATCACGTGAGAGTAGCGTTCGACGCCCATCATCAGGGGCGTATGCACCGTGCCGTACTCGCACACGCGGCCCAGATCGTTGCGGGCCAGGTCCACCAGCATCACGTGCTCGGCGCGCTCCTTGGGGTCGGCCAACAGATCGGCCTCCAACTCGCGGTCCTCGGCCTCGTTGGCGCCCCGGGGGCGGGTGCCAGCCAGAGGTCGCGACTCGACCACGCCATCTTCCACTCGCACCAGCACCTCGGGCGAGGAGCCGATCAGCCGCAGGCCGTCCGGGAGCTCCAGGTAGAACATGTAAGGCGAGGGGTTCACCCGACGCAGCGCGCGGTAGATATCATAGGGCTGGGCGTGGGTGCGCCGATGCATGCGCCGCGAGAGCACCACCTGAAAGATGTCGCCCGCGGCGATATGCTCCTTGGCCTGCCGCACCGCATCCTCAAAGGTCCCCTGGTCGAACAGCGAGGCGAACTCGTCGTCCACAGTCGGGGGCGCCGGTTCAGGTTGGTACTGGTTGGGCAGAGGCCGGTTCAGGCGCGCCACGATCTCGTCGATGGCGGCCTCGGCCTCTTGCTCAGAGGCAAGCTTCGAGTCAGCGGGCCGCCGGTGGGCAATGACCACCAACCGATGGCGCAGATGGTCATAAGCCACCAGGCGGTCGCACAGCAGGAATGCTGCATCGGGCAACCCCAGGGTGTCGGCGGGGCGGTTGGGGAGTCGCTCAAAGCTGCGCACCAGGTCATAGCTCATGAACCCGACGGCGCCGCCGGTAAAGCGGGGCAGGCCCTCGGGCATCTGGCCCCGATAGGTGGGCAGGTTCTCGCGCAGCACGTCCAGAACACTGTTCTGCTCCGGGTCGAACGACCGCCAATGCCCCTCCTCCTCCAGGACGATGCGGTCGGGCCAGGCGCGCAGCAGAGCGCGGGGGTGCGTCCCGATGAACGAGTAACGCCCCATGTGCTCGCCCCCTTCGACGGACTCGAGCAGAAATGAGGCGCCCAGCCCGCGCAGCTTGGCATAGATCGAGATAGGCGTGTCCATGTCGGCCGGCAACTCGCGCACCACCGGCTCCAGTATCCGTTCCTCAACCCTGTTTTCTACGTACATGCTGACCTCCCTGCCTCCCGGGTGATCGATCGTGATCTGACAACAAAAAAAGGCCCCTCACCACACTGCGGTACAATCCACAGTGGGGCGAGGAGCCGTATAACTCCACACGGTGCCACCCACCTTGTTGGCTCTAACAAAAAACACCCGTCCAAGACGGGTGATGATGCAAGCCAACCTCTCTTGTCAGATACGGGGCGCAGATCGCTCGCGGGGACATGAGCCCGATATCCTGCGCTCTGCTAACGGGGCGCGCATCCGGTGCGGACTAGTAGCATGGCCGTACGTTGTACGGCTTGCGTTCGGCGCACAGCTCACGGGGCCATTCAACCGCGCCGTAGGCATCGGGCTCTCACCTTATCCCGACTCTCTGAGCCTCATTACGCGATCTACTCTACCCGGTCATCGCTTTTGTCTCACGATTCAGTTGAACCCCAGCATAGACGGAATTGATGTGAATGCAAATCGGTCATATGTGTGTTCCTTCTGACCCTGGCTTTTGACAGAGAATGCCTCTGACGCTAAGATCATGCGAGGGTATACTGCAATGCACTGGAGACAGGTACGCGGCTGGTTCAAGAGCGGACGGCGCCTGATGGGCGCCGTTTTCAGCGTTGGGCTGGCCCTCGTACTGGGCCTCCTCGCGCGACAGAGTTGGCAGGGACAGAATGATCCGATGGGATACACGCCCATGCCCGCCTATGAAGCGTTGGCTCCTGCCACCGAGACCCCGCTCCCCAGCCTGACGCCAATACCGTCCCCAGAGCCCAGCTTCACGCCGACGCCCAAGCCCACATTGGCGCCAACTGAGACGCCGGAGCCAACGGCGGCACCCGAGCCAACGGCGTTGGCTCTGCCAACGCTTGAGCCCACCGCTACGCCACGCCCGCTGCCGACGCCCGATGGCGTGATGCGCACCGTGCAGGTGCCCATCCTGATGTACCACTATATCTCTGAACCGCCCGCGAATGCTGGTCGCGTTCGCCGGGACCTGTCAGTGCCTCCCGCTCAATTCGAGGCGCATCTGCGTTTCCTGCAGGAGCGGGGCTATACGACGATATCGTTGGAAGAGGTGGTGATGTCGTTGCAGATCGGGCAGCCCCTGCCCGACAGGCCCATCGTGCTCACCTTTGACGATGGCTATCGGGATCACTATGACAATGCATTTCCCCTGTTGCAGCAGTACGGTATGACCGGCACCTTTTTCGTGATCACCAGTGTCATCGACCAGGAGCATCCCGCGTATCTGAGCTGGGACCAGGTGATCGAGATGGACGCCGCAGGCATGTCGATGGAGCCCCACGGCTATACTCACGATGACCTCAAAGGCCGCTCACGGGATTATCTGATCTGGCAGATGCTGGGCTCCAAAGAGGCCATCGAGGCCCGTACCGGCAAGCCGGTGCGTATTTTCTGCTATCCTGCGGGGCGCTATGATGCCCTGGGGATCACGGTGCTGCGCGAGCTCGACTATTGGGCGGCAGTGACCATCCAGTTCGGCGCAGAGCATCGCTCCGATGGTCTGTTCGAGCTCAAGCGGCTCCGCATCCACGGCCACTATGGCGTCGGGCACCTGGCCGGTATCCTGGATGATTTACCCCCCTCGCCGGGCGCCGCACCATGAGCCAGGATATGCTCACCTTGGCGGCGATACGCGACGAGCTGGCGGGGGAGTTGCTGGGGGGACGTGTGCAGCGGGTGATACGCCCCACCGAGTTGAGCATCGGGCTGGAGATCTATACCGGCCAGCGCCACCAGGTGCTCTTGAGCGCCGAAGCGCAGTCGCCGCGCATCGCTCTTACCGAGGAGCGCTTGCGTCGTGGCGCCGATTCGGCCTCGCCCCTCCAACTCTTGCTGCGCAAATACGTCCGTGGCGCCCGTCTGGTGGCCCTGGAGCAGCCCGATCTGGAGCGCATCGTGCATTGGCGCTTTGCGGGGCCCGAGGGCGCTGTAGAACTGATCTGCGAAGTGATGGGACGCCTGAGCAACCTGATCCTGGTCGATGACGATGGTGCCATCCTCGATGCAGCCAAGCGTATCCCCGCCCGCATCAACCGTTACCGCGAGATTCTGCCCGGCATCGCTTATGTGCCGCCGCCTCCCCAGGACAAGCTCCACCCCCTGCATGTCTCGCCGGCCGAGCTAGGCGCAGCGCTTGCTGGTCAGAGCGGAGCATTGCCTCGGCGGCTGGTGAACGCAGTCCTTGGGGTGAGCCCTCTGCTGGCACGCGAGATCGTGCATCGCGCCAGCGGCGACGATGGGGACGCCTGGCCTCTGGATGACGACACGCTGGCTCGATTGCACGAGGTGTTGCAGGCCTTGATGCGTCTGCCCCAGACCCATGCCTGGGAGCCATCGATCGGCTATCAGGTGCAAGCCGTGGGGACCACGGCCATGGGCCGCACGGCCGTGGCCTATGCGCCCTATCGCCTGACCCATCTGGACGCCTGGGAGCCGATCCCCTCGGTGGCGCAGGCCGCGGCCCTGGCGTTGGGCCCGATGCGCCCACCCGATCCCTACGCCCAGGCCCGGGCCGATCTCGTCGCCCTGATCGACGACCAACTCGAGCGCCAGCGGGGGCGGTTGGCCTCGCTGGAACGCGCTGCCGTGGCCCCCGACGAGTTGGAGGAGCTACAGTTTCGCGGCAATGCAATCTTGGCCATGACATGGCAGATCGCCCCCGGCCAGGAGGCGCTCCAGGTTACGCGCTCTCAGGTGACGGGCGAGACAGGGCCCAAAGCCGACGAGACCATCACCATTCGCCTCGACCCGGCTCTGACGCCCTCGGAGAACGCGCAGGCGATCTTTCGCGAGTATCGCAAGCGGGAAGCTGCGGCCAAGCAGGTGCCCCAGCGCATGGCCGAAGTTGAGGCCGAGATCGCCTATCTGGAGCAGTTACGCACTGATGCGGAGCTGGCCGATGATCGTCCCGCCCTGGATCAGGTGCGGGAGGCCCTGCAAGAGGCGGGCTATGTACCGCGCCAGGGCCGGCGCCGCGAGCATGCGGCGGCCAGCGAGCCGCTGCGCATTGCCCTCGAGGACGGCATCGCGATCCTCGTGGGGCGCAACAGCCGCCAGAATGACGTCGTCACATTCCGGCTGAGTGGCCCTCGCGACCTGTGGCTGCACGTGCGTGGGGCGCCCGGCGCCCATGTGATCGTGCGGCATGGCGGCCAGCCCGTGCCCGACGAGGTGATCGCCCAGGCGGCGTCGCTGGCGGCCTACTACTCGTCACTGCGTGAGGAGAGTCAGGTGCCGGTGGATGTCACCGAGCGGCGACATGTCAGACGAATACCCGGCGGGCGCCCGGGTATGGTAACATATCGACAGGAAGAAACGCTGGTGGTGGCGCCTCATCCACCAGCAGATAACGATAGCTGAGGAGCGTTTGATGTTGGGTCTTGATACCGATAGATTCGATCAACTGGTGGCCGAGGCGGTGGAATCGCTCCCCGAGTGGATTGGGGAACATATGGAGAATGTATTTATCACCACGGCCGTCTGGCCCAGCCGCCACCAGATGCAGAGCACCCGTGTGGGCCGAAACTCGCTGCTGCTGGGACTCTATGAGGGAGTGCCTCTCTCGCGGCGGGGTGGCCGATACCATCTGACGCCCCCCGATCGGATCACGCTGTTCCAGCGCCCGCTCGAGATGGTGGCGCGTGACGAGGCGCACCTGGTGGATCTGGTGCAACGCACCATCATCCATGAGATCGCCCACCACTTTGGCTTTTCTGAGGATGAGCTGAGTCGCCTCGAGGGTCGAGACGACTGACCCCGTGGGCATGTTTGACCACGGGGTCCACACTGCTCGCGATGCTGCGAGAGCTGCCTAGCCGCGAGGCTCGGCCGCCGGTTGCTCAGGCTGCTCCGCTGCGGCCTCCTCCTCTTCATAGGCCTTTTCGCTCAGGTAGCGCGCGGCCTCAATGGCGGCGGCGGCTCCAGCGCCAGCGGCAACGACCGTCTGGCGGAACCAGGGATCCTGTACATCCCCGGCGGCATAGACGCCCGGCACGCTGGTGCGCTGGCGCTTGTCGGTGACGATGTATCCGGCATCATTGAGCTCGAGCTGTCCCTTGAACAGCGACGTGTTGGGAATCAGGCCCACATAGATGAATACCCCGTCCGCTTCCAGCGTGCTCGTCTCGTCGGTCTTGACATTGCGCGCCAGCACACCCCGCACCGCATTCTCACCCAGGATCTCTTCAACCACCGTGTTCCAGACAAAGCTGATCTTGGGATTGTCCCTGGCCCGCTGCTCCAAGATGGCCCCGGCCCGCAGCCTGTCGCGGCGGTGTATGATAGTCACCTCTTGGGCAAAGCGCGTCAGGAACAGCGCTTCGTCCACGGCGCTATCGCCACCGCCAATTACGATGACGCTCTTGTCCTTGTAGAAAAAGCCGTCGCATGTGGCACAGAACGAAACGCCATGGCCGATGAACCGCGCCTCGCCGGGTACGCCAAGTTTGCGGGGCGAGGTACCCGTGCAGATGATGAGGCTCTTGGCCTTGTAGCTAGGGCCATAGGTCTCGACCACAAAGGGGTCACTGGATAGATCGACCCCGGTGACTTCTTCATAGAGGATTTCAGCGCCAAAGCGTGTGGCCTGATCGGCCATCTGCTGGGCCAGGGCCATACCGCCAATGCCCTCGGGAAAACCAGGGTAGTTCTCCATTTCACTGGTGGTGGCTGCCTGTCCGCCCAGGGACTGCCCAACGAGGATCAGCGGATGGAGCTGGGCTCGGCCTGCGTACAGACCAGCCGTGAGGCCGGCAGGGCCTGCGCCGACGATGATCAGGTCTCTGACCTGTGTCTCCTCCCGTTTCTCCGCAGGTTTGGCCTTTTGCAGGCGGCTCAGATCTAGCGATACCGACATCTCACCCATCGAATCCTCCCATACCAAAGCGTTCTTGATAACGCATTAATTTCATCCACATGGTACCAGCGAGTGGCGTAGAACTCAAGTTTGGGCGCTCTGATGGGAAAAAGCCTTTCCAGGCATTGCGTCATCACACATCGAGCCGTGGAGGGCGTGATGTCACGCCCTCCACAGCTCCCTGGCAACGCTAACGCTGTATCTGCAGGACCAGACCCGGGCTGCGGCCAAACACGTCGGGCTCGTACATCTGGTAGGCCAGGGCCGGGATCACGCGGAACACGCCAGGCGTGGTGCAGCGAAGCTGGTAGCGGAACTCGTAGGTGCCATGGCCCAGCTCGGTGGCAAAGAGCACCAGTTTCTCATCGCGCATCTCGGTATGTGTGGGCCAGTACGAGTACCGCCACCCGGCATTGCCCCAATCCTCATCGATCACGGCGCGCAAGCCGGGGTCCATCTCCTCGACGCGACGCGTGATGGCGAGCCGGGGATCCAGGGCCTCGCACCCGGCCGGAAATGCATCCTCCACCACAAGATAGTAGACGTCACGCGGCATGATCAGCGTCAGCTTGACGTCGAGGATGTCATTGACCTGTGCCGATATCACCGGCTTGCCGGGCCGGTCGGCCAGCGTGTACTCGCGATAGACAGTGATCCCCCGGTCCAGGGCTCGAATCTCCTCGACGGGCAGATAGTAGCGCACAAAGGCGCTATAGTAGAGCCGCCCCGGGGCATCACCGGGCGTGCGCTCCATCAGGACAAAGCTGTCCTCGCCAGGAGATAGATCGTCCATCGGCACAATGGCGCGCACGGGCTGATCTACAGTCTCGGCGGTCACCTGCCCACGGGCGGTCTCGGCGCCGTCGACCATGAGGCTGTAGGCATAGTCGGCTTCCAGCTCGCCGGTGGCCACCATATAGTCGGTCAGCGCCAGGATAGCCCATACGTTCTCCTGGGTGGTCTCCCAGCGGCCCGTCGAGCGTGCCATAGTGAGCCAGCGCACGGCCTGGGGCAAGAGGCGCTGCTCCGGCTCGAGCCAGAGCAGGGCGCGCAGCACCATGGCCGTAGTGCGCGTATCGGTGCTCATCTGCCAGGGGCTGTGGTGCTCTTCTTGCCAGTGCATCCCCGTAGAGCTCAGGAGCGCGGCGTCAAACAGCTCGTTCTGCAGGACACCCACCCGCACAGGCTCCTCGGGCTCGAGCAGGTGCAGCGTCATGGCCAGATAGGCCTGGGCAAAGAGTGACAACCGGCCGCGTTCCTCGAACAGGGCCACGGTGCGCCCCAGATCGCCTTTGCCCGCCTCGGCAAGCGCATAGAGCACCGCCGCCCGGGTGTCATAGTGGTCCTGGATCACGGGTTCGGTCCGGTCCAGCCAGTTGTACAGGTACTCGGCGGCGTGGTCCATGCTGCGGGGTTCCACCACAAAGCCGGCATCCCGCGCCTGGGCCATGCCGTACAGGGCATAGGCCGTGATCAGGGGGGAGCTATCGCCGTGGGCCCACCAGCCCCATCCGCCATCATACCCTTGCAGCGTGTAGAGTCGTTGTAGCCCAATGGCCACCTGCTGGGGAAGCTGGGCGGCCAGGTCCCGCTGCTCGATGCCCAGATCGCGCAGGGCGTTGAACGTGACCACGTTGGGCAAAAAGCGGCTGACGGTCTGCTCGACGCAGTCATAGGGAAAGGCCTCAAGATAGTCGACGCCCTCGCGCATGGCGGCGGCCAGCGACGGCTCCAACTGTACGGTAAGCTCACCCTGATTCGGCTGGACGGTCTCGGGCAGCCGTAGCGCCTCGATGACGCGCTCCTCGACGACCCCCGCCGTGCCCACCACCTCGGGCGTGCTGGCGTAATAGACGGGGATCGTGATGCGCGTGGCGTCATGGTGGCCGCCACCCTGGGCCGAGTAGGTGAGCACCACGGCGTCTACGTGCGCCACCACCACTGACCACTCCACGGCCTGGCGAGCGCCTGCTGGGACCTGGATGCTCTGCTGTTCTCGCGAGATCATCAGACCTTCCGCGTCAAGCTGGACCTCGATTTCGAGAGTATCCCCGGTGTTGTTGTGGACCACGGCCCCCAGCAGCGCCTCATCGCCGATGACGAAAAAGCGGGGCGCCATGGGCCGGACCATGATGTCGAGATTACTCACGATGTCGGCCTGGCCGCGGCCCACCTGGGTCTCGGGCGTGACCGCCTGGGCGGTCAGCCGCCAGGTCGTCAGATTGTCGGGCAGGGTGACACTGACCGTGACCGTGCCGTCGGGGCCGGTGCGTGCGATGGGCTCCCACAGCGCCGTCTCGGGGAACTCGGTGCGTAGGCCTTGGCCCTCTTCGCCGCCGCCGCCCCCTTTGCCATCCTCGTCCACACTCGCCATGTCAGGCGGTCGCCTGCGCACCAGCGAGAGCGCCGTATTTACGGCCAGCCCGCGCTCGCCGTAAAAGGCGGCCATGATGTTGGGCGGCGGGCCGCCCACGAGGCTCTCGATGGCCAGGTCCACCATCTGCAGGGCCACCTCGGCCTGCACCGGGCGCCCCCGATAGTCGCTGACCTCCACGGTAAAGGAGGCCTCCTCCCGGGGCTGGTACGGGCTGTTGCGGTCGGGTGTGAGCGTGACTTGTAACTCGTGCTGTTCGGGCGATACCGGTAACATGACATAACCTACGCGAAAGCCAGGGTCACGCATATCCTCGCCCATGCCCCGCACCAGAACCACGGATACAAAGATGTTGGGCGCGTACTCGGGCCGGATGGGGAGGCGAAGCAGATCGCTGCTGCTCTGCAACTCGATCAGGTGATGGGACAGGATGCTTCCACGCTCGATGGTCAGCAAGGCCGTTACGGGGCCCTCAAAGGGCGAGGGAATCAGGATCAGTGCCGCATCGCCGGGGGCATAGCTCTTTTGGTCGGCCACCAGCTCGATGCGGCTGTTGTTCTCCTGGCCCCAGTTGACATAGCCCGTGGCGCTGACCCACACATACAGGCTGCTGCGCACGACGTTGCCGGCCTCGTCCTCGGCCGTCGCGAGTACCTTGTAGGTGCCGCCTTCGGGCGGGACAAAGCTCAGCTCGCCCAAGCCGCGCAGATCGGTGATCACCGTCTCGGTGTGGACCGGGCTGCTGCGTACCTGATTCTCCCAGTAGTAGTTGCCGTCGGTGCCGCGCTGCTGCACGCTGTACCACTCCTGGCGCGCCACCACGAGATCCACGCGCTGGCGGATGGCCTGCTCGCCCTGCGCGTCCAGGGTAAGCAGGCCGATGCTCATGGGCTGGTTGGCGGCGCCCACATAGCTCTCGGCGGTCAGGCCCACATAGAGATCGCCCTTGTGCACGATCAGGGCCGTACGGCCAGTGACCTCCTGATTGTCAACATCCACCACCGACGTCTCGACCAAAAAGCGACGGCTCTGAAAGCCCTGCAGCTCGGTGGGGACGATGATGTTCAGGCGCCCCTGCTCGTCGGTGCGTCCACGCTCTTCGGTCAGCAGGCCCATATCGAGGGTGCGCGCCTCGCGGTCCTCATGGTCATAGTCGCCAAAGCTATAGTACTCTGTGCCCTGGTACCGATCGTAGAAGTAGGGCTCGCCGAACACGCGCACGAGCACGTCGGCATCCGACACGGGGCCGCCGAAATAGAACTCGGCGGCAACGGCGACCTCCAGCGGCACGCTAGAAATGACCTCTTGCTCTGCCGTGACCGTGACCTGAAACTCGGGCCGACGGTACTCGGCAACCTGGAACGATGCCTCCCAGTACTCGCCGGCATAGCGGAACACCAGCACATAGTACCCCAGGGGCGCATCATCCCCCAGGATGATCTGGCCATCGAGGGCGCCCATCTCGCTGAGAGCGAGCTCGTCCTGCCATACCTCACGGCCATGGCTGTCCATCAGCGTCACGCGCACAGGCTCGTCCATCGAGGGCATGCTGAAAGCCATGTCGTCATCGGCGCGCAGCCAGCCCTTGAAATAGACGGTCTGCCCCGGCCGATAGATGCGTCGCTCGGTGTAAAAGTAGCCGCTATAGTCGTGTGTCTCCCAGGCTACGGGCAGATTGTAAGACCAGGGCTGGATGCCCTCGCTCCACTGGTTTGCCGCCACGCCAATGTCGTCGCCGTCATAGGCAATGGCGATAAGGCTCTCCCAGCGCCACTGCTCGGGCGGCGATAGCTCCAGCAGCCCGTCCGCGTCCGTGCGTCCGCGGTCTACCTCACGGCCCATGGCGCCATACAGGAGCACGTCCACGCCCGCCATGGGTTGTCCATCGCGCAGATCCGTGACCCAGACCAACGCCTGCTCAGGGGCGGTCTTGAGAGTCACGTTCATCGTTGTCATGACCAGGATGTGGTGCTCGGCGCGGCGCACCTCGGGGGCTGTGGCCCGCAAGACATAGATCCCCGAGGGCAGCGGCTCCCAAAGTGCGGGTGCCAGGCGCGTGACCACGCTGCGGCTCTGGTTCAGTTCGGCCTCAAGGCGCTCGGACCAGGTCGCGATCTGGTCTTGCGAGCGCGGTCGGTACCGGTCCCATTCAGGCCAACCGCCGTCGCGGATCAGGGTCACCAGTTCAGCAGGGGACAGGGAGTATAGCTCGAAATCTGCCTGCGCGATGTTCACATGGCGCACCGTTAGGCCGCTGTCGGTGTGGACGTTGTACACACCCACCGGCCCCTGGGTCACGAGGGTCAGCGATGGTTCCAGGGGTCTCGTCTCGAACCGCCAGACAAGGGCCTCGGTCAACGGTTCGCCAAAGCGATCCAGTGCCTCGGCAGGAACGGTGACGGTGTATTGGGTAGATGGGCCCAGGGCGCCAGAGAGCCATAGCTCGGTATCGTCGTTCTGCCAGAACAGGTACGTCTGCGCCGTCGGCGTGATGGTCAGGGTCTCCTCCACGCTGGCCCGGTCCATGGGGGCAGAAAAGCTGACCTGCATCGATTCCCACGTGCTCACCCCGGTGGCGTCCTGTGCGGGACGCGTAAGGACCACCGCCGGCAGGGGCGCCACCGTAAAGTGCCAGACCTCTTCTTGCGGGATTTCCGCATCGCCCTGGGCGGCCTGCGCGCCAGACTCTAGGAGGATGGTGTACTCGGTGCCGCGGGTCAGAGGCTCGCTCGGGATAAAGCGTAGCGTGGTGTCATCCCATGTTACGCGGCCCGCGACATCCTCCCCCATGGGGGACAGCAGGGCAAAACGCTCCCGCACCGAGATACGGTCCATCTCCTGGCCAAAGGTCAGCGTGATGGCCGTGGCGGGGTCTACGAGGTGTGCGTCAGGCAGGGGCTCTACAGCGAGCACGGCCGGCACCTCGGTCGTGAAGGACCACTGGTAGCTCTCGGCCAGGACGGCTCCTGCGGCCTCCAGCCCGGCGTCTACGGTGGCGGTATAGGTGGTGCCCGCCAGCAGCCGTTCGGAGGGCGTGAACTGGTAGATCGAGGTGTTGATCCAGGCACCCTTTCCGGCAACGTTGGGCGAAAGGCTCAGAGGCTGCGGCAGCCCACGTTGCTCCTCGATGGCGGTGAGGGGCACCACGGGGCGGTTAAAGATGACGGTGATCTGGGACTCGGGGCTGGTGTGCTCGCTATCGGGGCGCGGGAACAGATCGGCCACCTCGAGATAGCCCACGGTCCGAAAGCGAAAGCTGACCTCACGGGCGAGCTCCAGCTCGGTCGCAGCTCTGGCCGTGGTGTCCACAAGGACGCTGTACACGCCGTCACGCTCCCATGCGCCCGGCTCGGGCACAAAGCGTAGCGTATCGTCGGCGGGCCATTCGACACGTCCCGCAACGTCGGGCGAGATGCGCAACGCTCTTTCCACGCTGGCGCGATCCATCGGCTGATCAAAGATCAGCTCGAGAATGCCGTCGAGGGCCAGCTCCTCTCCCCGCGCCGGGATCTGATGCAGCAGGCGTGGCGGCACGTCGGTTGGCATCGGCATGACCGTCGCTTCGGGCAGAACCACAAATGCTGGCGCCTCTGCCTCCAACGCGGGTACCGGGGTCGGCAGGCCCTCACCCGCGCCGCAACCGACAAGAGCGCCGAGCAAGACCAGTAGGCACAATGCGAGTACAAGGGTACGTTTCATGGCGCCTCACCTCTCAACGGTGTTGGATCCTGGTGATCTTCTTGGATTACAGGGACCTCTTGGATCCTCGTGATCCCCTGGATCACCGTGATCTCTACGTGTTCGCTCTCGACAGGGTTCTCGTCCAATGGATGATAAATGACAGCAAAGGCATGTTCCCCCTCGACCAGCGGCCACAGCAGCTGATAGGGGGGCGACGTCCATGTGTGCAGGAGCATGCCATTGGCCCACACCTGGAGCTCGTCGCCGAGGGCGCAGGCCGGGCACACCGCTGCGATGCGAAGCTGCTGGTGCTCTGGAGGCAGTTCGCGGGATAGCCTGTACACGCCCCGGTGGTCCGGCGAGGTCAGGTAGGGCGTGACGTCATCGAACTGGGGTGGCTGGCTCATGGCGGATATGTCCGGAGCGCGCGCCAGTTCGGGGGGCAGGGGCAGGCCCTGTTCCAGCGCCCACTCTAGCGCGTCAGCGGGCCAATAGGTGACCGTGCGCCGTACGCGTCGCTCCGGCGGGGTGTCATCGGCAGCCGGCTCCCCGGTGAGGGCATCCACGACGATGATGCGGTGCATGTCGCAGGGCTCGGTGGGCGCATGCTCGGGCAGGAACAACTCCTGCCGGCGGTGGGAGCAGGCTGTGGTGGGCAGATGGCCCGAGGTCGCGCAGACCTCGACGTCCACCAAACCCTCGGGGCGGCCCAACGGGGTCGAAGCTGCAGGGTGCGCCAGACGCATCACGGCGTTCCAGATGGGGGCGGCGCCGGTGACTCCCGTTGCGCGCTCCATGGGGGTATTGTCGGCGTTGCCCACCCATACGCCCACCGTCCACTGGCTGGTGTAGCCCACCGTCCAGTTGTCGCGCCAGTTGTTGGTGGTTCCGGTCTTGACGGCCGCCGAAAAGGGCAACTTCAGGGCGCTGCTGCGCCCAAAGCTGGGGATGCGGGCGTGGGGGTCGGCGAGGATATCGGTCACCATATAGGCCACGCGCGAATCCATGGCCCGCTGCGGCGCCGCAGGCGCATGCGCATACAACAGATTCCCGTCTGCGTTACGTACCTCCTCGATCAGATAAGGACGCACGAGCTCTCCGCTCGTCGCCAGGGTGGCATAGGCGCCGGTGAGCTGCAGCAGGCTAACCTCGGCGCCGCCCAGGGTCAGCGCCAGACCCTGGCGCTCGGGATGCGAGAGGCTGGTGATGCCCACGCGCTGTGCCATGTCGGGCAGGGCTTGGATCCCGATCCGGTCCAGGACGCGTACGGCGACCACGTTGTAGGATGAGCCCAGGGCCTCGCGCAGGGGCACCGGCCCGCGAAAGATGCGATCATAGTTGATGGGCACATACGGCTCGTCCTCGGCGGTGAGGAACGTGGTGCGCACATCCGAGACCACTGTGGCGGGCGACATCCCGCGCTCAAAGGCGGCGGCGTATGTGAACGGCTTGAGGGCGCTGCCGGGCTGGCGCAGCGTCAGGGTCGCGTTGACGGCGCCGTTGATGCTGGTGTCGAAATAGTCGGGGCTCCCGACCATGATCCGCACCGCGCCATCGGGCGCCAGCGCCACCACGGCCGCATTCCTTACCCGGTGCCCCGGCGCCTCGGCTGTGGCCTGATTCAGCTTGGCCAGATGGCGCCGCACCTGAACCTCGGCCTCCCGCTGCAGCCCCCAGTCCAACGTGGTCGTGATCGTCAAGCCGCCCTGCGCCAGGGTTTCCTCGTCCAGGATCTCGGCCAGTTGCTCGCGGACGAGCAGGGAGAAATGGGGCGCCCGAATACGAAACGGCTCGCCGCCATAGTGGAGCGGCTCTCGCAGCGCCAGCTCGGCCCTGTCTTCGGAGATATACCCGCCGCGCACCATCAGATCGAGCACGATGGCCTGGCGCGCCTGGGCGGCCTCGGGGTTGACAAGGGGATTGTGGGCGATCGGAGCCTGGAGCAGCCCGGCCAGCAGGGCCGATTCGGCCAGGTTGAGCTCGCGGGCCGGCTTGGCAAAATAGCCCCGGGCAGCGGCGTCGATGCCATAGGCCTGGTTGCCAAAGTGCGAGCTGTTCAGGTACAGGGCCAGGATCTCGTCCTTGGAGTGGGTGCGGGTCAACCGGTAGGCTAGCCACACCTCGCGCACCTTGCGGCGCACGCTCTGCTCATAGCGTTGGGTGGGGGACATGCTCTGGCGCGCCACTTGCTGGGTGATGGTGCTGGCGCCAGAGACGATCTCGCCATGGCGTAGGTTTTGCCACAGCGCTCGCACCATGGCCGGCAGGCTGAACCCGGGGTTGGTGTAGAAGGTGGCGTCCTCCGTGGCAATCACGGCCTGGCGCAGATGCAGGGGGATCGCGTCCAGGGGTACGGCGCGCTGCGCGCCCCCGTGGGGGTCGATCAGCTCGTACAGATGCTCGCCGTGCCGGTCAACGATGACGCTCGAGGGTAGGGTGTGCCGACCGGCGGCCCATTCTCTCCCCAGGGGCGCCAGCCAGTAGATCAGGCTCAGTATGAGGACAATCCGCACGGCCACCGATGCCGCCCAGAGATACAGCAGGTGGTGCATGATGCGCCTCTTGGCCCCGTAGCGGTTGCTGGGCTCGGCGCGCGCTGACATCCCGGCTCCTATCGCTCACGCTCAATGATGCCCATCGCCAGATGCTCCAGCTCACGGGCGGCCGGGCTATCGAGGGTCAGGGCGTTCAGGGTTGCAAGCATCGCCTGTTGGTGCGTCGCGGCCTGCTGACGCACATAGTCCTCCGAGCCGGCGGCGTCCAGCCTG
>SLPC01000136.1 GCA_007132185.1 Anaerolineae bacterium | reverse complement strand
TCATGGGGTTGCCCTCGGTTCCAGGCCCAGGGGGCGGAGATGGACGTGTCGGTATAGCTCTTCAGGCGACCGGGCCAGGTAGAGCTCGGCGCGTAGTTCCTCTATATCGTCGAGTTCAGCCGTTGGCACAAGCCATTCGACAGTCTCTCCCCGCGCGAGGACCAAGACGGGCCACTCCTGCACAACATCTGTATCGGCCAGGAGCACAAGATGGTACTGGGTCGCTGTTCTCTCACCGTTGTGGACGCCGAGTCGCACGGCTGGTGCGCCCTCTTGCTGCGCCGACAACAGCCATAGCTGGGTAAAGGGTTCGCCACGGGGTATTATCGTGCCGACGATGGCAATCAGGAGGGCGATTGCGCCCAGTGTCCCGACCGTTCCCCAAGCCAGGAGCCGTCTCCATGAGGGCCTACGCAGGCGGGGATCCTGGGTCTGGGCCAGACGCTGGCGACGCACCCAGGCACCCACGCTACCTGCCCAGATAATGAACCCGAGCCATAGGGCCCAGGAGCCCGGCTGTAGGCCCCAGGGGGTCAGGTGGAGGAGGATGGCGCCGAGTACAGAGATCGTCAGATTCAGCCCGATAATGGTGGCGATCCTTGCGGCGCCATCGAGCATCTTGCGGTCTGGGAAGAGCGTCAAACTCAGCAGATAGCCAGGGACGATAAGTGTCACCGGGAGCGCGACTAGGCCACGCAGGATGCCCACGGGAACCTCGCTCAGAACCAGGAGCAGAGCCACCACCGTCAGGCCTAGCGCGGCAAGGATGTCGGCGTTGCGCCTATACACGACGCGCCCTCCCTCTGCTCGGCCCCTCCAAGGAGCGACGGTCCGCTCCTGCGAGCGCCAGAATCATGCGTATTCGGTCGCCCTTAACGCCCATCGCGTATCGCCCCCACGTCATAGATGATGATGTCTCCACTATCCATGATGCGGTGCACATCAGGTTGCACCTCCAGGTCCTCTCGCAGGGGCACGCCCACCGGCAGAACAATCTCTTCGGGCGGACGGTCCCCTGGCTCAAAGTAGAACCCCGCCGCTGGGATATCTGTGACCAGCCGCCTGTCAAACACGATATAGCGGATTTCCCCCTCGCGGATGATGTTCCGTTGGCCAGGGCCCAATGCTGGTGCGAAAAAGAGCTCTGGCACATTCACATAATCATATGATGCGGTAACGGGGTCCAGCCGACCATAGGCTAACAGTAAAAGGGCGTTCACCCGGTCGGCGGCGATACGCTCTCGGGGCTCGATCCGCTCGCGGGCCCACTGGGCGACTGTCAGCCCCTGCGATTCAATGGACCGGGAATCGGCCACCACCAGATAGGGGCCCGGCATGCGTCCCCAGCGGGGCCAACCCAGGATCACGCCGCCGACAAAGAGTACCGTAATCCACACCGTAAACAGCGCCCGCCTCGATAGGATGGCGCCGCCCCAATCCGCGAGCAGGGAGCCCAGCCGGCCCAGGGGTACGTTGGGACGACCGGTTCGTGCAAGACCCAGGTGGAGCCAGGCCGCCGCCAGCACAAACCCCAGCGGCAAAAAGATAAACTCGGGCGTGCGCCCCGCGACCTGGAGGCCGAATGGCGTGAAACGCAATACCTGTGTGACGGGATAGGCCAGGGCGCCCAGCCCCAGCGTCAGCGCCAGCGAGTGGTTGCGGTAGCGGCCCCAGACGGCAAGCAGTCCCAAGGGGAGCACGGCCATAACCCCAATTACGGCGCCGTACGAGATCAGTTGCTCCCAGAGGGGCGCCACGTCGCCGCCAAAGCCGTGAAACAGACGGCGCAGGGTGGTCTCGCGCGTGATCAGACTGATGACCTCGCGCAACGTCACCAGGAGATTGCCACCCAAATAGGGGATCGTGCCCCGGGCGACCAGGAACAACCAGGTCCCTATGCCCAGGATGGCGGCACCTGCGAGCCAGAGGGGGCTCGACCGGCTTGCGCGATTCGAGCGTCTCAGCCACAACCAGACCAGGGACCACAGCACCAGGAACGCCGATAGCATGTAGGATGAGAGATGGTGGGTGACGATAATGACGGGCAGGATCAGCCCAGCCAGACCAGCGAACGCATACCGAGCCGGTCCGGCCTCGCTCTGGCGCCGGGCCTCGATCCACAGCAAAAAGAGGGTGAGTGGGAGCCCCAGCGACTCGTAGGCAAACTGCTGGTCGAAATAGACAAAGGCCGGGTTGGCTACATAGATCAGCGTGGCCAGTCCTGCCAGGCGATGGGAGCGCGTCACCTGCTCGTAGAATATAAAGAGCGCGAGAACTCCGAGAATGCGCGCCGTGGCCAGCATTAGGATTGCGGACTCGTAAAGGGGTAGCCCGACGAACTGTGCCAGCACAAGCGTCGCGCTCTCGAGGCCGGGATAGTAAGGACTCACGGGAAGCAGCGGATTCTCGCCGAACAGATGCCCGGTGGCCATGATGTCGGATGCCGTGCGCCAGTGCAGTAGCTCGTCATAAAAGGTCAGCGCTGTGGGGCTGTGCAGAATCTTGACCAAGTAGAGCCACAGTCCCAGGCCCACCAGTAGCATCACTCGCTCGCCGCGTGTCGCTGAGGCGCTCGTCAGGCGCGCTGCCACGGGTGCGAACATGAGGAGCAGCCCCGTCCAATAGCCAAGGTCAGCATAAGCGATGCCCTCACGCGCTGCCGTCATGGCCAGGGCAACCAATAGGGCGCCCACGCCGGCCAACAGCATGGGCACGAGCCAGGCGCTTTTGGTGGGCGTTGGGTGCCCGGCGCGCACGGGATCGCTCATGAGGCTGTGGTCTGCCCAGAGGGGGGCCCGGAGCGAGCACGGCCCTCTAGCACGCGGCGATATGCTTGCTCGTAGCGGGGCACGACACTGTCGGCGCAAAAGAGTGCGAGCCGCCGATGGCCGGCCTCACCCATACGCTCGCGGCGCTCTGGATTGGCCACCAGCTCGGTCAACGCATCACATAGAGCGGCCGGATCATCCGGGGTCACCAGCAGACCCGTCTCGCCATCGGCAATAATGTCAACGAGACCACCGATGCGCGAGGCGATGACGGGCTTGGCCATAGACATGGCCTCCATTGCCACCGTAGGGCAGGGATCGGGCCAGATCGAGGGCACGACGCCCAGCATACAACGTCGCCAGGCCTCCATCACAGCATCGTGGGGCCAATGCCGCAGAACGACGGCACCGGGCGGCAGAGGCGTGCTTGCCAGGGGAAACTCGCCGGTCTCGTAGCCGATCAAGACGAGAGGCGGCACATTGTCCTGCCCCTGAGCCTGCACCAGTTGATTGTAGGCCTCGAGCAGGATGTGGAACCCTTTGAAGCGACCGTAGGCGCCCACATAGAGGATGTACTCGCGATCTGGTAGCTGGCTCAGATAGGGCTCTAGTGCCTCGTTGTCCTCCGGTGGGGCCGGATCGCAATCCGACAAAAAGTTGGGGATGACCTGGCGGGGCAGGTTGGCCTCAGCCAGCGCGTTCCCGTCGGCCACAGCCTGGCTCACGGGCAGGAACAGATCGGTCTCGCGGCGTTCGATGGCGCCCCAGCGGCGGCTCGCCAGCACCGTGACCACGCTCTTGATGCGTCCATAGTAGTCGGCGGTACATCGTATGCACTTGAACAGTGCAGGGCCCGAGCAAGGCGATCCCTCGTACATGAGCACCCACTTGGGGCAGCGCAGGCCATGGTCGTGCAGGGTGACGACCAGAGGCGGCCCGCCGCGCTGGGCCAGCGGCAGATACGAGTGCACCATCCAGTTGTGGGCGTGCACAATGTCGGGTTTTTCGTCCTCTACGATACGACGGATCTCGGCCGCGAGACCGGGGTCGGGAAAGGGTGGCGCGTACCATCGATCCGGGTTCTGAAAGAGGATGCGTGAAAAACGGTGCACCGTGCCGCGCAGACGGTGAACGCGTACGTCGCCATCCAACTCGAAGGGGGCCATGTCCTCCTGGCGGAGGGTCACAACGGACACGCTATGGCCCCTGGCCACAAGCTCATTGCCCAGATCACGGACATGCCGTTCGATGCCGCCCAAGACCGGCGGATACGACTGGGTAAGCATCAGTATGCGCATCGGACTATCCATGGCTCTCTTCCGATTGCTGTATGGGCTTGATCGGTACGATACTATAGTCTCCTACCTCCGGCTTGACGCGTTGCTGTACCACGCCCAGGCTGTAGCTGGCCCCAGTAACGGCCAGCGCCGAAACGATGGCCCAGGCGCGCGTTAGCCCGGCCCAATCGCCTCGCAGGGTATCAAACAGGCCCCGGAGCACGCCCCGGGGCAGCGTGCGAAAGACATAGGCGCGTTCGGCCGAGAGGCCATCGCGCGTGCCCACCAGGCTGCTCATCAGCGCTTTGGAGCGACCTTCGAGCTGGCAGCGAGAGTACAGATAGCGCCAACGGGCGCGCGACGCAGGGACTTTGTGATACACGTGGGCCGGCGGATGGTGCAACAAGACCCCGTCGGGCCAGCGGTGCGCGATGCGAATGCATAGCTCGGTCTCGTCATCGCCGATGGGGCGCCCGCCCACGTGGCCCATGCCTTTGCGAAAGCCGCCGATCTCCTCAAAGACCTTGCGGCGAAACGACATATTGCAGCCGATCAGGTTACGCACGGGCGCGGTGGTCTCGGGCAGCCCGCGATAGGTACAGCCGATCACCCAGAGAAACTCTCCGGGGAACCAGCGGGGCGGGGAGGGCGTCTCCCACACAGGGTGGATCGAGCCACCAACACCCATCACCGAGTCCTCGCCATAGGCGCCCCACAGCCGCTCCAGCCAATCGGGAGCGGCGATGGCATCGTCGTCTAAAAAGGCAATCACCTCGCCGCTCGAGGCCATAATGCCGCTGTTCCAGGCCCCGCTGGAGCCGCGCGGCTCGGTGTTCTCTACCACCAGCGCGTCGGGGAATCGTTCCTGCGTTTTGGCCAGCAGGTCCGGATTATGATCCACTACCACAACAAGCTCGCGTGGCGGTGTTGCCTGGCGCTGGACCGACTCGAGCGCATCGACCAGATAATGCCAACGCTCCTCGGTATAGGTGCGCACCACCACCGAGACGTCAACGAACGAATCTGTCATGAACGAATCCTCTCCGCCATTGCTCGTGTGTTCTCCTGGGCGGCCTCATGTCGCGCGACGGCCCGCGCGGCCGCGGATGCCATCCCACATGCCCGCTGCATAAGAGAGCATCACACCGGGATGGCGTGCCCGGAGCGACTGTACCAAGTGATACGGAAATACGACAAGAAACTGGCTGGCTGTGCCCGAGATGGCCCAGAGGCCTCGGCTGTTGCGGCGTAACAGGTGGAACACATTGCGGCCAAAATAGTAGGCTTTCGAGGGCGTGAGGGCGTTGCTACCCCGCACCCCGCCGCTAGACGAGACCTTGTGCTGTACCAGCGGTTTGGCCACCAGCCAGCTGCTATAGCCGGCCCGATGGGCGCGCAGGCAGAGGTCAGCCTCCTCGAAATAGAGAAAGAACTCTTCCCAGAGCCCGCCCACCTGCTCGAATACCTCTCGGCGCGCCATGAGGGCGCAGCCATTGATATAGTCGACAGCGCGATCCCCCTCGGCCTCAACGTCGGCCAGGGGGCGATCCATCTGCGGATTGAGCGTATAGCCAAGCCAGCGGTTCATCGTGCCACCGGCCGACCACACCGTCGCAGGGCGATCGTAATAGGTGATGATCGGCCCGGCAATGCCCACGCGCGGGTCATCGAATGCCGGCAGCAGGGCCTGCACCAGATCGGGCTCTACGGTCGTGTCGTTATTTAGCAAGAGTAGCAGATCGGCGCCGGCCTCTATAGCATAAGCAATGCCGAGATTGTTGCCGGCGGCAAAGCCCACGTTGGTGGGCGATGTAACTACCTCTACCGCAGGCCAGGCGCGCCGCGCCTCCGCTTCATCCCAGTCGGGAGAGCCGTTATTCACGACAATGATCTGCAAAGGGTCGTACGCTACGGCGGCGAGCGAAGCCAGGCACTCGACCGTGTCGTGCATGTTGAGCCAATGCACGATGATGACCGCCACGCGGGCCGAGCGCTGCCCGGTCTCCCGTGCTGGGTGCATCTGATGCGTCTGCGCGGCGGCCCCAGGGCGATCTGTCAGGTGTGTAGGAGGCGTCTCAGAGGACATGTCGCTCTCTCTCAACGGTTCAGTTCGATCTCGCGCGATGTGCTGTGGCCGTTGGATTTCGCAGACACATCGTCGCTGTCGGCTAACTGATCACACTCCCAGGCCACCAGCGTCTGGGGCTCATCCTCTCCCAGGCGCAGGATACTCTCCTCCGTCACTTCTCCCTCGATCTGGCCTCGATGTCCCTTGGCAAAGGGCTCCTGGAGCATGGCCTTGAGAATGGTCCATCCGGCGGAGAGGGCCATCAACTTGGCCTCGCCAGCGACGCGCTCCCGCTCGAAACTGGCTACCTCGACGACTCGCAGACCGCTGCGGGCGGCGCGCAGATTGGTGATGATTTCGTTCGCCCAACCATCGATATCGAGCCCCAGAGCGCCCGCATGGCGCCGCCAGGTGGCATTGTAGCCGTAGGTGATGTCGGTATATTGTGTGCTGGCGATCAGATTGGCCAGTATCGTCAGCCCCTTGTTGGGCAGGCGGCGATGAAAAGGCATGTCGTCGGTACCGCCTCCCTGCAAAAAGCGCGAGCCCTTGGCAAAGTCGGCGCCCGATACCAGCGCCCCCACAAAGGCAGGGATCTCTGCCGGATCCATGGAGCCATCAGCATCCATCGTGATGACAATGTCGCCCCTCGCGGCGGCAAACCCGCTCCGAATGGCAGCTCCCTTGCCCTTGCCGTGCTGCATCACAACGCGGGTCTTGTGACGGACGCTGCAGGCCACGTCTACGGTGTTGTCCTCTGAACGCCCATCCACGAGCAACACTTCGTCCACCCACTCGTCGGGAATGCGTGGGAGCACATGGGGGAGACTCTCTGCCTCGTTGAGAGCTGGTATCACGACGCTGACGGTGGGGCGATTATCTGGGCGACAAGGCGTTTCCTGGCCCATGTCTGGTGAGATCGTTGGTGTGGAAAGTGCTGCATTCATGGTTCGTTGCCTCCACTAACGGGAATGACGATGATCTCGGGACGCTGCAAAGGGGGCATGGGTGCCTCGCTCTTGGAACTACCTCTTTTCTGTTGGTATGTTCGCGCTATGATCTGGTCGCGCACAGGCCGATGAATCATCTAACCAAACTATCGACAAGGAGAGGATGTCATCCTCATTGACAACCTCTCCACAACGCCTATTGTATACGAAACTGGTTTAGAATGCAACCCCTTTTTTTACCAGATCACCGGATCGTGTGCATTCAGAGACAGTGGCGAGCGCTCAGCGACGGGGACTATGTTCAGGCGTGCACTTGCTATTGGTGCTGTACGATATAGGCCTCGGCTTCTTCGCGACAGCCCGGGCAAATGACGCGATCGGTCGTATCCAGGAACAGGCTGTAGGCCGCCACGGCAGCCTCACTATCGTCCAACCCCACATAGCTGCGCGCCTGCTGCAGATAGCAGGCGGCATCCTCAGACTGCAGATTGGCGCACCTGATGCCATCATCAAGCCCTGTGGCATATTCGCCCAGCAGATTATGCGTTTCCCCTCGCAGCCAGTATAGCTCTGCCTCTTGTGGCGAGAGCTCGATGGCGTTGTCGAGATCGACGATGGCCGCCGCAAACTGGTGCTGCACATCGCGCAGGATCAGGGCGCGCAGCCGATAGTTGCGCGCCTCGAGGGGCGACAGGGCCAGGGCTCGCTCAAGATGTGTCTCAGCGCTCTCCAAATCGCCGCGCTCCCGAGCGTAAAGCCACGCCAGTTGGCGATGGTACTCGTCATTGTCCGGCTTGATCTCCGACGCTCGCTCCAGATCGGACAGCGCCTCATCGATCTGCCCCACGCTCCAGTGGGCCAACCCACGATAGTAGAGATAGGTAGAGTTGTCGGGCTCTGCCTGGATCGCCATATCCATCTCCTCTATGGCGCCATCCGTGTCATCCTGGTCCACGAGAGCCAGAGCACGCCAAAAGTGGGCGTCGGCTCCATCGGGCTGAGCCACACGCAGAAAGGCGACCTCGGTCACGGAATCGATGTCGACTGTGCCACGGTTGGCGCCGGCGCCGAACACCCATCCAGGCCCTTGCCATTCGAGATCCATCGGCCGGCGGTATGCCAACTGTGGCTCGGACGCTCCATCCTCCCACAGATAGGTCACAAACTCTCCGTGAGGATCCATTCCCAGCAGCAGATGGTACCATTGCTCGGGTTGGGGCGAGAGCTGCCCCACGAGCTCGCCCCAGCGCTGCGGCTCGGCTCCTTTGATGATGCTCATCTCAAAGCGGGTGCCCACATGAAAGGCCCAGCGACGATAATCGCCCGTGGCCCAGGTGCCACGCTCCAAGTGGAACTCGAACTGCGCGCCAGAGCCCGGCCGGAAACGCAACAGCACGGCGTCGCCGCCCTCAAACGTGCGTCGGGTCCCCCACCAGGATGCCCAGGGCTGGGCCCCCGTGATGCGCAGGGCGCCCTCGGTGATGGCAACCGACGGCTCGCTGGCGTACCATCGCGCGTCGATGAGCTCGTGCAGGTCATCGTGATCCCATACCTGGGGCGAGACCAAGACCCGTGATACCAGAGGATTGAGGGCCACCGCCGTATTACGGGTGGGCGTAGGACTGACGGCCAGGGTAGGCTGGGCGGGGGGCGG
>SLPC01000218.1 GCA_007132185.1 Anaerolineae bacterium | reverse complement strand
TCGTGGCAGGGGGTCCGCTCTTTTTGGGAGAGTGGGAGGACTTTGGCGAGGTGGACCACTTTGTCCTGGGGGAGGCCGAGGTCTCGTTGCCGCCCTTCCTGGAGGACATGGAGAGGGGCGAGCTCAAGCGCGTGTACGAGTGCGAAGGCTTTGCCGATATGCACACCACACCGACGCCGCAGTGGGATCTGGTGGATTTGCGGCATTACTCTTCGATGTGCCTCCAGTATTCGCGTGGCTGTCCCTTTGATTGCGAGTTCTGCAATATCACCGCCATGTTGGGCCGTCGCCCCCGCACCAAGACCGCCGAGCAGATCATTTGGGAGCTGGATGCCCTTTACGACGCGGGCTGGCGGGACAACGTGTTCTTTGTGGACGACAACCTGATTGGCAACAAGCACGAGCTCAAGCAGCAGATTTTGCCGGCGCTGATCGAGTGGCGCCAGGGCAAGACGGGCTATGCCTTTCAGACCGAGGTATCCATCAATCTTGTGGATGATTCCGAGCTGATGGAGCTGATGGTTCAGGCTGGATTCGAGCGGGTCTTTGTGGGCATCGAGACGCCCGACGAGGACTCGCTCGCCGAGTGCAACAAGATTCAGAACCAGGGCCGCGACCTGGTGGCGGCGGTGCATCGCATGCACGAGGCCGGCCTGGAGGTGCAGGGCGGGTTTATCGTCGGGTTCGATAGTGATACGCCCTCGATCTTTCAGCGGCAGATCGAGTTCATTCAACGCAGCGGCATCGTGACGGCGATGGTAGGGTTGTTGCAGGCGCCCTTTGGTACCCGTCTGTACGAGCGACTGCGCAAAGAGGGACGTCTGGTGGGCGCTACCTCGGGCAACAATACCGATGATACCATGAATTTCGAGCCCAAGATGGCTCCCGAATTGCTACATGAGGGCTACCATCGCATCCTGCAGACCATCTATGCGCCCGAGTTCTACTATCAGCGGGTGCGCACCTTTCTCAGAACATACAACAAGTCGCGTATCATCCGCTATCGGCTCGACTGGCAGTACCTGGCGGCCTTTTTCCGCTCCATTGTGGCGCTGGGGGTCAAGGGGCAGGAGCGCCGGGAGTATTGGAAGCTGATCTTTTGGACGCTGTTTACCCGGCCGCGGCTCTTTCCTGAGGCGATCACTCTGGCGATCTATGGCTTTCATTTTCGCAAGGTCTGCGGCACCTATATCCAGGAGAGGACCTGATCGTTCCATTCCATGACAGTAGACAGACCAAGCGGGCCAGATATCCTCATCTGGCCCGTTTTCTGTCTGAGGAATTCCCCTTGATCGGCGGCCCGCCATCTCACGCGCACCACGCGGGGCATCGAGGCGGGTCTATGTAGATGATCGGGCAAAAGCTCGCGTTCTGGATTCTCCACTACTGGGGGAACGCGTCGGCGCTGTGATACCTTCGCTCGGCCAACCGCTCATCAGCGAGCCCAACATGCGGGTTGGCTATAGCTCGCCACCCATGCCGACAAAGGTGCGCCGGGGATATTGCTGGTAGGCGTGGGCGGTCAAGGCCTCTTTATCCAACTCGACGCCCAGGCCCGGCCGATCGGGCAGAGCGATGTAGCTATTCTCGGGTGTCAGGGGATTATGGGCGATTGCGGCGCTGGTGGTCTCAAAGTTCAGGAAATACTCGGTGATGATAAAGTTGGGCATGGTGGCCGCGGCCTGCACCGTGGCGGCCAGGCCCATGCTAGTGCTGTTATAGTTGTGGGGCGACACGGCCACGAAATAGGGCTCGGCCATGGCCGCGATCTCCTTGAGCTCCAGGATGCCGCCGCAACTGCAAACGTCGGGATTGATGATGTCCGCCGCGCGCTGCTCGAACACCGGCACAAAGTCTGACTTGCAGTAGAGGGTCTCGCCCGTCACGATGGGGATAGAGACCTCGCTGCGTACCTCGGCCAGGGCCGCCGCATTGTCCACAGGCACTGGCTCCTCATACCAGTAGATCCCCAGCGGGGCGATCTCATGGGCCAGCCGCACAGCATGCATGGGGGCCAGGCGCCGGTGCCCCTCGATCAGCAGATCCACATCGGGGCCTACGGCCTCGCGGACCGCAACCACCGTATCCACAAACTGCTTTTCCCGCTCCCGATCCACATAGAGGCGCCAGGGGCCTGGGAAGGGGTCGAATTTGAGGGCCGTGAATCCGAGCGCCACTGTCTGCGCGGCCATTTCTCCATAGGCCTCGGGTGTCTGGGCACCACCATACCAGCCGTTGGCATAGACGCGAATCCGGTCCCGGCAGGCGCCACCCAGCAGATTGTACACCGGGGCACCCAGGGCTTTGCCGGTCAGGTCCCACAGTGCCTGCTCGATGCCGCTCATGGCACAGTACAGGTCCATCGAGCCGCGCCGTCCGGCGAAATCGCGGTACACAGTAGTGGTAAAGTACTTGATGGCAAAGGGGCTTTGTCCCACGAGATAGCGCGCCAGTTCCTTGACATGGCGTTCGATGGCCACGTCACGATCCAACTGGGTGTAGCACTCGCCCCATCCCACGAGACCTTGATCGGTTTCGACGCGAACAAAGAGCCAGTTCTTGCCGCCGATCATGCCGGCGGTATGGCTCTGGGGACTCACGAGGTAACTCTTGACATCGGTGATCTGCATGTCTCACTCCTGCTGGGTTGACGTTGCGAGCGTAAGTTATGCGCCAAAGCCTCCGGGGTGTCAAGTGAGGCCAGGTGCACGTGTGCAATCTGTGGATAACATCTGTGGATAACTTGGCACGCCCTGTGGATAACCTGTGTGCAAGTTGGGAATAATTGGTTGGAGGCTCTCTGGCTCATGTATGAAAACCTACTGTATCCAATAAAAAGTGAAATATAAAAGGATCAGATATATATAACCATCTTTTCAAGATCAGATGTTCTATAGCCAGTCTATGAGCGACAAGAGGCAAGATATACCGTCATAAATGCCCTTTCTATGAGAAAAGTATTGACATATTGTAAACTCGCCCCCTATAATGTTGTAAGTGGTTGATATTGCCCAGAGCCAAAAGCGATATCGATCCTGAACCGAAAGGAAAGGCGAATCATGTCTCTGATGCGAATCACTTCGCAGATGCTACTGGCACTGTTGTTTTTAGGGATCAGCATGGTAAGCAACTTGCAGGCCGTTCAAGCCAACCAGCGTCAGATCCCGCAACACGAGTATCGAGTTCTGGAGGTCCTCTATGACGCAACGAATGGTGAAACCTGGCACAAGATATGGGAGTTGCCCACAGACATCCCCTGTGCATTGTACGGCGTAACCTGTGCGCGCGGGCACATCGCCAAGCTTGATCTTGGCATGAACAACCTTCGCGGATCGATTCCGCCCGCGCTGGGTAACCTCGCGCATCTTCGAGAGCTAGCCTTGCATGAAAATGAACTGGAAGGCCCCATCCCTCCAGAGTTGGGCAATCTGGGCAGACTAGAGCAGCTGGTCCTTGGTGGAAACAGGCTGCGTGGCTCGATCCCGCCCGAACTGGGCAATCTCAATAACCTGGTGGCGTTGGATCTTGGCTACAATGAGCTGACCGGACCGATCCCCGGCGAACTGGGAAGCCTGAGCAAGCTGGAGCGTCTCGACCTAAAGCACAACCAGTTGAGCGGGTCGATCCCGTCAGACCTGGATGACACAGGCGACGACCCGGTTGAGATATTTCCGTCAGAGTTGACGGGTCCCGTCACCCTACAGCGGCTCCCATGGGATAGGGACCAACCAGGCGGGGCGATCCTGCCCGAGCTAGAGAGCCTGACAGAACTAGAGTACCTCCCTCTGAATCGTAACCAGTTTGAGGGGGCGATACCGATCGAGCTAGCCAGTCTCACGAAACTGCAGCATCTCGACCTGAGTTACAATCAGTTGAGCGGCCCCATCCCTGTGGAATTGGCCAGTCTGGCCGATCTGCAGCATCTCTGTGTCACCAACAATCAACTGAGCGGCGAGATTCCACAGGCTCTGGGCAATCTCGACGAGCTACGCTATCTTGGCCTTGCATCGAACCACCTCACTGGGGCGATCCCGGTAGAGTTGGCCAATCTCACGAATCTCGAGGAGCTGGCTCTCTTGAGCAATCAGCTAGAGGGAACCATACCGCCCGAGTTGGGCAATCTGACCAATCTGCGCCGACTCTCGCTTCAGTTCAACTGGTTCACCGGTACGATTCCCCCCGAGTTGGGGCAGCTCAGGAACCTGCAACATCTGGATCTTCGAGGCAACTCGCTGAGCGGCATCATACCGCCCACTCTAGGCAACCTGACCGATCTGCGAGACCTCAGGCTGCGGTATAACTCGATCCGGGGGCCTCTCCCCCACTCGATCACCAATCTAACGCTGCTGGGCGTGCAGCTCTATAGCTGGCACACGCCGGACGTCTACTTGGGTAACAATCAGATCTGGACGCATGATCCGGAGATAGAGAGTTTTCTCGACAGCAAGGATCCCAACTGGCGCTCCACTCAGAATGTACGTGTAGCTGTCGTAGATCCCGAGGAGGGGGGCGTGGTGCATTGGACCGGCACACCTGGCCAGGCGGCCACGATCGTGGTGCCTGCCGGTGTGCTGACAGAGTCGACGACCCTGGCCTATTATCCCCTTGCTGGGGCCGTGGATCTGCCCGCTCCCTTTTCGTATGCCGGCCGCAGGTTTGATCTGCAAGCTTATCGTGACGATCAACCATTGGCTAACCTCGCACTAAGGGAGCCGGTGATGGTGACGCTGACCTACAAGGACTGCGAGGTGGCGGGCCTGGATGAGACGACGCTCAGGCTCTATCTGCGTCAGGGGAATCGATGGGTGGATGCGGCCATGACATGCACCCCGTCCGCTGCCTACTACCGTGATCCGGCCGCAAACCTGTTGCGTGTCGAGATATGCCATCTCAGTTCGTTCGCTCTGGCAGGCATGCTCAACCCGTTGGACGATTAGATCACCCGTCTGCCGTTGGCATACCTCATGACACCCTCCGAACCAGAGATGGGCTGACATCGGTCAGCCCATCTCTGGTATCCCATCCTTGACGTCGGGCTCGGGCTTTTCTACAGTGCTACAAGCATGGGAGAAGCACCGCCTGTATACGGCCCTATGATGCCACCTGCAAGGAGATAGCTACCATGGAAGACCGCTTGAGCATCGCCGAGGGACCGTTCCAGCCGACCTGGGAATCGTTGCAGGATTATCAGACTCCCCAGTGGTATCAGGATGCCAAGTTCGGGATCTTTGTTCATTGGGGCCCGTATGCGGTGGCCGCATACGGCAACGAGTGGTACCCGCGCAACATGTACCAGCAGGGCACGCCCGAGTTCGAGCACCATATGGCCACCTATGGGCTCCAGAGCCACTTTGGCTACAAGGATCTGATTCCCCAGTTCACCGCCGAAAAGTTCGATCCGGATCAATGGGCGGGACTGTTTCGACAGGCAGGCGCCCGCTTTGTGGTGCCGGTGGCCGAGCACCATGACGGATTCGCCATGTATGACTGCGGACTATCGGACTGGTGCGCCGCCAAGATGGGCCCCCGCCGCGACGTGATCGGCGAGCTGGCCGAGGCGCTGCGCCGTCAGTGGCTGATCCTGGGCGTCTCCAGCCATCGCGCTGAGCACTGGTGGTTCTACGATGGCGGCATGCAGTTCGAGTCGGACGTCCAAGACCCCCGCTACGCCGGCCTGTATGCGCCGGCCCAGCCGCGGACCACCGAGCCCCACGAGGCCTTTCTCGAGGACTGGCTGGCGCGCACCTGTGAGCTGGTGGACAAGTACCAGCCCCAACTGGTGTGGTTCGACTGGTGGATCGAGGAGCCGGCCTTTGCGCCCTATCTGCAGCGCTTTGCCGCCCACTACTATAACCGGGGTGCCCAGTGGGGGCGGGGCGTTGCCATCAACTACAAGCACGGCGCCTTTCCGGAGGGGACGGCGGTATATGACATCGAGCGGGGCCAGCTCACCGACATCCGGCCGCTCTTTTGGCAGACGGACACCTCGATCTCCAAGAACTCGTGGGGCTATGTGGAGCACCAAGAGTACAAGAGCGCTACGACGCTGCTCCACGATCTGGTGGACATCGTCAGCAAGAATGGCGCGCTGCTGCTGAACATCGGCCCACGCCCCGACGGCACCATCCCCGAGCCCGAGCAAGAGACCCTGCTCGAGATGGGGCGCTGGCTGGCGCAGCACGGCGAGGCGATCTATGGCACGCGCCCCTGGCGGGTCTATGGCGAGGGGCCCACCGCCGTGGTGGCCGGATCGTTCGCCGACACCAAGCGGGAGGCCTTTGGCCCACGTGACATTCGTTTCACTACGAGAGGGGATCTGCTGTACGCCATTGCGCTGGGCTGGCCCGAGGGCGGCGAGATCGTGATCCAATCGTTGGGGACGCAGCTCAAGCTCTATGGGCAGGCCATCGGTACAGTCGAGATGCTGGGCGTTCCGGAGCCGCTGGCGTGGAGCCAGGGCGTGCGCGGGCTACGTGTCAGGCTGCCAACCCAGCGCCCCAGCGAGCATGCAGTTGTGCTGCGCATTACGCCTCGGCGCGAGGCATGAGGAGCGGCACGCAGATTGACGTCTGGCCTGCAAAGATACCAACAAACAGCGGAGGGTAAAGTGGCGACCATTCCAAACGACTATTTCGAACGGGTGTATGCCGGGGTGCTGGGCAAGATCATTGGTGTGTATGTGGGGCGCCCCTTTGAGGGCTGGACCCATGACCGCATCCTGACCGAGCTGGGCGAGATCCAGTTTTATGTCCACGAGCACCTGAACAAGCCCCTGATCGTCATCGACGATGACATCTCGGGCACCTTTGCCTTCCTGCGGGCCATGCCCGACCACGGCGTAGGCCTGGAGCTCACCGCCGAGCAGATCGGCCAGACCTGGCTCGACTATTTGATCGAGAACCAGACGATTCTCTGGTGGGGCGGGATGGGCATGTCCACCGAGCACACGGCCTATCTGCGCCTCAAGGCGGGCATCCCCGCGCCCCAGAGCGGCTCGATCGCCCTCAACGGCAAGGTGGTGGCCGAGCAGATCGGGGCCCAGATCTTTATCGACGGCTGGGGGCTGATCTGTCCCGGGGACCCCGAGCGGGCTGCCGACCTGGCCCAGCGCGCCGCCAGCGTCAGCCATGACGGCGAGGCCATCTATGGCGCCCAGATCGTAGCGGCATTGGTGGCCCAGGCCTTTGTAGAGCCCGATATCGCGACGCTATTGGATGTCGCCACGGGGCTGATTCCCGACGCGTCGCTCATCTATCGCGTAATCCAGGACGTGCGCGAATGGCACGCCCGCTACGATTCCTGGTACGAGGCGTTCCAGCAGATCGTGATGCACTATGGCTATGACAAGTATGGCGGCAACTGCCACATGATCCCCAACCATGCCGTGGTGATCCTGGCACTGCTCTATAGCGAGGGCAACTTTGGCCGGGGCATGACGGTGGTGAACACTGCCGGCTGGGACACCGACTGTAACTCGGGCAACGTGGGTTGCGTGCTGGGGGTAGCCCATGGCCTGGCGGGCCTGGATGCGGGCCCTGACTGGCGCGGCCCCGTGGCCGACCGCATGTACCTGCCAACGGCGGATGTGGGCCAGGCTGTGACCGATGCCGCCACCGAGGCCTATCGGGTGGCCAGCGTCGGCCACGCGCTGTGGGGTGATGCACTGCCAGCGCGCAAGCAGGGCGCCCGCTATCATTTTGAGCTGCCCGGCTCGGTGCAGGGCTGGGTCCCCGAGGACAGTCCCGAGTGCCGCGGCGTGGTGGCCCTGGAAAATGTCACTGGCCACAGTTTGCACGGCGAGCGCAGTCTGGCGCTGCATCTGCACGCCCTGGCCCCGGGGCGCCGCGCCCGCGTGCAGCGCGAGACCTTTCCCAACCTCGCCGCCTCGGGCGGCTATCGCATGGTGGCCTCCCCCACACTGTTCCCGGGGCAGACGCTGCGGGCCCGCCTGGTGGCTGATGCGGAAAACCCGCAAGATGTACAGGGCCGCCTGTTCGTCAAGGCCTATGGGGCGGACGATGCCCTGTTCGTCGTTCATGGTCCCGAGTTCACGCTGGCGCCCGGCGACGACATAGAGACGGTCTGGCCTGTGGAGGCGCCGGCAGGCTGCCCCATCGCCTGGGTCGGTATCGATCTGACGGCTGTCGAGCGCGTGGATGGCGCTGTCTATCTGGACTGGCTGACCTGGGGGGGCGCCCCGCATGTACGTCTGGATGCGCCTCCCCATGCAGGCCACCGCTGGCTGGATGCCTGGACCCAGGCCTGCAGCGCGGCTTGTACGCACCCAGAGGATACCTACCGGTTGATCCAGAACGAGGGGCGCGGGCTCTGGCTGCAGGGCACCCGCGACTGGCATGATTATACGGTGACGGCCCGGCTGACCGCCAACCTGGCCCGCTCCATGGGCGTCGCGGCTCGGGTGCAGGGGTTGCACCGCTACTATGCGCTAGAGTTGGCCAACGGCGTGGCACGGCTGGTGCGAGAGCGCTATGGCCGCACAGTGCTGGCCGAGCGCCCCTACGATTGGTCGCTCTACCAGCCCTACCGCCTCGCCCTGACCGTCCAGGGGCAGCGCCTGATCGGCTCGGTCAATGGCCAAGAGCTGTTCGAGCTGAATGACGCCAGCGATCTCACCAGCGGCGGCATCGCTATCCTGATTGAAGAGGGGCGTATCGGCTGCGAGGATGTAGCCGTGCAGCCCGTGGCTGCACGGCAAGTGGCCGAGTAGACGCGCCCGGTGTGTAGCCGGATATCAGAACGGGGCGAGCCTGTCGTGGCTCGCCCCGTTCATACTTTGTTGGGCTGTAATGCAGGCTCTGCCAGCCTACCCTTGGGCCCTCTCCAGCTTGCGGAACAGGTCGCCAAAGATCGCATCGCGATTGACGTGGCGCGCCATGCGGATCGGGTGCCGCGAGGTATCCTCAGAGCCCCAGGTGATGTCATCTTCCAACACCGGCGAGGGGACCAGATCCGACGTCACCCATTCAGGGTTGACCATGTAGCCCACGGCGCTAATGTCCCAGATCACCTTGGACCGGGCATAATGGTCGTCGAGGTAATCTTCATAGATGCTGTACAGGTAATCGCCCACGGCGCCTTGCCCCTTGACGTATCGCTCCATCTCGGAGAGCGTCGTGCGCAGTTGCTCGGTCACCAGGGCGCAGGGCAGCATCACCAGGGGCACGCCGCAGTCCAGTACCACTCGGGAGGCCAGGGGATCACCGGCAAAGTTGAACTCGCGGGTGTGTGGCCAAAAGGTGGGATGCCCGCCCAGCCACACTACCACGATGCGCGACGCGATCTCGGGCTCTAGCAGGAGCGCCGAGGCCACGTTGGTGATGGCGCCGATGGCCAGCACGTACAGTGGGCCGTCGCGCTCCTCCTTGGCCCGGGCGATCAAGTCATCCACGGCGGGGCTGCGTACGGGCTGGTCCATCGCCGGCATAAAGCTCGCCGAGCCACGGAACGCAAACCCCTCGGCGTCGCGCTCCATGAACGACAGGATGCGCAGGATCTCGTCATAGCTCTTTTCCATGCCGTCGCCGGCGCCGGTGGAGCGGTTGTTGAAAAAGGGCGCGGCATACACCGCCTGCAGGTCCGCGTCGTCGGCCAGCAGGGCATACACCAGCGCGAACTGGTCGTCGATCTCATTATAGGTGTCGGTATCCAACACAATGGGCATGCGCCCCTGGGGCGGCTCTAGTAGACGCAGGCGCTCGTCCTCGGTGGGGTAGGCAAAGGGTTGCATGTTGCTCCTTTAGGGGGATTGGTGCAGCGTGCTCTCTGGCTGCACGGGCATAACAGAGGTATAGACATCCAGCAGGCGTTCCGTCAGCGTATCCCAGGCGTATTTGGTGTGCATTTCGGCGGCGGCCAGGCCGGCCAACTCGAGCCGACGCACAGGATCGCGCAACAGAGCGATGGCGGCCTCGGCTATGGCTTCGGGCATATCAGATGATGTCAAAAGGCCGGTCTCGCCATGGCGGATGTACTCGCGGATCTCGCCCACGGCATCGGCCACCACAGGCACACCACTATAGAGCAGGTCCAGCAGCTTGACGGGGCACTTGCATCGATTGATCAGCGTATCCCCAAAGGGATACAGCGCCAAGTCGGCGGCCGCGAAATAGTCCGGCAGATCTCGCTCCTTTACCCAGCCGGTTCGGACGACACTGTTGGTCAGATTGGCTTGAGCGACCAACAAGGCAAACTGGTCCTCGTGCTCGCGCATCAGGCCGCGTCCCACCACCAGCAGCCGCGTCTGGGGCACAGAGGCGTGGATTCGAGCAAAGGCCTCGACCAGTCGGCTCACATCATACTCGAAAAAACGCGTATACAGCAATACGATGGGGTCATTGCCCAGCCCATGCTCAGCACGCGCCTGGGCGCCATCTCCAATGGGCCAGGCGCGGGGACCGTTGGGCAGATGGTGCACCCGCCCGGGCTCGACGCCCTGCGCCCAAGCCAGACTTTGCAGCGTCTGACTGGCAACGGTCACGGCGTCGGCGTGGCGCAGTCCCCAACGCTCCTGCCAGGCAAAGAGCCTGCGAGCCGTGGGCGGATAGGGCAGTGCGTCGTTCCAGCCACCGGGTCCTTCCCAATCATCTTCATCGACTATGAGGGGGGTGCGGCTCGAGCGGAGCTGATTGGCATGCCAGTGCAGCCAACCGGCCAGCCCGGCAAAGGCCTTGGGCTTGAAGATATGAATCAGATCGGGTTGAGATCGCAGGGCGTGCGACAGGAGACGCCAGGAGACCGAGGCCGTCGACAGACCGGGGATGCGAGGGCTAAGAGGTATATACTCGATGCCGACACCATCCTCCTCCCAGCGGCGCCCCGCCTCCTTTGGGGTGTGCCAGGGGGGCATGATGATCTGAACCTGATGGCCACGCGCCACGAGAGAGCGCGCCAGGGGCAGCGCCCGAGCGCTCATGGTCATACGAGGTGAGAGACCAAAAGCCCCGATCATCGCGATGCGCATGGTCTAGCCCCTGACTCAGTGCGCAGTCATCATGGTAGCAGAGAACGGCGAATCCGGGCAACGACGGTATAGGCCGGGTCGAACACGTTTCCTACATCATAGGCGATGCATTGGCCCAAAAGGATGCTGGCCCCCACGGGATCCAGCCCGTGCTCCTCCTGCAACCAGGTCAGCAGCTCGGTGGTGGCGTGCTGCAGGGCCTGGTCGAGGGGGCGGGCGTTGCCCACGGCAAACAGGAACTCGTCAGTATAGCCCCGGGGCCAGTTGATGCTCTGGCCCTTGATCACCCGCACCCGCAGCTCGACATCCATCGAGATCTCGATGCCCATGCCGACGATCTCGCCATCGCCCTGTACGGCGTGACCATCGCCAACAAAGAGGAGCGCGCCGGGCTCGAACACGGGAAATAGGGCCGTCACCCCCTGTCGGTGGCCTCGATAATCCATGTTGCCACCATGCTCGGCAGAGGTGGCCGACGAGATGGCCTGCTGCCCCCTGGGAGCCACGCCGATGCATCCCAGCATGGGGTCCAGGGGCAGGGACAGGTGGCCCAGGGCGGTGTCGGGCTCTGTCAGGGTGGCCACACCGGCGGCGGCGTCCACTTCCCAGGTCGCCAGCTCGCGCGTTGGCAGGTTGGGCACATAAGCCGGGTCTACCACATTTTGGGCGACGGCGGTGCCGCAGTAGCCATAGGCGCGGTTGGGCCGCAGGCTCAGGATATCGACGGCCAGCGTGTCGCCTGGCTCGGCCCCTCGAACATAAAAGGGGCCCGTCAGCGGGTTCGGCGGCCCAGCCACCGTCTCCATGAGCCCGTTGCGCCCCCGCGAGTCCAGCGTCTCGGTGGCCAGAATGTCACCATCATCCAGCGTCAGTACCGAAGCATGCGGGCCAAAGGTGTTGGCAAAGCGCTCGGCGCGATATTCCCTTTTCACAGGCAGACTTCCTTTCACGAGGTCTTTCTGATTGGCGCCTAAGGTTCGGGATAATCGGCTGGCGTCGCCGTTACGGCCGGCGTCGCCGGAAGATGCACCGTCGGTGTAGCCGTCGCTGTTGGCATAGCGGTTGGGGTCACCGTTGGAGTTGGCGTCGCGGTAGGCGTGGGCGTGGCAGGTGGCACCCACTCCCACCCAAACTGGATCACCGCCAGCCCGATACGTTCATAGTATTCGACCACGATACGATGCTCGCCTTCCTCCAGGTCTATGCTGCCGTCATAGCGCTCGGCGCCCGAGTCGCGCCAGGCGTCGATCACCAGGCGCCCGTTGACATAGACCCTGACGCCGTCGTCGGCAATGGCCCAGAGATTGTAGCGCCCTGCCTCAAGCGGGATATTCTGGGCCCAGCGCACAGAGAAATTGTCATTGGGAATGCCATGGCCGGGAGAACCATGCCCCCAGTTGAAATCGATCTTTTCGTCATCGCGCACAAACTGCGGTGTGCCCGCCAGGTCGGGGTTGGCAAAGTACTCGCCGCGCCAGTTGGCAAAGGTGGTGATATGATCGCGCCAGACGTGGATCGACGCATTCCCCCCCAGCTCAAAGTACTCGATACGCACGGGATGGGTGCCCTGGGGCAGCCAGATGTAGCCGGTAAAGGTCTGATCCACATTGGCTTGCCAGGCATCGATGATGAGGACGCCGTTGACCCACACACGGACGCCATCGTCGGCGCGGGCCCGAAAACGATAGGCGCCTTCTGCAAAGGTGACATCCTGTGTCCAACGCGCGCTGAAATTGTCGACCGGCACGGAAGGATGCGGCGATCCGGCACCCCAGTCAAAGCTGATCTCCTCATCGTTGCGCACCAGAACCGGTTCGCCCTCGAGGCGGGTGTTGGCGAAATACTCGCCCTTCCAGTTGGCAAAGGCGCCCTGGCGCTCCCAGGTCACGCGGATCTCGGCTCGATCAGTATTCTCATAATACTCGACCTCGACCAGGTGGTCGCCGCTCTGCAGATAGAGCTCTCCCGTGGCAAAGGCGCCTGACTGATCCTGCCACTGATCGATGACCCGCTGGCCATTGACCCAGATGCGCACCCCATCATCAGAGTACGCCACGAAATTGTAGACGCCGCTCTCAAAGGGCCAGTAGCCCCGCCAACGCACCGAAAAGCGGTCCGCGGGCACCTCAGGGCCTGGGGAGCCCAAGCCCCATTGAAAGTCGATGGTGGTGTCCTGCCGCACCAATACCGGCGCGCCGCTCAGGGTCATATTGGCAAAGTACTCGCCAAGCCAGGCCTGCCTGGGAATGGCCGGGGTAGGCGTTGGCGTGGGGGTAGGCGTGTCCTCGGGTATTGGCGTCGCTGTGGCGGCGGCCCCTGCGTCGATGATGACGATAGAAGCGGCCACCAGCCGCTCCAAAGCGTCGAGCGACCCCTCGGCATAGATCGTTTGGCCCCGGGCAATCTCACGGGGCGAGGCCCGACGACCATCTTCCCAAGATACTTGGACGTTCTCGGGCACAATGATCTGATCGATGGGTCCCTGTATGGGAGTAATCACGATGATCAATGCGCCCGGCGTATAATCCTGCACGATGCCGAGAGCAGCGTCCGGCGCGGCAGGTGAAGCCGTCGGCTCCATGGGGTCTGGCAATGGGCCCGCTTCGGACGGGAGCGGCGTGAGCGTGGCAGTAGGGGTGCGCGAGGGCGCTGCGATGCGGTCACGCGCCACAGTCACCCAGATCACAAAGGTCAAGGCCAGAATGACCAGGACGGCCGCAGCGACGCCGATCATGGCGGTCTTCCAGATTGGAGAGCGATTGAACATAATCCACCTTCGCAAGTTCCGATAGGAAATGACCGAATCGACTAGCTCACAATACGCAAGGGCATGGGTGTAAACGTGAGCACTAGCATGATCAAGAGCCCGATAGCGATGGCAATCTCGCCCCGTCTGAGCGGTGTGATCGTATCCAGGGGCTCTTGCTGAGTGCGTGAGAAAAAGAATACCAGCCCGGCCCACAGCCACCATCCGGGCCAAATCACGCCCAGAGCCCCCAGCGCGAGGATGATTCCCCATGTCAGGTAGCGGGCCTTGTCATCCAACAGGGCATAGGCGATGTGCCCGCCATCCAACTGGCCGGCGGGGATTAGATTAAAGGACGTGACCAATAGGCCTGCCCAGCCCGCAAAGGCCAGCGGGTGCATAAAGACATCATGGGTGGCCGAGGGCAGCCATTCGCCGTGAATCAGATACTTGAACAGGAGATAGAGTAACGAGTTGCCCTCCACCATATAGGTGCCCACCTCCGGCAGGGGGCGCACTTCGGAGAGAAAGAGCCCCACAATGACGACAGGGAGCGCGACGATAAGCCCCGATATCGGGCCGGCGGCCCCCGTGAGCAACATGGCGCGCTTGTTGACCGGGATATCTTTCATGCGAATGACAGCTCCCATGGTCCCAAAGGGGCTAAAGGGAAAAGGAATCAGGTAGGGCGGGGTGACCGCCAGCCCCTGGCGCCGCGCGACGATATAGTGACCCATCTCATGGGCCAGCAGGATACCCACCAGGGCTATAGCAAACTGTGCCGCCTCACCCAGGCCCGCCCGAGCGCCTTCCCAGGAGAACTCGGCCATGCCGTACATGAGCAGGTAGGTAGCAATCACCGACACGATGGTGAGCATGGCCAAAAGCACAGGCAACCAGTTGTTGTTGGGCTTGGGACGATTGACCCAGTATACACTCAGGATCACGTCCCGATCCTCCTCACGGCGGAACATGAGCGTGCGCCCTCGCGCAGCAAACTGTGGCGCCAACATCTTGTAGGCGCGCTCGGTGGATGTGAGAAAACGGCCACGCAGACGGGTAGCCATGCCATCCAAGGCCCCGACAGTCACGTCATGGACCTCAAAAAAGCCCCGTAGCAAGGGAGACATCCACGTCATCTCATCAGTATCGGCATAGGCGCTGGTTCGTTCGTCCATTCTCCTCCTATATCGGCCAGATGATAGCACAGGTGACAAGGAGTTACAATGAATGCCCACCTGTTAGGGTGAGCGCTTGTTCCGAGTGCTTGCTGTGCTCAAGAATGATGCCAGACAAGGGTTGAGTGCCATGCACAGACTGGTCTGCGTAATGCACCTTTGTGCATTCACGCCTTTATCTCTTGCGCCGCCCCGACCGCCTGCCGGAGACCATCGGGAGTTGGGAAATGGGATTTCCTGAGATATAATCGAACTCGAGTTGCTGACAATCCTTTTACTATGGGAACATACAATGACAAAACGACGCTGGACGATTCTCCTCGCCGTACTCTTTGGGTTATTCATTGCAGGTTGTGGCGCGCGCAGTCCCCGACTTGAGGGCATTCTGCGCGACGCGGTCTCCGGGGGCGCTATCGCCGATGCCCAGGTGCATGTCGCCGAGTTCATAGTGCCTGCGGATCGGGACGGACGCTTTGAGGTGGAGCTTCCCACCGGCGAGCATCAGGGCCGCGTGGTGGCCGAAGGCTATGTTGACGCTCCTGTGGTGGTCAGGTTAAGTGAAGAGACGCGCCGCCAGACCGTAGAGATCACGATGCAGCCGCGCACGTTGCGCGGGAAAGCGGTCGTGGCAGATACGGGCGAGGCGCTGGGTGATGGGCAGATCCAGTATGGCGATCTGGTGCAGCCGTTGGGCCCTGATGGTTCGTTCGAGCTCCAGGCCCGCGAGCTAAACGATCTCCTGGTGTCGTGCGAAGGATGCATCCCGATAACGATGTCCGCCGCAGAGATCGCGGCATCCTTTGCCGTCGATGGAAGCCAGAGCGCACCGGTTACGATCCAAGTGAACCCTCGCACTGTTGAGGGCGTAGTGCGTGAGCCCGACGGCGTGCCCGTAGAGGGCGCTCAGGTGCGCCTGGGGGCGCAGTCCGCCATGACCGATGCCGATGGGCACTATCAACTGCGCTTTGTGCAAGAGGGGCTTGAGCTAGAGATATCCAGTACGGCCCATCGTCCCATCGATCCCGTGGCGACTGCGGGGCAGGAGACCCTGGAGGTCACCCTTGAGCCGTGGGAGGCCACCGTATTGGTGAGGGACGAGGCCAGCGAAAACCCGTTGGCCAACGCTCTGGTGTCAGCGGCCCAGGCAGAGGCGATAACGGATGCTGACGGCCTGGCGACCCTGCGGGCAGCGCCGGACAGCGAGCTGATCGTCTCGGCTGAGGGCTATTCCACCGTCACACTCTCCTATGAGGGCGATGCGGCGCCTCTCGAGGCCTCTCTGCGTCCCATACGCGTGTTTGGTACGCTCACCAATCAGGAGGATGGCGCGCCGGTGCGAAACGCCCTGGTTCAGGTGTTTCGCCAGGGCGCTGATACCCCCGAGTTGCTGCGCACCGATGAGCAGGGTGCCTATGACATCACTGACGCGCAGGATGTCACGCGGCTGTTCATCAAGGCGCCGGGCTATCGGCGGGTCGATCTGCCCGTGACGCAGATGGGCCGGGTGGACGTGGAATTAGAAGTCTTTGACTCGCGGGGCATCTATATCACGCTGGGCATTCTCTCGTTGCCTGACCGGTTCTATGAATTGCTGGACCTGGTGGAGAACTCGGATGTTCTGAACACGGTGGTGATCGATGTCAAGGGCGATTGGGCCACGATGGCCTATCCTAGTCAGGTGCCCCTGGCGCAAGAGATCGGCACAGCCGTGCCGGGCCTTATGGACATCGAAGAGGTGTTGGAGGCCTGCCGCGACCGTGATATCTATACCATCGCGCGCATTGTGGTGTTCAAAGATCGCCTGCTGGCGAGCGCCAGGCCCGAATGGGCGATCGACACCCACAGCGGTGGCTTGTATCGCGATGGCGAAGGGCTCAATTGGATGGACCCCTTCCGCGAAGAGGTCTGGGACTATAATATCGCCATCATGCTAGAGGCGGTAGACAAAGGGTTCGACGAGATACAGCTCGATTACATCCGCTTTCCCTCCGAAGGGCGGGTTTCGGACCGCATCTATATCGAGGAGGCCACCTTCGAGTCTCGTACCCGGGCCATCCGCGAGTTCAGTGCCGCGTCCTATCGCGCCATGGAGCCTACGCCTGCGTTTCTCTCGGCCGATATCTTTGGGCTGACGCCGTGGGTCAATCCCGATTTGGATATGGGTATCGGCCAGCGGATCGAGGACTTTGCGCCTTACATGGACTATCTCTCTCCCATGCTGTATCCGACCACGTTCAACCGCATCGGGCTCCGATCTGCAGGCATTCAGGATGCCTGGCTCGCCCCTTATGATACGGTCTATGAGAGTCTGGTGCGGCTCCTCGATCGCACAGATACCAAGGTCCGTCCCTGGCTCCAGCACTATTCCGTAGGAGTGCCCTATCGCATGGAAGAGTTTCTGGTGCAGCGCAAAGCAGCCGAGGATGCGGGCAGTCACGGCTGGCTATTCTGGCACTCGGCGGGCAGGTACCATGAGGAGATCTTTACCGCCGACCCTTATCATCTGCTGCGTACCATACCGCAGCCTCCCGTGCGCGAGCCGCAAGAGTAGCGGTATCGAGTCGGGGCTGGAAACGCGTCGGAAGTGGTACAATCGTTTCAGGAGGCTCCTAATGCCCGTGCCAGAGCATCATTCGCTCACGGATCTGGACGCACTGCATTTGGCCGCTCGCAGCGCCGAGATCGCTACCTCTGAGGGAGGCGAGTCTCTGCTATTGGATGGGTTGGCGTTACTTACAGGATGCCATCTGCAACAGGGCACAATCGAGGTAGATATCGCTGCTGAGGGAGAGGCCTATTCGGGTATCGTCTTTCGCGCGACGGACACCCTCAACTATGAGTTGGCCTATGCTCAACCGCACACCAGCGAGGAGTGGGACTCTCTCCAGTATGATCCAGTCTTTCATGGCGCCAACACCTGGCAGATCTATCATGGTGAAGCATACCAGCGCCAGACACAGGTCCCTACGGGCCGTTGGTTCACGCTTCGGGTGACGTTTCAGGGGTGCCGGGCGCGAATCTCGGTGGACGAGCAGGCGCCGTTGGTGATCGAGCGGCTGGCGCATGGCCAACAGGGTGGCATGGTGGGCGTGTGGAGCTATCTGCCTGCGTATTTCCGCAACCTGCGTATCTCGGCCTCGACCGCGATCCTCGAGGAGGGTCGAGAGGCTGATCAGCCTCTCGACGCATCCTGGCAGCGGGTGCATGCCTGGTTTGTCGAGGGCCTGGGCGCGACGCTCTGCGAGGCCAATGGAGCACTCAATCTGCACCGCTATCTGCCGGCCAGTATGCGTGGCATCACCCTCTCTCGCCGTCTCGCCGTCACCTCAGAGACCCAAGCAGAGCTGGCCTTTGGCTTTAGCGATGTCATCGATCTGTCGCTGGATGGGGAAACTATCTACCAGGGTCGGCACACCTTTTCCCAGTCGCCCGAGTGGTGCGAGCGGGGCTATGTGATCCCGGAACAGCGCCTCAAGGTGAATCTGACCCCAGGCGAGCACCGACTTTCGGCCCTCGTGCAGGTGAACGAGCCCTTTGGATGGGGCCTGGTGCTGGCACTGCGCGGCGAGGGGATCGAGCTGCTGCCGCCCGAGTGGTCGTAACACAGGCTGGCCCATCCGATTCGACGGCGGGAGGGATGCCATGGACCCAGAGACGCTGCGCCGCTATGTGGCCCCCTGTGGTGAGCTGTGCTACACCTGCGTCGCCTTTCGCGATGGGCCCATCGCGAGCCACGCCAGCGAACTGACCCGTCGATTGGCGGGCTTTGACCGACTCATTCTCATCTTTTCGACCTTCGAGCCGAGACTGGCCCAGTACGATTCGTTCTGCGACGTGCTGTCCTATCTGGCAGAGGGGACCTGTGGGGGCTGCCGTGAGGGTGACGCCTGCATGCCCGATTGTCACGTGCGCCAATGCACCCAGGAGCGCGGGCACGACTACTGCTTCCAGTGTGACGCCTTTCCCTGCACCGACGTCAACTTGGACGGGTACCTGCTTGAGGATTGGCTGTACGCCAACCGTCGCATGGCCGAGATCGGTCCCGAGGCGTTTTGGAAAGAGGACCACGAGCGCAGCCACTATATGCAGAGGTGAGGCGTGATCGGCCAACTGACCCGTGAGGCGATCCTGGCCGCGCTGGATACGGCGTTCGTGGGTCGCAGCCTCGAGGTTTACGACGCCATCGACTCGACCAACGCGCGGGCGGTCGCGTGGGCCCGGACGGGTGCGCCTGACGGCTCTCTTGTGATCACCGATGAGCAGACGGCGGGGCGCGGCCGCCTGGGAAGGCGCTGGCACGCCCCGTCCGGCAGCGCGCTGCTCTTTTCGCTGGTGCTGCGCCCTGCCCTCATGCCCATGCAGGCCCAACGCGCCACCATGCTTTGCTCTTCCGCCGCGGTGGAGGCCATCAGCGCCGTCACCGGCCTGACGGCGCAGGTCAAGTGGCCCAACGATCTGGTGATCGAGAGAAAAAAGGTGGGCGGCGTGCTGACCGAGCTGGGCCTGGCGGGCTGCGAGCTGGACTATGTCGTGGTCGGTATGGGGCTGAACGTGAACCTGGACCCCGCCCAGATCCCCGAGGCGCTGGCGCCCCCTACCAGCCTAAGAGCCGAGCTGGGCGCCCCTGTTGAGCGTCTCCCGTTGCTGAGCGTCCTGCTGCAGGCCGTGGAGGCGCGCTACACTGCCCTGGGGCGGGGCTGGTCGCCCCATGAAGAGTGGCGCGAGCACCTGGCCACCCTGGGGCAACCGGTGCAGGTGGGCACGCCCGAGGAGGTGATCGTCGGCGTGGCTGAGGATGTGGACGCCGACGGAGCGCTGCTAGTGCGGACGCCCAAAGGCGAGCTGCGCACGGTGCTGGTGGGCGACGTGACGTTGCGCGGGCACCGGGTGTAGGCAGGCGGCAGGTGGCCGCAGGGAGGGGCGTAGAATGATGCCGAATCGCTATGCCAGGGCCAGTACGTATCTATCGACCCTGTGTGGGGTGCGGCCGAACCGCCGCACGGGCTCGCCGGGCAACCGTGTCGCGACCAGGTTCTTTGCCGAGACCGCTCGTGCGTGTGGCTATGAGATCGATGCTACCCCGTTCGCCTGTCTGGACTATGCGTGTGAGGGCGTCGCCCTGACCCATGCCGGACAGGCTTTTGACGTACAGGTGAGCCCCTATTCCTTGGGGTGTGACATCGAGGCCGAGCTGATCGCCGTCTCGACCGAGGGGGAGCTGGAACGCGCCGATTGCCGGGGCAAGATTGTGCTGATGCAGGGGGCGCTCTGCTCCGAGCCGTTGATGCCCAAGAGCTTTGTGTTCTACAATCCGGAGCATCACCAGAGGCTCATTGCTCTGCTGGAGAGCAAGAGCCCGGCGTCACTTATCACAGCTACGGGGGCCAATCCAGAGCAGGCCGGGGCGCTGAATCCGTATCCGCTGTTTGTGGACGGCGATTTCGATATTCCCAGCGTCTACTGTCGCGCTGCCACCGGTGAGGGCCTTGCTACGCTGCAGGGGGAGCCTGTGCATTTGCGGATCGATGCCCGCCGGGTGCCATCCCAGGCAAGCAACGTGATCGCGAGTCTGGAGCGGGGTGCGCCGCACAAGACCGTCATCACGGCCCATATCGACGCCTATGAGGGCACTCCGGGCGCCACCGACAATGCCTCGGGCGTTGTCGTGCTGCTGCTTCTGGCAGAGATGCTCGCGGACTATCGAGGCGCCCACGCTATCGAGCTCGCCGCTCTCAACGGTGAGGACCACTACAGCGCGGGCGGCCAGATGGATTATCTGAGCCGCTATGGCGACGAGATGGCCGATATCGTGCTGGCGGTGAACCTGGACGGCGTGGGTTACCGGCGTGGCGGGACCGCCTATTCGTTCTATGGCTGTTCCCCCGCGCAGGAGCAAACGGGCAGCGAGGTCCTTGGCCGCTACGAGGGCCTGGCACAGGGGGCGCCCTGGTTCAGCGGCGATCATATGCTCTTTGTGCAGAATGGCGTGCCAGCCCTGGCCCTGACCTCGGAGCGGGTGTCCGAGCTCATGAGCACCGTGACCCACACGCCCGCCGATGCCCCAGAGATCGTTGACTGCCACAAGCTGGTCGAGCTGGCAGAGGCACTGGATGCTCTGGTGCGGGCGCTCTAGGGGAGGGGCGGCTGTGCGATTGCCGAGAAGAGCGCATTGTCTTTGAGATTGCATAGGGCAAGCGTCGGTGCAAAAGCAAGCAAAGGAGAGCGTTGGTGCACTATGGTTCGGTGCTGTCGACGCTCCTACGGAGGAGCCCATGTCTCTACACGTACGAGCCGCGACGCCTGCGGATCTCGATAGGCTGATTCAGCTAACGCTACTGGCTTTTGAGCCCGTGTTTGCGTCTTTTGCGCACATCCTGGGCCCGCATATCTACCCGATTGTGTACCCTGACTGGAAAAAGTCGCAAAGGGATTGGGTTGAGAAGATATGCAAGAGTGAAAAGATCGAGGTCTGGGTCGCCGCTCTGGACGATGTCGTGGCCGGCCTTGTCGCTTATGAGCTGAACGAGAAGGAGAAAACGGGCGAGATTCAGTTTCTCGCAGTGCATCCCGCCTATCAGAATAATGGGGTGGGGACTCTGCTGAACGAGTTCGCTCTGGCCAAGATGCGCGCGGCGGGCATGCTATTGGCCGTGGTCGGCACCGGCGGCGACGACTCGCACACTGCCGCTCGGAGGTCCTACGAAAAGGCCGGGTACACAGCCCTACCTCTCGTCCGATACTACCGAGCGCTGTAGCAGGGAACCGCCTCGGTCAGACATCGTCGCAGAGAGCGGTTCCCAGATACCTGCACGCTCTTTCTAGAATAGCCGCTCCCCGTACACCTTCATGGGCGTATCGTGGATGGCGCGATAGCCCTGGGCGGCGGCCTCGGGCGAGGGTACAGAGGCCTCATCCGGCTTGTCAGACAGGCCAAACACCAGCACACCCTGGTTCGCCAGCTTGATGGCCAGATCGCTCACCTCGGCGGTCATCACGATCTCGCGTGCCAGCACGTCCTCGGGCGTGGCGTCATCGGGCAGCTTGTCCATGCGGGCGAGGGTCTCCAGGAACTCGACGCGGCGAAAGGCCTTGAAGGGCGTAGGATCGCCGGCATCCACGCCATCGCACACCTCGCGGTGCACCCGGCGCAGCTCGTCGGCCATGCCGCTGGTGTCCCCCTCGCAGAGCGCGCAAAAGCCCTGGATGTCGGCGACGCTGCCGTCCTCCAGGGCCGTCCAGAAGCGTGGCTCTGGACAGGCGTGCCCCGCGATCATGAGGCAGATATAGGCTACATAGTCCTGATTGTCCTCGGTAAGATAGTGGTAATCGGTCTGGTTGAGCCGGGCGTACAGCTGGCGGAACGAGGGCTCGTCAAAGGCGTCGCCCAGGGTGCTGCGGGCCATCCGTTCGGCGGCTTGCACGCGGGCCGTATCGATAACGCCATCGTTGCGGCCCCGCGCCCCCAACGAGGTTTTGTCCAGGTCGATGACCATGGCCGTGCGCTCATCGCAGGAAAAGCTGTCGTTCTCTAGCCAGGCCATCAGGTCTACCAGAGCGTCCCACCGGTTGGCCACCATGATGATATCCTGCTCGACGGCGATCTGTTTGGGCTGCGACAGTGCATCGATGCCGATGAACCCCCGCGCCGTGCAATAGGGCATCAGGTTGAGGGCTACGGCCCCGTCGTTGCGGGCGCTGTCGCCCACCATGAGCACGCGCTCGATGGGAGCGTTCACGCCGCGCAGCTGCTGGGCGACATGTAAATAGTGCCAGATTACCTGGGCATACTCGGGCGTGGTCTTGCGCGGAATGTAATAGTGGTCCAGGCCCGCCTCCTGCCAGGCTTTGTCCAACCCCGGAATGCGAGGATCCACCGGTTGCAGGTTGCGATACACCACGCACTGCCCCATCATGTCGGATAGACTGCCACGTTCCCAACTCATTGAATCATCCCCTTGGCGACCATCAGCTCGGCATTGAGTATCGAAGCGCCGGCGGCGCCGCGCACGGTGTTGTGGGAGAGCATCACCAGCTTGTAATCCAGCACCTCACATGTGCGAATGCGCCCGACGGTGATGGCCATGCCCCGACCATTGTCGCGATCCAGGTAGGTCTGGGGGCGGTTGGGCTCGCTCCGCAGGATGATCGTCGGATCCACCGCTGAGGGGCAACCCAGGGCAGCGGGCTCGCTCTGGAACGATGCCAGCGCCTCGGCCAGCTCCTCGAGAGAGGCCTTGCGCTCCAGCTCGACCGAAAGCACCGCCATGTGTCCATCGCGGACGGGGACCCGGGTGCAGGTAGGGCTCACGGGAAAGGCGGCATGCTCGATGGTGCCCGCCTCGCCGTTCAAGCGCCCCAGGATCTTGGGCGGCTCTTCGACCAGCTTTTCCTCTTCGTTGCTGATGAAAGGAATCACATTGTCCAGGCTATCCAACGAGGGCACGCCCGGGTATCCGGCGCCGGAGAGGGCCTGCAGGGTGGTGACAACGACGCGACGCAGCCCAAAGGCGTCATAGATCGGCTTGAGGGGTATGGTGATCCCCACGGTGGAGCAGTTGGGCTCGGCGACGATGAATCCCCTGTCCCAGCCGCGCAGCTTGCGCTGGGTCTCGAGCAGGCCCAGATGATCGGCGTTCACCTCGGGGATCAGCAGGGGGACGTCGGGGTCCATGCGGTGGGCGGAGGCGTTGCTGAGCACGCCATAGCCGGCGGCAGCAAACTGTTCCTCTGCTTCCTGGGCGATGCTGCCCGGTAGCGCCGAAAAGACGATGCGGCAATCCAGATCTGGCGTCGTGGGCTGCACCACAATGTCCCGCACACTCTCGGGGCAATCAGCAGAAAGCCGCCAGATGCACACGTCGGCATAGCGCTGGCCGGCCGAGCGCTCTGAGGCGGCCAGCGCCGTGATCTCGAACCAGGGATGATCGGCCAACAATCGGATGAAACGCTGGCCTACGGCGCCCGTCGCGCCGAGCACGCCTACTGGTATCCGTTGCATATCAATCTCCCTCTGCGCCTACTATGGGCACAGCTACTTGATCAAGCTCAAACTGTTGGTGAATCGACTGTACTCCCCGACTGGTATCCTCCTGATCCACGACCATCGAGAGATTGTATTCGGAGGAGCCCTGCGCAATCGAGATGATGTTGATCTCCTGGCTGGCTAACGCCTTGAACACACGCGCCGCGATGCCGGGCTTGCCGCGCAAGCCACCGCCAACCACGGCGATGATGGCCACCTGATCCTGGCTGTCGACGCTGTCGATCTCTCCGCGCATGATCTCGAGCGCCAACTCTTCCTCGAGGTGGGTCACTGCGCCGTACGTATCGATGGTGCGCACCAAAAAGCAGATGTTTTGCTCCGATGAGGACTGGGTGATCATGAGCACGCTGGCGCCGCTCTCGGCCACGGCCGAGAACACCCTGCCAGCCACGCCGGGCACACCCTGCATGCCCCGCCCCTGTACCGTCACTAGGCTCAGATCGCGGATGGCGGTGATGCTCTTGATGAGCAGGTTGTTCGAGACGACGCTCGAGATCAACGTGCCCGGATGCTCGGGGTTGAGCGAGTTCAGGACGCGTACGGGGATTTCCAGATCGACGATGGGCTGAATCGCCAGCGGGTGCAGCACCTTGGCCCCGAAATAAGAGAGCTCGGCCACCTCGCCATATGAGATGTCGGGCAAGGTACATGCCTCGGGCACGATGCGCGGATCGGCCGTCATCACACCATCTACGTCGGTCCAGATCCAGACCTCATCGGCGGGAAGGCAGCGCCCGATGAGGGTGGCGGTCATGTCGCTGCTGCCCCGCCCCAGAGTTGTTACAGCGCCTTCGCGGGTCGCTCCGATAAAGCCGGTGACGACCGGGACGATCCCCTTGTCCAGCAGGGGTGGTAGCATCCGATGCGCGCGCTCGGTAGTCTCTTCCAGCAGGGGGGTCGCGTTGCCAAAGTTGTTGTCGGTGAGAATCAGCTCGGTAGCCTCGATGGTTTGGGCGGCATAACCCTGGCTGCGCAACGCAGCCGCTACCACGCGGGCCGACAGCCGCTCGCCCAGCGCCGATACGGCGTCCAGGCCGCGGGCGGTCAACTCGCCCAGGGTGTGAATGCTGCTGCAGAGGTTCTCGAAATCCTGGAGCAGGGCCGCCACCTCGGCGCGGAGGCCCCGGGCGTGGTCGACATCGATGACACAATCATCGATGGCCTGCTCATGGCGCTGCTGCAACTCGTCGCGAATGAGGCCAAAGGTGCGACGATCACCCGCGGCGGCGGTCTGCGCCGCATGACGCAGGCTATCGGTCACTCCGCTCATCGCTGAAACGACTACCACCGGCGGAGTGCCGGTCTCGCGGGCCGTGCGCACGGCAATGCGGGCGACATTGGCCATCCTCTCGCCTGTACCAACCGAGGTACCACCGAACTTCATCACGATCATAGAGTTTGCTCCCGGCGCTGCATGCAGAAGATCACGGCCTAGATCCGCCGACGATGGCGCAAGGGGCTCGACGCTGAGAGGGCGACAATGCCTGGGTGGGGACAGGATGCTCTCGGGCAGTGTACGTTGAGCAATGTCCATCTGCCCGAAAGATTGTCGGATATTATACAGTACGAGAGGTCAGGTCACAAAATGACGGTCTTTTGTAGCCTGGTTCGGCAGGCTCAGCCGCAAGCCTCCAGCGAGAGCTGTGCCGTGACCCCGCCATCCACCACGATGACCGCGCCGGTGACATACATGGCCTCATCCGAGACGAGCCAAGCGCAAGTGTAGGCCACATCAGGCGGGTGCCCCACGTCGCGCAATGGGATCCGGGAGCTCTTCTCCTCGGGGCTATAGTCAGACTGCTCATGGTGGCGTTCGACCTCGATAAGACCCGGCGCCACGGCGTTCACCCGGATCCTGTCTTGGCCCAGCTCCACGGCGATAGCTCGCGTCCATGAGATGATGGCACCCTTGGTGCCCTGATAGACCGAGTGGTCGGGGGTTCCCATGAGGCCCTGGACCGAGCTCATGTTTACGATGGCGCCTCCACCCCGCTCTCGCATAGAGCGCACCGCCCGCTGCGCCACAAAGAATTGCCCGCGCATATTGATGGCAAAGAGCTCGTCATACTCGTCGGGGGTTACCTCATCAAAGGGAGCCTCGTCAGTTCGCCCAGCATTGTTGATGAGGATATCGATCCCACCCATCTGCTCGACGGCGGCGTCCACCAGTTTGAAGCAGTCTTCTACCTCGCCCAGATCGGCCTCCATGGCGTAGGCCTGCCGACCCATAGCTTTGATCTCGTCCACCGCTTCTTCGGCGCCCTCTTGATCGGAATAGTAGCTGAGGAACACGTCAGCCCCCTGTCGGGCCAGCTCCAGCGCGGTCGCTTGACCAATGCCGACGCCGCCGCCCGTTACAAGGGCCTTTTTGCCTTCCAGTCTCATATCACACCTCCCCAATGGGAAATCTGTTGCCAAACATAATCCCATTATAGCGTGATTGGCGATGCCGTGGGGAAAGAAATAGGCTCGGGGGTATGAGACTACTCGTCCTGCCTGATGGCTTGGTACTCGTGCTCCAGGATGCTCATCAGGACGTCGGAATGCCACTGTCCCGCGATCCATGCGCTTTCGCGCTCGATCCCCTCACGCATGAACCCGCACTTGGTGTAACAGGCGATGGCCCGCTCGTTATAGTCGATGACGCGCAGATCCACGCGGTGCAGCCCCAGCGTCTCGAACGCATAGCGCAGCACCAGCCGCGTGGTCTCTGCGCCATAGCCCCGCCCCCAGGCGGCCGAATCAAAGATGCCGATGGCGTAGCGGGCGCGGCGGTTCTCCTCGTCCAGCGAGTGCAGGCGGGCCAGGCCGATGCAGAGCCCCTCCACGACGATGGTCCAGCCGTGGGGCTGGGCGGTGAGGCGCTCGTACCAGGCAGCGGCGTCCTGGGCGGTATAGGGACGCGATGGTTCGGGGTCGCCGCCGCACAGCCAGACATACTCGGGCACGTACCCG
>SLPC01000061.1 GCA_007132185.1 Anaerolineae bacterium | reverse complement strand
ATGGCGCTCCTTTTCAGGGATGCTTCAATAGAACATATGTTCTACAAGAGTCAGTATAGGGGGAGCGCGCGATCAGGTCAAGGGGTCTGGGGGGCAGGTTTTCACAGGAGTGAAAAGGTGGAGAGCGGGGGCTGGCCCTGAACAGTCGTTATCTATCGGTTGTCCTCCCCCCTTTACGCATCTCCCCCGTTCGCCCTATAATACCCCTGCTCGCAATATATGGCAGGAGGAGCGCGATGACGAGGGATCCTGGCTGGGCCACCAGCCGACCTGACGATAGGGACGAATGGACCCATGGGCAAGACACGACCCTGCAGGAAATTGATTTTGCCGTGCACATTCATTACCTGCGCGAGCACCTGACACGAGACGCTCGCGTACTCGAGGCAGGGGCCGGCGGCGGCCGCTTTACCCGCGAGATCGCCCCGCTGGTCGAGCGCGTCGTTGTGGTGGACCTATCTGAGGAAAAGCTGCAGAACAACCGGCGGAATGCCGAGGCCCTGGGCTATGCCGGGTCCATAGAGGCATGGCGCCTGGGAGACATTCGCGATCTGTCGGCCGAGTTCGACGACGACGAGTTCGATGCTGTCGTCTGTTTCGGCGGCCCCCTCAGCTATGCGCTGGACCGGCGCGAGGCGGCGGTGCAGGAGCTGGTGCGGGTAACGCGGCCGGGCGGGCTGCTGTTCCTGAGCGCTCGCAGCCTGTGGGGCATGCTCCATGAGAACCTGCCGCGCATCCTCCAGTCGGTGGACCCCCGGCTGAACCGCGAGATCATTGCCACCGGCACCCTGGGGCCCCGCAAGGTGGGCCCGGTTGGCCGGTTCTGGCACGCCTATCGAGCCACCGAGTTCCGCGACCTGGTCGCCGGGGCGGGCTGCGAGGTGCTACAACTCTCGGCCAGCAACTGCCTCACGTCTACGTGGGATCCGGTGCTCTCGACCTGGCGCGATGACGAAAGAACCTGGAACCACCTGATCGAACTGGAGATCGAGGCCTCGCGTGAGCCTGGCTGCCTTGACCTGGGCACGCATATTCTGGCGGTGGCGCGCAAACTATAGCCGGGTATAAGCGGGCCCACGTTCTCGCATCGAAAACCTGGGCCCGTCTGCGTGCTAGTCGGCTATCGGAGCCGGGGCACCCTCGGCCAGCGAGCGCCGCGCTGCCTCGAGGATGCGCAACGGCTGCAGGAGTGCCCGCGCCGGCAGGGGCGGCTCCTCCCCGGCCTGTACCTGGGCGGCGAACTGGGCCATGGCCTGAGCGATGTCGCCCCGGGAGCCCATAGCGCGCACAGGCCGCCAGGTATGCGCCGGAGCGTCCTCGGTCGAGCGCGTCCGGTATACCATGGGCCCCTGGCTCAGATCGAGCCGCCCCTCACTGCCCAGCATGCGCAGGCCCTCTGGGTGCCTGCCCACGCCGCCCGGAATGCCGCTGCCCACTCGCAGGTTGCCTACACAGCCGTTGGAATAGCATACCATGAGGATCAACAGCGACATTTCATCGATGGGGGGGGCCTGCTGGGCATAGACCTGCTCGGCGCCCAGGTCAGTGAGCCAGCCAAACAGGGCCAAAGTGGGCAACGCCAGCCGCAGGGGATCGGCCATCAGCTCGGGACGGAGCAGATCGGCGCGCCAACTGGCGATCTCGCCCAGCAGACCCGCGCGGGCCAACATGCGGGAGGCCAGGTGGCCCCCGTCGACGGCCCACGGGGCCGCGATCCCCAGGCGCACGTCGAGCTCGTCGGCCAATGCGCACAACGCCAGCGCCTCGTCCAAGGGCGGGTCCCACGGCTCGGGGAACAGCAGGTGTTTGCCCGCTGCGACTGCCTTGGTGGCCGCTTCCTCTCGGGGGCCCGCCCCCAGGGTGATGTAAACGGCCTCCACGTCGCTATGGGTGCACACCTCGTCAACCGTCTCTACGATGGGAACGGTGATCATGGCGCCCAGATCACGGCGCGCGCCCGGGTTGCTAGCCATCACCATGCTGACCTGGGCATTCTCGGCCGTGCTCAGCTCTTGGTAGGCCTGCAATACCTCGTCGCCCTCTCCGATAATGCCGAAACGCATCTCTGTGGACATACATACTCCTATTCTAGCGGCGGCCCCGGCAAGAGTTCGGGGCGCGGGTTTCCCATCTGATAGGGACTCGTGTGAACAACGGTGGCTCAGGGGATGACCTGCGGCTCCTCTCGGGGCGAGAGGCCATCGGGATCGTTGATCTGGGCGCCCGACGGTGCCGGCACCGGCTCGCCCTGCAGCAACGGATCGTCGGTGCGCTCCATCCAGCGCAGCAGCCGGCGCCGCATCTCGGCCAGGGCGGGCGCCATCGCCGGATCATCGACCAGATTGCGGCGCTCCTGCGGGTCAAAGGCGAGGTCATAGAGTTCCTCGCTGGGCATGAGATGATCGGCCCAACCCGCCTCCAGCCAGAGGTCCTTGCTGGGGCTGTCGTCGCAGTTGGGCAGCACGGGTCGCACCCGATCGTCATAGCGCCGGATGTAGCTATAACGCGTGGTGCGGGCCGCCCGTTGCGGCTCGTAGGCGGCATGGTAGGTTACCTCGCCAAAGACCTCATCATTAATGGCATTGGCCTCATCGCGCACCAGCGGCAGCAGGGAGTGCCCCTGGAGCCAGGCGGGCGGCGCGATCTCGAGCAGATCGCATAGTGTGGGAAAGACGTCGACATGCGAGACCAGAGCATCGCATACCTGCCCGCCAGTAAAGCCGCCCGGCCCCCGCAGGATGAGCAGGGTGCCTAGGCCATGCTGGGTCAGAGTGCATTTCATGCCGGGAAAGGCCAGCCCGTGGTCCGTGGTGCAGATCACCAGCGTGTTCTCGGCCAGGCCCGTCTCGTCCAGGGCATCGAACACCCGGCCCATGCCCTCGTCCAGGATGCGGGCCGAGGCATGAAAGGCGGCCATATCGCAACGCGTCTCGGGGCTGTCCGGCAGCGGGTCCGGCGGGCGCAGATAGCGCGGATCATCATCGGGGCCTGGCTCGGGGAACTCGCGATGGGTCTCGAAAAAGCCCACACTGAGAAAAAAGGGCTGGGTGGGCGCGCTTTGCAGATATTCGACGGCGGCGGGCGCCACCAGATCGGCGGTTCTCTGCGACCTGGGCAGCACCACGCGATGATAGCCGATCATTTCGTCATGCGCTGCCACATGCTGCACGCCGACCAGGGCCGAGGTGTACCCCGCGTCGTGCAAGGTGTGCACCAAGTGCTGCCGAATATCGTGCAGGGCAAACCCCCGGTGCGCCAGGCCGATCATGCCTGCCGAGTGGGGCGCCATCCCCGTCAGCAGGGCGGCCCGGCTGGCAGAGCAGGTGGGCGCCATGGCATAGTTCTGCCGAAAGACGATCCCCTCCTCGGCCAGGCGCTGCAGATGGGGCGTCGGCACGGGGTGCCCGTAAGGCTGGATGTAGCGCCCCGTATCGTGAGAGTGGATATACAGGATGTTGGGTCGCACGTTAGGCTCCTTTGGCGTCAACTAGGGCGCATAGCGGCGGCCTTCGTCCACCATGGCGAGATAGTTGCGCAGCGGAATATAGTTGGCGACGCTGTTGCCCGTGCCCAGGCAATAACCGCCACCTTCGTGACAGACGTCCAGCGTGTCACGCACCCGCTGGCGCACCTGCTCTTCGGTGGCGCGGCAGAGAAAGTCGACGTCGATGCCGCCCAGAGCCGCCGCCCGGTCGCCGTAGGTATCGACAAAATCCACCACCGACTCGATAGTGTCCTCGTACGAGTGCCTGGCATCAATGCCCACATCGTCGACGAGATCGTCCATGATCTCGCGCAGGTTGCCGCAGGCATGGAGCAGATAGGGCAGGCCGGCCTCGTGGGTCATCTCGGCCAGCCGCTTGTGGCCTGGCAGCACAAAGGCGCGCATATCGGCGGGGCTGATCAGCGTCGCCGAGCGAAAGCCCATGTCGTCGCTGCCCCACACGGCCTGCACCCGGTCATAGGCCAGTTGGCGTCGTAGCGTCACCTCGAAATAGTCCAGGGTGCGCTCGCTGAGGGCCTGCACCAGATCGCGCTGGTCGTACAGGGCATAGCAGAGGGTCTCATAGCCCATGAGCCAGGTGAGCCACTCGCAGAAATGGCCCGTCAGCCCGCCAATGACACACATGTCGTCGGGCAGGTGCTCCTGGTACCATTCCATCGCGTGAAACGTCGCCTGGGCAGGGTCGGGCCAGGGGAACGCCTCGTACTCTTGCCAGTTGGTGATGGGGCCGGTGTGCTCATCGATATAGCTGCGCCCATTGGCGCGGCCCAGATCAGCCGTATCATCAGTGATGGCCCGGTGAAAGGGCATGTCCACGGCATCGGGGCCGCACACGACATAGTCATAGCCCATGGCTCGCTGGATCGCTATCTGGCGCTGCAGCGCAAAGGCGGGATCATCGGGATCCAGGCCCGAAAGCAGGTCGAACTCGCGGCATACTGCCTGCTGTACCTCGGGATCGAGAAACAGCTCGATGTGATACACCCGATCGGGCGTGCCCCGGCGCATGATACAGTTGATCAGGCCGCGCCAATTGGTCTCTATGGGAACGGCGAATGCTCTGGACATCGATGAACCTCCATGCGATCTCATCCAACCCGCGAGCGAAACTCGGGCACACCCTTTACGCCTGGATCGACACAGAACAGGGCGCCGGCTTCTTGGCCCTCCTCGACCTTGTTGTTGCCGCCCGCCGTCGTTACGTACATATCGGTATAGTCAGGGCCACCAAAGGTGGGGCACGAGACCTTGGGCACCGGGAAATCGATGCGCTCGATGACGGAGCCATCGGAATCATAGCGCACGACACAGCTACCACCCCACCGAGCCGACCAGACATTGCCCTCAGAGTCCACCGTCAGGCCGTCGGGCCCACCCTCATCGGAAGGCACCATGGTGAACACGCGCTGGTTGCTGAGCTCGCCCGTGGCACCACTATAGTCAAATAGATAGATGGTGCGCTTGCGGGTATCGGTATAGTACATATGCTCCAGCATGGGGGTGAACCCCATACCGTTGGATGTCCCCACGTTCTCGATGACAACCTCCAGGCTGCCATCGGTGTCCAGCCGGTAGAGGCGTCCCAAGCGCTCGGGAGTGGGCATGGTGCCACAAAAGACGCGTCCTGCCGGATCGGCGATCACGTCGTTGAAACGCGAGTTGCGCTCGTCGGGGATCTCGGACACGATGGTCTCATGAAAGCCATCGTGCCAGACCCGAATGGCGCCCTGAGCCATAAAGAGTAGGAGCTTGCCATCAGCCTGGATGGTGAACCCGCCAACGCTGGGGCCCTGATAGCACATCTCGTGATGCCCGGTGGCGGGATCGTAGCGGAACATGCGGCCGGTGGGGATATCGGTCCAATAGACACGCTCTTCATCGGGATGCCAGAGGGGGTTTTCCCCGGTGGCGCAGGCATAATCGGCGATCATCACTGGCTTCATATTGCTCCTTTGCAGTGGCAAACAAGAGAGATGCACGGCTGCCGGCTGGCAGATGCCTGCTTGCAGTCAGGTGACAGTCACCTGATCGCTGGCAGAACCGCGGTGAATGACTATGCCAACTATTCTAAGCCAAAGCGAAGGAGAGGACAAGCACCTTTTGCGCCAACCCGGACGGCCGATCCCTATGCGTCTGTTGATTCAGAGTCAGCGTCCAGCTCCGCATAGTAGGCGCAGCGGTCGGTGAGGGGGCACTCGTGGCAAAGGGGGCGCTGGGCCTTGCACAGGGTACGCCCATGTTGGATCAGGAGCAGGTGAAAGGGATAGTAGAGCTCCTCGGGGAGCAGTTCCTCCAACAGCGTCTGGGCCTTTTCCGCCGATGTCTTGGCGGGCAACAGCCCCAGCCGCAGTGAGACCCGGTGTACGTGGGTGTCCACCGGCATGACGGGCATATGCAGCGAAAAGAGCAGCACGCAGGCGGCGGTCTTGGGGCCAACGCCCGGCAGATCCAGCAAATAGTCGCGGGCCTCATTTATCGACATCTCCCGCAGGTGATCGAGGGTCGGCTCGCCATACTCGTCTGCCAGGTCGCGAATGATTTCTTGAATGCGTGGCGCCTTGGTGCCAGCCAGGCCGCCCACGCGGATGGCCTCTTTTACCTCGGCCGTATCGGCGTCGATCACTTGCTGCCAGGTATCAAAGCGTTCCCGGAGGTTCTCCCAGGCTCGATGCGAGTTGGTGTCTGATGTGTTCTGGGAGAGGATCGTCATCACCAGCTCGTCCAGGGGAGGCCGCTGTGTTTTCCAGTCCGGCTCGCCATAGTGTTTCAGAAGCCGTTCGTGCACCTCAAGGGCATGATCTCTGCTGCCATCCGCATCCTGCATAGAGTCCTCCGGGTTCTGGGGGAAACGAGGCGGCGAAAAGATAGCTCAAAGCTGCCCAGGACACCAGTCCTGGGCAGCTTCACCCGCAATATGCCTAGCTCTCGACCTGCTGCTGTTCTACAGTCTCGTTCAGGTCGGCGACGAGCTCGTCAACGTCAATGCCGTGTGCCCGAGCGCCCTGCTCCAGCGACTCGAAACGGGCCGCGGCGCAACCTACGCACATGAGACCGTGCTTGAAAAAGGTGCGCACCGTCTCGGGATGCTGAGACACGATCTCTTGAATGGTCATTTCCTTGGTGATGGTCATCTTTGCTCCCTTGCGAATAGCGTGATGCAACTGACGATAGAGCGCCAGCGTCGACAGATCTACTTTAATAGTATACTCGCCTTGTAAAGAATTGCAAGCACTAATTATCGATGTCTCGTGCAAGCTCGCCGCCGTCCCGCTCCCGCTGGATCATCTCGACCCCTGGCCATCCCAGGGCCTCTGTCGTTGGGCGCGTCCGGCTGTAGAACAGATGGGTGCGACAGCGGCAGTCCGATGCGCCAAAGCCAGCAGCGCCAGGCTCGATCCCCGGTGCCGCCGCCAGGCGGGCCGCCCATTCGCATTCCATGCGCTCGCCGGTGAGCAGGTACCACACCTCGATCACAGGCGCCGCATCCAGTAGGGCGTCCACATGCCAGTGCCTGCGTCGGGGGCCCTGCAGATGGCGGCGCTGCAGATGGCGGCGCTGCAGATGGCGGCGCAGTCGACCCGCCAGCCCACCCAGGGCGCTGCCCACATAGATATAGTAGCCCACAGGGAAGGTCTCAATGCGGTTACGCCCCACGGCCAGGGTGCGGCTCTGGGCCAGAGCGAACACCAGGGCATAGCCTCCTGGCCCACGCGGGAGCTCCCTCAGGGCATCGTGGGTCACCACCGATAGGTGCCCAGCACCTCAGCGAAATAGATGGTGTGCTGCTCATCCTCCGGCCACTCGCGATGCTCTGGGGTCAGCAGTAGGTGAGGCGGCGCCACCTTGGTATAGATGCGGCACTCGATGTTGATGGGGCACTCGCGGATGGAGGGCGGCTGCACATGCAGGCTGGGGACGGCAGTCAGATTGGCTTCGGACCACTTGTCGCAATCCTGGCCCGAGCGAGTGCCGCAGAGCAGGGCGGCATCCTGTAGCGCATCGTCCGGGACGCCCAGCACAAACTCGGCTACCTCTTCGATCATGTGCCACGAATAGCGGCGCGGCGTGATGGCGATGATGCAGATGGGGTTGCCATGGTAGCCCGGCCCGATCTGGCCCCATCCCAGGGTGATTATGTTGGTGGCGCCCTGCGCGTCCATCACGGTGCATAGCACGCCGCCATGCGTCATGCGATGGAGCACCTCGGCAGAGATCTCGTACAGATCAACAGCGTGCCGTTCGGTCATGAGATACCTCCTGGTTAGGGGAACCGCCAGTCTCAATGGTCAAGACGAAAAGGACCGATGATATAGCGATCGCTCACGGCGATGCCCTCGTTGTCCAGTATATGGTGTCGTTGGCCTTGGGGCCAGCGCTCGATGAGCAGGTGCATCTCATAGGGACCATCCGGCAAGCCCTGAGGAAGTGCCAAAGTGTGAGATTGCTTGAGGAGCAGGCCCTCGCGCCAGGCGGCCTCGGGCAGCGCAAAAGACAAAGCCCGGGCGACCAACGCCCCATCCTGGCCGTAGAGCAACCAGGTGAGGCGATGCTGGGTTGCGCGGTCAAGGGATTCGAGGGCCTCAAAGGTCCAGTAGGTGGTCAGTACCAGCTTCTGGTCATAATCCAGCAGATAGGGTATGCCATGGCCCACCAGACGTAGCCCGCAATCATAGGCAGCCCAATCGCGATGCGGGATCGTGCGCAACAGAGCGGAAACGGCATGCGACCCTACCCAACGCAGGTCGGCCTCGCGTCCTACCTCGGGAAAGATCACCCGGGCAATCTGCCGTCCATCCCACAGGTCAAACTCGGGGGCGGGTAGGGCATCGGCTTGCATCGATAGGTAGAGGGCGCTGCGCTCGGCAGGGAGTAGAATCGCCCGAGGATTCGAATTATGGATATAGATCACCTCGGCTTGCTCATCCAATAGATAGGCGAGCACGGCGGGTTCCTCATCCTGCAGGGGATCGGTACCGCTGGCGCTGACCCACAGTTCGTTGCTGTGCAGGTTCTCCAGCGAACGGTTGGCGACGATTGCAGTGCGCAGCCAGAAACGAAGGGGGGTGCCATAACCCTGGCTGGCATCATGACGTGCCAGATGGCCATAGAGGGAGAACACCGCTATCGTGCTCCAGAGCAGATGAGCTGCCACCACGAGCCATACTGCAGCTTGCAGCCCTCTGGTCCACCCAGGTTCGCCTCTATCCTGCAGGTGCAGCAGCCCCAGCAGTTCATCGAGAGCCAGGCCTATGGCCAGGGCGCTGGCGGGAAGCATATAGGCCAGCTGAGAGGGCCTCACGCCGCCGCCACGGATCCACAATGTCAGCAGCGAGAGCCAGAGCCACGCT
>SLPC01000222.1 GCA_007132185.1 Anaerolineae bacterium | reverse complement strand
GCCTGGGGCGTCAGCGATGAGGCGCTCATGCGTAAGGTGGTCGATGCGGGTGCTGACGGCATGACGGTCAACTTTCCCGACAAGCTGCTGGCGTATATGGAGGAAGAGTAGACACGAGCGCTAGCGCAAACCCAAGAGAGCTGCAAAGAACCCGGCAAAGAGGCCAAAAATACAGTAGAATATGAGGCTAAGGAGTAGGCTGGCCACAATCTGATGGCCCAGGACCGCAAAGGCCCGCGTCAGGAACTTGGGACTCAGCAGGTCAGAGTCAGGCAGGTCTCGGATGCGGCGATCAATGTAGCTGCTCTGTTGCTGCACTTGGCGCTCCAGGTTCTGGACCTGAATCTCGAGCCTGTCTACCATACGCTGAAGCTCACGCATCTGATCTCGGTTCACCTGACCCGTGCCCATCGAGTCCATCCCTTTTCCTCCTGGTGGTTCACCGCTCGTCCATGTGGGGTGCTGTGACCTACCCTAGTCTCATGGCCGTCTGATGTCAAGGCTCTTGGGATTCAGTCATTTGTAGGGCGCCAGATATTCGGCATGGATGAGCTGTAGATGGGCTTGGCCGTCAGGAACAGGCATGCGGTGGATCGGTATACTACCCGGCTCACCTCAGCCGCTCGACATGTAGCGGCTGGATCTTGGCGGCGGGTGTGAGATAGGGCTTGGCTCGCTCGATGCGCAGCATGTCACTGTCGCGCCACACCTGGGTCTGCATGCGGCCCGCTCGGGTGCGGCGGCTCAGCTCCTCCAGCACGAATTCGACGACCTGGCGGCCGTCCACCGGTCCCACGCTGGGTGCAATCACCAGCTTGACTATGGTCTGCCCCTCGATCTCGGTCTCGACAAACTGATAATCGGTGGGGCCGCCGCCAAAGCGCTGGGGCAGGGCGGATTCGAGCACGTCCAGCAGGGCGCTGCCCATAAAGGTCATGCCCGCCGATGTGAGCTTCTCATAGCTGCGGATCGTGTGTAGGTGGGTGTGCAGACCGGCGGCACCCATGGGGCAATCGCACGCGCGCTCGACGAGCGTGCCATAATCGCCGGTCTCGACGTTGAGCATCACTTTGTGCATGGGGGCGCCGAATACGGTGACCAGCAGCGCGCCGATGGGCTCCTCCAGCCCCTCATACTGGCGCGGGTCCGCAATCAGCGCCACCCGATCCGTGAGGATGTGCTGATCATCGACGGCCATCGGATCGCCGCAAGAAAGGCCCATGGTACCCGCCTCGAGCATGGTGTAGGCCGAGCAATAGTCAAGGCCATGCTCCTCAAACAGGGCTACCTTGGCCTCGGTAAGGGGCTCGGAGCTGGTGCGCATGGTGTGCCCGCTGATGTCCAGACCCAGCTCGCGGGCGGCGAGGCAGACGCGAGCGCCCGAGCTGGGGGCCAGATCCAGGTGAATCTGGGTTTCGCGTGCCGTTTCCTCCGCCAGCCAGCGGGCGATGATGTCGGCCTGGTCCATGGTCACATGTTCCGGCAGCGGCACCTGGCGGCCCATGGCCTGGGAGACCAGAAAGGTGATCGAGGTGATGATGGCGCCAGAACGCGACGTGGGCCCCAGGCCCGGCTCGGTCTGGCTGAACCAGCGCACCATCGGCAGCCCCAGCTTGACGCAGAGTAGGGTCACATACAGGCCGCCCAAGGCCGGGGGCGCTGGCCGCCACGTCGCCCAAGGGTGGCGCAAGAGATCATGGGCCTGAAAGTGGAGATAACGGCCGGGCTGCATGGCATCGAACTCGTCGAGGGCGAGCATCAAGCGCGTGCCCTGGGAGCGACTGGCCCCTGTAGTGCCCATCAGTTGGCCAGCGCCGCCGGGCGCATCAAAGCTGGATGCATCGGTCGCGAGGGTCTGGCTGCCGCGGCGCATCGGGGCGTTGCCCTTGAACTCGTCCAGGCTCACATACACGTCTGCTTCGCGCAGCCGCTGCAATGCGCCCTCGATGCCGTGCTGATCCACCAGGTTGGCCATGTCGCCCTCCTCGATGCCGGCATTCCGCAGCAGCCAGAGATAGGGGCTATCGGCGTGTACAAAAACCGCGTGATGCAGCGCGTCGACAAAGGCGGCCTCGCGCCGTGCCACAGCGGCCTGCACCGTGGCCACCGGGTCGTCCAGGTGCAATGGGGTACGCCAATAGGCGCGGAGCCCTCGGGCATAGCGAAATGCTTTGCCGACATCCTGTAGGAGACTCATACTTCCTCGCTTGGTTGGTTGATCGGGCTAACGGGTGCGCCTCGGGCTCTTGAGGCCGGTTCTCAGTTTGTGGAACGTCTCACGCCGGGCGCGGGCAGCCAGTGCGTCCTCGTGCTCGCGCACAAAGGCCCAGACTGGCTCCGGATCGCACTCGGACAGCTTGCGCAGCGCCCATGACAGCGCCTTGACCACCATGTCGTCGCGATCGGCCAACAGCATCCGACAGATCGTCAGCGTACGGTTGGCGTCTCCATAACCGCCCTGGGAGGGCGTGTTCAGCGCCACCGTGCTGACCAGTGCGGCCCGTCGCCACCAGCGATTGTCGCTGCTGGCCCAGCGTGCAATATCCTCATCGGCAAGCTGGCCGCGCAGCCAGGCTGGCCCGGCAACGATGCGGCCAAACGTGTCCACCGCGCTCCAGTCGGCCATGCCATCGGCCAGCGCCTCGATCCGTGCCCGATCGAGCAGCCCAAAGGCGTCGGGGTGGGCGGCGATCAGCTCATAGGCCACCCAGCGGCATCCATGGTCGTGGAACAGGGCCTCGGAGACGGCCAGGACCCATGAGCCTGGCCGGTCGCGCCACTCGCGGGAGTAGCGGCGTCGCACCTGGCGCACGCTGGGCATGTCGCGCACCGGTAGCGCCAACAGGTTTGCCATGATGGCGGAGGCTGCCGCGGTAATCTCTTGCGTGCTGGCTGTCTCTGTCATGCACCCGGCCTCCTTTGATACTCCACCAGTCCCATGTGCTTGGCGATATGAGCAGGCTGGGTCGCCTGATCTTGATCGACATGGTAAAATGGCCCGTGTGGGCCGTAGGCCACGTCGAGGATCATACCATGAGTAGGGTGCGCTTGCCAGCAGAGGCCTTGCTCGCTGGAGCTAGTTTCTGTATTGGGACCTCTGACGAGGATCCTGCGTTGCTGTGAGGGAGCCAACTATGAGCCAATTGACCGCACGCGAACTGTCCGTCGACGAGCTGGACCTGATCTGGCGCATCGATCGGTCGGAAGAGATCGGGGGGCTATACTCGGTGGAGGATGGCGAGCTAGTGTTCAACCCCATGCGGCGCATTTTGGAGGGCTGGCCACCCGGCATCCCCGCCAAATACACACCGATCCTTGCCGAGTGTCATGAGCGCGGCGGTTGGTTTCATGGCCTGTTCGATGCCGATCGCCTGGTGGGTGTGGCCGTACTCGATAGCCGGCCTCTCGGGGAACGGGGCGATCAGCGCCAGCTCAAGTTCCTGTATGTGGATCGCACTTATCGCAATGGGGCTCTCGGCAAGCGGCTTTTTCAGGCGGCGGCCGCCCAGGCCCGTCGTTGGGGCGCTCGCCAGATGTATGTCTCGTCAACGCCCACGGAAAACAGCGTGCGTTTTTATCGGCGCCGAGGCTGCTATATCAATCCCGATCCCGATCCAGAGTTGTACGAGCTAGAGCCGCGCGACATCCACATGCTGTATGACATTGGGGCGAGCGATGACGAATGAGGTGCGTGCATGATCCAGTTGCGTGCACTAGAGCGGGGTGAGCTGTGCCGCGTGGGTGAGATCGATCGCACCGAACTGATCGAGGGGATCTACTATCTCGAGGAGGGAGCACTCGTACTCAAGCCTGAGCGCTATGATATGCGGGGCTGGCTTCCGGGCACGCTGGATGAAACCAAAGCCTGCCTGATCGACTGCCACGATCGAGGGGGTTGGTGCGCTGGTGCGTTCGATGGCGACCGGCTGGTAGGCATCGTCGTTCTGGAGAGCCGCTATATAGGGGCAAACGAGGATCAGCTCCAACTGGTGTTCCTGCATGTCAGTCACGGCTATCGCGATCAGGGGCTTGGCGCGCGTCTGTTCGAGGCGGCCCGTGCCGTGGCGGCCCAGCGCGGCGCCAAGGGCCTGTATGTCTCGGCAACGCCCTCAGAGCACTCGATCGCCTTTTATCTCGCCCGCGGCTGTCGACTCAACCCCCACCCTGACCCCGAACTCTTGGCCGAGGAGCCGGAGGACATTCATCTTCTGTGTGATGTCAAGACCCCTGGACAGTCTTTCACGACGCTTGCCTGAGACAGATGTCTCAGATTCTCTCCTGATCTGCCGATCTGCCCTAGCGCGAATCTGCTGCCGCGCGCATTCCAAGCAAGCTCTCAACTGATCTGCTATCATAGGCACAAACTCTTTCTGACTTGTTTTTTTTTACACGCTATGGCTCTTGAATCCTGCCGAGTTTCTTGATACAATAGAATCATAATAGATTGTAACGTCATTGATTATACGTGGCATATTAACCTTTCCATATCACAAGGAGAAGGATCATGGCTCGCACAAGACGTACGATTGTTGTTCTGTTATTCGCTTTTGCGCTGCTATTCGCGCTGGCGCCGGCGGTTCTGGCGGACGTCCAGCAAGCGCCTTTCGCAAGTCCGATGAGTGTCTCGATATCACCACCCCAGGGAGCACCCGGCACCATCGTGCAGGTGCATGCGTCGGGTATGGGTCCCTTTGCTACGGTTGAGGTGATTCTCGCACCCGAAGGGGCTGCGCCGATCCACACCCACACGATGGAAGCCAATGCGGAGGGGCAGCTCTGGACGACGCTCACCATACCGCACGATGCAGAAGTTGGTTCCTCGTGGGTCGTGATTGCGCAGGTCGGCACAGAGCAGGCAACTTCAGAGGCGTTTCAAGTACAAGATGCGCCGCCTCACCCGTCGCCCTGTGGCCCGACCTATATTGTGCAGAGAGGGGATTGGCTAGCGCGGATCGCACGTGTCTGTGAGGTATCCCTGACCGAGCTGTTGCGCGCCAACCCGCAGATCGTCAACCCGAATCTGATTTTCGCAGGCCAGGTGCTGACCATCCCTGCGGTGGATCCACCATCGCCTCACCCGTCGCCCTGTGGCCCGACCTATGTAGTGCGTAGGGGAGATTGGATATCCCTGATTGCGCGCACCTGCCAGGTATCGGTGACCGATCTCTTGCGCGCCAACCCGCAGGTTACGGACCCGAACCGCATCTTCCCAGGCCAAGTGCTGAACATCCCTCCGGTTGACCCACCAACCCCGCCACCCTCGGAGGTGACAGCTACGACTCGATTCAACCTGAATTTGCGACCGCAGCCAACGACGGCTACCAGCGTCATTAGGACCGTTCCTGCTGGCACCACGGTACCGGTGTTGGCGCGGGGGCCCGAGGGCTGGATCTTTGTTCGGCATGGCGATCGTGAGGGCTGGATTGCCGGTTGGTTGACCACGATCCATGGTGATGTGGGAGGTTTGCCGTTCCGATCCTCTTGATGTTTCGCCGCAAAATCACGCGCCTGATAGCTATTGATCGGCTATCAGGCGCGTTCTTTCATTCTGGCTCAGGCTCACAGATAGGGTCGGCGTCGGCCAAGTCGCAGATATGGGGGAGCGGTGGACCCGATGCCCATTATGCAATCGAGCCGGACAGTACTCGGTTCGAGTTTGCTCTCACGCGAGACTGTCCGGCTGTACGCGCAGCACGATGCGGCCCGTTACGGTCGCGTACCTAGCTGATCCGTTCCAGATACTGCTTGGCGGCCCAGAACTCGCGGCCATCGACCCGTACTCTGGCCCAAACTATGCCGCCAGCGGTCTGCTCGACTCCCGTGAACCCGAGGCGTGTGCCCCGAGGCACGATGCGCATGATGGCATGGCCCGTGCCAGGACCCGAGCGGAGCCGTAGGCCAGCGCTGGCGGTAACACGCCACTCGCCTGTGGGCGCCGTGATCCCGGCCCAGCGGGCCAGATAAGTGGCCGCAACCCATCCCTCGCGACAGGTCCCTGCACGGAACACTCGGACCCTGACCCACTGGATGCCCTGGCTCGTCACCAGATCAGAGACAGGATAGACAGTCTCTCCATGGCGAAGTGTCAGGATTACTGGGAAGGTGAGGCCTGCGCCGGTGCGCATCCGAAGGCCAACGGGCGCCACGACAGTCGTGGGCGCCACCGCGGGAGGCGTAATCGGGCAGACATATGGCGGTGGTGGTGGCGTAGGTGGTGGCGGCGTCGGCGGCTTGGGCGTCGGCGGAATTGGGACGGGTGGCTTGGGTGTTGCCACGATCACGCCACAGGCGATGGCGTCGGAACCCAGATGTGTATCCGCCAGCAATAGCAGCGCGCTTCCATTTACTCCATTGAGGGTGTTGTGCGGAATGGTCACCGTGCGGCGATACTCGGCGCTTCCATCAGGATAGAACTGCACCGGAGGCAACTGCAACACGATGTCACCGGCGTGTCTACGAAAGTCGGGTGGGGCACAGAATCCGACCTGAGTGATGACAAGGCCGCGGTCGCCGCCAATCGGATCGAACCCCCTTACACGGATCTCGACCTGCGTCTGGCCAAAGGCCGTCGGCGTAAAGGTCGCGGTGCCCATCGTAGCGCCTTGCTTGTTCATGATCTGTACCACGCCGGGCGTCGAAGCCAGACTGCGGCCCGGCACGAACGAGAGGGCTACGATCATCAACACGGTGAGCGATATGATGCAGAACCAACATCGACGAGTGGGACTCAACTTGAGCATCTTCCTCTCCCTTCTACACGCAGAGCCAAGTACCTTACCTTGCTGTCACATACATCCTTTGACCGAGTCGGGGCCAAACAAGCGCTCTATGGCGTTGCCGAGCTGACTCTGATCTTGCGCCTAGTATAACAGCAAATCCCTGTGCTTGGCTACCTGTAGCGCGCAAAGACCATAGACTCGATTCACCCTGGCGATGACAGAGTGGGCTCTCCATACGGTGCGTATCCCAACTATGCAAATCGCTTGACAGCGCCCGCGACGACTCTGATAATGTGGACGCAGAATACGCCGTTGCTCGTATACCTCTCGGAGGGACATTCATGCCCTATGCCATCGCCGCTCTGTTCGACGCTGCCAGTGAGGCCGGCCTCCAGAACCTCCGCGCGCAGCTGGCCGAATACGCCGGGTCAGATGCGGCCGCTGTAGCGCGACCCCATCTAACCTTTGCCATCGTGAATCAGCTCGACCCCCAAGCACTGGAGCCGATGTTGCGCAAGTTCTGCCAGGCAACACCTCCGCTTCCTCTGAATCTGGCGGCTGTGGGAGCCTTTCCTACTCGGGAAGGTGTGGTCTATCTGGCGCCTGTCGTCACGCGGCCGATGCTCGCGGCCCATGCGAATCTTTGCCGCTTGCTAGACGAGGCTGGCGCTCCTCCGGTTCCCTACTATCGCCCCGAGAGTTGGGTGCCGCATTGTACGGTGGCGATCAATCTCAAGCCGGAACAGGTGGGCGGCGCTGTGCGTATATGCTGCCAGGCTGACGTCTTTCACACAGACCAGCTTACGCAGTTGACGGTGGCACAGTTCCCGCCCATGCATCTGCTCTACAGGCTACCTCTACGTGGTAGCATCGCCCCCTCCGAGATTCGAGGATAAGGCAGATCTCGAGGCGTACAAGCCCCAAGCAGACAAGAATCCCGGGGGTCTTGTGACCCCCGGGATTGGGAAACTACCTATTTTGAGACGGGCGGGACTACCTCAGAGCACTCGAGGAACTCGCGTGCGCCCCAAAGGGAAACATCGTTGATGTACAGGTTCTGCCAGGTCCATCCATCAGCAGCCACTGTCGCTTCGCCCGTGGGCACGAGAACCGTGCCGTACGGTACGATGCGACCGATCCAGCCACTGAGGGTTGGTGCGGTTCGCAGGCGGAGGCCGGCTGGGGCTATGACCTTGCAGCCCGGCCCATTGGAAAAGTGGCCAAAGGGCTCGTCATAGCCGGGATAGTTGGCCAGATAGGCCGAAGCTGCCCAACCGGTAGTTGTGACACCCCAACGGGTTACTCGGACGTTGCTCCAGCGAATGCCCTGGTTCCAGACCGGCTCGCCGATCACGGTTACCTTTTCCCCATTGCGGAGGGCTAAAAGCACCGGCTCTACCAGGGACGTACCACTGCGCAGCCTCAAGCCCAGAGGGGCCTGAACAACCATGGTTTGCTCATTGGCGCCGTTGGGCGCGGCGGCCCCTGCCATTGGCACGAGCAGTATAGCTGCTAGTGCTGCGAGTACGACGATGATTGATAGCTTCTTGCTCCTCATCAAACTCTCCTTTCGATCTTGAGCAGGTTGGATTGAGGCCTCTTTTCTGCGAGCTCTTTCTCTCGAAAGTATGCCCGCGCCCCCAATTCCACGGTCTATATACAGTATAGCAGTAGAACAAGCTGTCCGCAATAGGATTTGACCTCATCCTGCCGGATTTTACGCAGAAGGCTGGCGTTAGCTCTAAAGGGGCGTTAGCTGCCCTTGGAGGGTGGAATCTGTAGCTTGGCTGGTTTCGGCACTGGTTGCTGCCGTTCCACTTGCTGATGCGTGTGCTTTCATGGACGGAAGGGCTCGATCTCGCCTGCTCGATTATGTTCCGTCTGGCGTGAGCTGGAGTCACCTTGATGGAACCGTGTGTAGGCCCGCCGAGGCCCAGCATCTGCGGGTGTCTGCTGTGTGGGCTCGGCCTCTCGCGATGGCGCCTGGTTACATGGCAGCAAAGGGCCAGCCCCTAAAGGATACGTTCCCTCAGGGGCTGGCCGTGATGTATCTGCCGGTTGGACCAAGCTCAGTGTCCTGTCCGGTGATGCTCAAGTCTATTGCTCAAAGTACCACTGCTCGGGGATCTCGGTGAATGACCAGAGCGAGTCCCACGTCCAAAAGCCGCCGGTCTCGCTCACGTT
>SLPC01000032.1 GCA_007132185.1 Anaerolineae bacterium | reverse complement strand
CCATGCAGTATATCCATGACAAGCATGGCAAGGTCCCCGGCACGGTGCCGACCATGCTCATCTCTGGCTATGTGCAGGCGCACCATCTGGACCCGGAGTTCTATGATGCCCATTACAAGCCCGGCGCCTATCTCGAGACCCATGCCGAGCACATGCGTCGCTGGCATGGCGAGTAGGGCTAGCCGTAAGGCATCGTCCGGCCCTCGGCACACTGTGCAGATGAGCCGTCTGCATCAGACTGCGCGAATTGATCGGTTCACCGGGAACCCGTCGCTCGTATCGTGGCAGGCTAGCTTATCACCAGGACGGCGATGACGGATACCGCCACGGCAACCACATTGGTGATGCTGTGCATCATCATCGGATAGTACATGCTGCCGGACCGTTCGTAACAGACGCCATAGAACAGGCCCAGTATCGCCGCATAGATCACCTGAAACGTGTGAAAGGACAGCGTAAAGGGGGCAAACGCAAACCGGACGTGCGCCAGGCCAAAGATAATGGCCGCGATGATGTTGGCATAGCTGAGCTCTTTGCCGAAAACGGTCTTGATCGCGCGAGAGACCCCCTGTTCGCCGCGAAAGAGCGCGCCTTTTACCATCAGGGCGAGCATCGTGATGGCAAACGCACGAAAGATCAGCTCCTCCGATGGCCCCGACAACAGTAGCTGAAATCCCAACTGCCCGGCAATATTACGCTCGGTCAACGGAAAAGGGGGCGGCTGAAACGTGCCTATCGCAACGGCCATGATCAGCGAGACCACGGCGTATCCGGTGAATACAAGCGCAAATAGGCGCACATAAAAGAGCCCCACACTGCTGTCGCCCCAAGTGAACCCAAAACGTATGTTGGTCAGATTGCTGATGACGAGCATCAGGACCAGGAACACGACGGCCTGGGCGATATGATGTACCGAGACCCAGGCAAAGGCGCCATCCGGATCGATGTTCGAGTAGTTGAACTGGTCGGCGAACAGGCCCGCCAGACGGGGCACCCCCAGCAGGAGGACGGCCAGGAACAACACCCATAGCACCTGTTTGACTAGTCTTGAAAGCTGCATTGATCTCCTCGCGTCCGTCGTCTTGGTGCCAGGTGAGTTGGCAGTTTGGCGAGACAAACTGCTCGTGATACGCCGGGATCCTGGTACCGCTCGATAGAGTGGGGTGAGTCACTTGTGCTCGGCCAGCGTGCTGCTCACGCCGCCGGTCCTCTGTCGTGCTGCCAGAGGCGAGTATAGTCGGGGATACCCCCTTTGCCAAGTAGATGGCTCGTCAGGAATATCACTGATCGACGCCAGATAGCTTGTACATGGCTCGATATGCCCTTGCGACGGCGTTGCCAGAATACTATACTGGCGCCAGTCAGGTAGCCTGCTCTCTTACTCAGGAGGATGACGATGATCCGACCCAACAAGCTGCGTCAGTTGCTCAACGAGGACAAGCCCAGCCTTTGCGTGCGCGTCAACAGCCTGTGGCCCGATGTCGTCGAGGTGGTTGGCGCCCTGGGTATCTTTGACTATGTGGAGTTTGCGGCCGAGTACGCCGCCTATGACATGCAGGGTATGGATAACTTTTGCCGCACCGCCGAACTCGCCGGGTTGGGTACCATGGTCAAGCTAGATCAGGACCCGCGCATGTGGCTGGCCCAGCGGGCCATTGGCTCTGGATTCGAGTCGATTCTCTTTGTCGACTGCCGCACCAAGGGCGAGGTCGAGCATTGCGTGCGCATCTGCCGTCCTGACACGCCCCAAGATGGCGGCCTGTATGGCGCGGCGGGGCGTCGCATCGGCTACGGGAGCAGCGGCCATGCCGAGTACTCGCAGGCGCTGCGAGACGTGGTGGTGGCGATCATGGCCGAAAAGCGGAGCCTGGTGGATGATCTGGAGAACGTGCTGGCAGTCCCCGGAGTCGATATGGTGCAGTGGGGACCGTCCGATTATACCATGAGCAGCGGCCTCCAGCGTGGCGATCCGGCGGTCAAAGAGGCCGAGCGGTTCGTGGTCGAGACCTCGCTGGCCAAGGGTGTGGCGCCCCGCATCGAGCTGGAGACGCTGGACGGCGTCGAGTACTATCTCGACATGGGCGTCAAGCATTTCCGCATCGGCAACGATCTCTCGGTCCTGCGGCGGTTCTGGCAGGAGAACGGCAGCAGGCTCCGCGACATGCTCGGGCAGGCGTAGGCAAACCGGCATCGGATAGAAGGCGATCGCGCGGGGCATGCGCAGAGTGTGCCCTGGATCAGACGCCGCCGCGGCGTCGCCAGGGCCTCGCTGCTGGCGGTGGCTAGCGTTCCAACTCTTGCACAAAGGCTATCAGATCGGCGGCGAGACGAGCGGGCTCCTCAAGCTGCAGGCTGTGGCCCGCGCCCTCGTAGACGACAAGGCGCGCGTTGGGCATGGCGTCCACCAGCGCCTGTTGCTCCTCACGCAGCGCATGCGTATCCTGATCGCCCCACACGATCAGCGTCTGCGCCGTGACGCGGTCCAACGCACTGGCGAGATCCAGCTCCAAGCGGGCCTCAAAGGCCTCGCGCCAGACCCGTGCCGGCACAGCGAGGGCATCCTCGATCTCCGCCTTGTGAGCTTCTTTGGGAATGGGCTGGGCCAGGGTGCCATCGATAAAGACGCGTATAAACTCGGGATCGATCGGGTCCTCGAGATGCGATATCGTGCTCTCCCAGAGCTCGTGTACGCCCGCATCATTCGGCGACTCGGGACGTGCGCCTATCAGCACCAGCCCGCGTGCCAGATTCGGATAGTCGATGGCAAAGCGCTGGGCCACGGCGCTGCCCATCGAGTGCCCCACGATAACGGCCTCGTCCAGCCCGAGAGCGTTCATGAACGCTGCGAGGTCAGTGGCGAGGTGATTTATGTGAAAGGGTTCCTGCGGCAGGGTGGCGCCGGGAAAATAGCGCTGCGTGGGGGCATAGACCCGCAGGTGGTTGGGCAGGTGCGGCAGCACCGGCGCAAAGGTGCGCCAGGTGGCGGCAAAGCCATGCAGTAGCACCACAGGGGCTTCGTCAGGGTCGCCCTGCACGACATAGGGCAGCGTCACACCGGTGTCGAGCGTAACATGGTTCTCGGTTGGCATAATGACCTCCCGTCAGTACGGCGGTCTCTCTTTTATCTGGTTTACTTTCCATTATAGCGTCCTTTTTTTCGGTGCGCAACCCTCCATGCCATGGACTTGGCTGGTGGCCAAGTCCTCGTCTTGTGTGACACCTGCGAGGTCGAGGACGTGCTGCGCCTTGACAGGCTATCCACCCTCCCACATACTCGGACCCATTCGTTGGACGCATCAAGGAGGCGATCATGAAACTGGGATTGGATCTGTACAGCCTGCGCTCCCAGGGTTGGGCCCCGTTTGAGCAACTCGACTATTGCGCAGGCCTGGGCCTGAACGTGGCCCACTTTGGCACCGAGTCGTTCCAGGAGTTCGATGACGAGCATCTGCGGGCGGTGCGTGCTCATGCGTCCGATCTCGGACTGGATATCGAGTTCGGCATCGGGAGTATCTGCGAGTCATCATCGGGCTTTCGGCACGAGCGGGGCTCCGCCGTCGAGCAGACACGCTGGGGCCTGCATGTGGCCAGCGTGCTGGGCTCGCCCATCCTGCGCTGCCTGCTGGGCGGCGTCCAGGATCGGCGCACGGAAACACCGCTCGCCACCCACATCGCTAACGTCGTTGAAACGTGCAGGGCGGTGCGCTCCGAGGGCCTCGATCTGGGCGTCAAGCTGGCAGTAGAGACCCACGGCGATCTGCAAGGCTGGGAGATGCGCAGACTCATCGAGGAGTCCGGGCCAGACTATGTGGGCGCCTTGCTGGATACCGGTAACGCCCCCATGCTGCATGAGGACCCTATGGTAACGCTCGAGCAACTGGCGCCCTATGTGGTCGCCAGCCATATCCGCGATACCGTGGTGTGGCAACATCCGTCAGGAGCAGCCGCCCAGTGGGTCGCCATGGGCGACGGTAATGTGGGTATCGCCGACGTGGCGGCGCGCTATCGCGAGCTCTGCCCGGAGGTGCCATTCGTGCTCGAGATCCTCACAGGATCGCCACCCCGCGTTCTCAATTACCTGGAGCCAGCGTACTGGGAGGCGTATCCCAACGGGCGCGCCGCCGAGTTTGCCCGGTTCGAGCGGCTGGTGCGCCGGGGGCTGCCCTATATGGGGACCATGGTTAGTGTGGCACGGGATAAAGACACGCCGGAGGAGTATGCTGCCGCCCTGGTGGCGCAACAACGCTATGATGTGGAGCGCAGCGTCCGTTACTGTCAGGATGTATTGGGCATGGGCAAATAGGCCGCCATCATGCTGTGACAGCCTTGTATGGCAGGCGAGTTTCTCAAGTTTCAGACTGGCCAGATTCGCTCTGCTTGCTTGAACCCCCGGCTATGTGGAGAAGCAACGCCGCTAGGGCTCGTTCCCTCAAGGCCCGGCAGGTTATCTTGTCATAACGCGGCGCGATCCCCCTTTTGTCGGCGAACTCAGTTGACCTTTATAGGCCGTTCATGCTATTCTACGTCTGTAGCTACCGGCGGTCTGCGGCCCGGCGCTATAGAGCGTATATGCCGCGGACGGGTAGTCCCATAGCATCTTATAGAGGTGGAAATGAATAGCGATATCGAGCATCAGAAGATTGATCTTTCTCAATATACGTTGATGTTGCGCCGCTGGTGGTGGCTGATCCTGGCCTGTGCCATCGTGGCAGCGGGCTCGGCCTATCTGGGTACCACCCAGATGCCGCGTATCTACCAGGCGACCTCGACGGTGATCGTTGGTCAGACGCTGGACCAGGTCAATCCCACTGGGCAGGACTTTTTTATCAGCCAACAACTGGCCGAGACGTATCGAGAGATGGTCAAACGGCGTCCGATCCTTTCGGCGGCGGCTCAGAGCCTGGAGCTGGGCTATGTACCCTCTCCAGCCAATGTGACAGCCCGCACCGTGCCCGCCACCCAGCTCCTCGAGATCAGCGTGCGCGATACCGAACCAGAGCGCGCCCGTCTGCTGGCCGATGAGATCGCATGGCAGTTGATATTCCAGAGCCCTACGGCAGACCCCGGCCAGGATGAGCGACGCGATTTCATCCGCGCCCAATTGGTCGATCTAGAGGCCAAGATCCAGCAGGCCGAGGACGAGATCCAAGTCGAGCAGGCGCGGCTGGAGCAGTCTAACAGTGCCCGCGCTATACAACAGCATCAGGCCAATATCCAGGCGCTCGAGGCCAAGCGCGCTGGCTATCAGAATACCTATGCGCAATTGCTGCCCAACATTCATGGTGGCGCCAATCGAATCGAGATGTTCGAAACGGCTACTTTGCCGACGTTCCCCATCAGTCCTCAGGTGATGGCAACCGTGGTCAGCGCCGCCGTCATCGGGTCGGCCCTGGCCTTGGCCGGCGTCTTTTTGATCGAGTTCCTGGATGACAGCGTACGCTCTGCCGAAGAGGTCAGCCGTCTGGCCCAGGTCCCCGTCATGGCCTCGATCGCTCGTATGACCGCCCAACGATATAGAGAGCAGTTGGTCACCGTGAGTGATCCGCTTTCGCCTGTGTCAGAGGCTTATCGAGGGTTACGGACTGGCGTACGCTTTGCTTCGGTAGATAGGCCATTACGGACGTTGATGGTTGCAAGTGCTGGCCCCTCTGAGGGCAAGAGCGTGACGGCGGCAAACCTGGCGGTGGTGTTCGCCGAGGCGGGCCAGCGGGTGCTCTTGGTGGACTCGGACCTGCGTCGGCCGGTGCAACATCGCGTGTTCCAGTTGTCCAACCTGCACGGGCTCACCGACGCCGTCATGGGAGGCAACTCCGGCATTCTGGAGCATGTACAGTCAACCGAGGTGACCAATCTGCATCTTTTGGCCTCGGGCGATATTCCCCCGAACCCCTCAGAGTTACTCGGTTCAGAGCGCATGGCTGAGGTGATTGAGCAGCTCAAGGGCCACTTTGATCTGATCGTCTTTGATAGCCCGCCAACCCTGGTGGTCACCGATGCGGCCATTCTGGCGTCTCGCGTGGATGGCGTGCTGCTGGTAACCGACTCGGGCCAGACCCATCGGCGGGCGGTAGAGCGCACTGCTGACGAACTGCGGCGTGCGCAGGCCAGCCTGCTCGGCGCGGTCCTCAATCGGGCGAGCGAACGGAACAGCGGCTATGGCTACGGCTACGGCTATTATCACTATCGGTACGGCCGTGACTCGGATGATGATAGCAATGGCCAGGGGCCATCAGAGGCTGCCCCCCGCCGGCCGGGGCAGCGTCGTCAGGAAGACAAAACCAGTGCCTTGCGCAGATGGGGCGATTGGCTCAAGCGCAAGAAGACAGTTGAACAGGATAGCGGTTCTAGAGGATAGCCCAAGCGGCCATAGAACTGCCTGAGCCTGCGATCCCGCGGTTAGTTGGTGCACCTGCCGAGACAGCCTGTCTCGGCAGGTGTTGTTGGTTCACGGCGTCGGAGCATCAGGGTTGGCAGGCGCGGTCCAATCCGTAGCTTCATGGGCGCGGATGGCGTCCGCCGCCTCGGTCCCAAAACGCCTTTCCCACGTAGAGAGCGCTCTCTCCAAGATGGCCAACCCCGCCGCGCCCGTGTGCTCTTGGAAAACGCGGCGCATGGTCCAGTAGAGGTGCCCCAGGTGATAGCTCCACGGCATGACCACCGAGTCACCCAAGTCAGCCCGCAGCTTCTCCAGACGCGCCTCCTCCTCCGGATCCAGAACATAACCGGTGTAGGCAAACTCGCAGCAATCGCCATCACCCGGCAGCGTCTGGCCAACCGATAGCGACAACGCCGGGTTGAAGCCTTGCACGATAGCCTGATCGATGTCCCGACAATAGTAGCGGCCATAGGTGGCAAGGCCCTCTGCTTGCCAGGCGTCATTCCAGGGGCACTGTGTTACACGCATCCGCCAGTGTGGCGTTGTAGCCACTGTTTCGCTGGCATGTGGATGATCGGGGGCTGCCCACTCTTTGTGAGCCAGGTAGCTTGTCCAGTCCAGCGCATGGCCCCGCGCCAGGGCGCGCTGGGCCATGCGGCTGCCTCGCTCCTCACCGTAGCGGCGCATGGCATCGTGCAGCAGATCGTCTGAAGGAATAGGGCCCAGAACTCGAACGGCCTCTTGGGCGATCCAGCCCATCAGCAGAGCATGGTGCGCGGGACCAAGGGCGGGCTTCATTGACGTACCTCCATAGCGGTTTCCATAAAGACAAGCGGGCCGTTGGCAAAGCCCTCGTGTACATGGTTGCCGACGCCAGAGCACGTGGCGGCGTGCCCCGTCGGCACAAGCTCTCGGCCGCCAGGTGCGTCTACGCTCAGCATCACGACCGCGAACAGCTAGCTCGCGTCGCAATTCGCGCCTCGTCACCGGCCATATGACAGTTTCGGGGGCCATGGCTCCGATGAGGGCACTATTTCCGCGGCTATTTCTCCAAGGGATCAGGTGCCGGCTCCAGCAAAGCGCCGGCCTTGCGCAGATGGGCCTGCAATGCGGGCACATCCACCGCGCGGGGCGCGATGCCATCTTTGGCGGCCATGGCTGCGGCCGTACCGGCTGCCTGGCCCGCCACCATGCAGCACACAGTGTTGCGGGTGCTGTTGTGGGCCACCAGGTCCACCGTCATCATGCGCCCGGCGATAAGCAGATTCTCCACGCCTTGGGGAAGCAGCGCCCGATAGGGGATGCCGTATGCGCCGCCATCTTTGACAAAGTAACGGCTATTGTCGATAAAGGAGAAGCAGCCGATCTGATCCTCGAACTGGCGACCCTCTGTGCAGTCCTCCTCCGTCAGCTCATAGTCGCAGTGGATGGCAAGCCCACGACGCTGCCCCGCATAGGGGGCGGGCCCTGCCACATAGCACTGCTCGCATCCGGCAAAACTCTCCCGGAAAAAGTCCGCAATCTCAAACATGCGGGCGCGCAGCGCGATCTCGGACTCGGTGAGCATCTCGGCGCTCATGCCGTCGTTGGGACCATGGTTGATGCAGTTCATGTAGGTGATCTCGCGCGGGCGCAGCGACGACGACAAAAAGTAGCCGGGTATGTCTGTAGCCCCCTGGGCCTGCAATTTGCGCATGTCGATGCCCAGCCGCACCAGGTCGGGCTCGTAGGTGCCGGGCTTGACCGCATGGGCAACCTGGGTGATCAGGCCCTTGGCCTCCAGGTCGGCCTCGAGGGCCTGCAGGTCGACGTTGCACAGTCGAAAGGTAAAGCCCGCAGCATAGGCTCCGTGATCGTCGGGTCCGAACGATGCGTAGGGAGCCCCTGCACCGGCTGCCACATCCCCGTCGCCCGTGCAGTCCACCACCTGCTTGGCGCGCAGGAGCGAGCGCCCCGCCTTGTTCCACAGCACGAGGTTCGTGATCGTCCCGGCGCCATCGGTGCGCACCTCGTCAATGCCAGTATGCAGCAAAAGCTTGACGCCCGCTTCATGGCAGATATTGAATAGCTCGGATTTGGCTACTTCGGGCTCGACTGGCGTCAACATGCTGACGAAATCGCCGCCGCGCTCCATGCGAATGTGACCCAGCCCGCCGCCCGCCGCCTGGATGCGATCCACGAGCTCCTGGGCGATGCCCGCCACCACACGCTTGCGCTCAAAGCCCGGCGTCACGTCGAAAATGTTGAAAAAGCTGTGCCACCCGGTGGCGCCCACCACGCCGAGGCCGCCCAAGAAGCCACCCTTTTCCACCAGCAGCGTGCTTGCGCCGCTGCGTGCTGCGGCCACTGCAGCCGTCACTCCTGCCAGGCCACCGCCCGCCACTACCACGTCGTACTCGCCGTACCGATCCTTATGTACCCTTGTCTCTGTCATAGTGCCTCCCTCGAGTACCATACCGGTCGTTGGATCTAGTCCCATTGTGGCACTGTCCTGTCTCAGGTGCAAGTGTTGGACGGGCTCGGGCATTCTGCTGGGAAGCTGCTTTACGCGTTAGGCAT
>SLPC01000225.1 GCA_007132185.1 Anaerolineae bacterium | reverse complement strand
TGGCGCTGATCGGCCGAAAGCCCAACCTGCGAGCGGGTCGACCGATGACGCACCAGATCACCGCACCCCACAGGTAGCTCGCACAGGTCGCCCAAGGCTCGCGCCAGTAACTCGGACTGGTTATAGCCCCGCTGGCGTATACGGACAACATGCAGGGGCACCGGCACAAGGACATCGATCCACAGCGGGCGGGTTGCCAGCCCCGCAGCCAGTATCTCGGCCAGTGGCTCGGCCAGGACGCGCACGCCGCCATACTTGAGGGCGTGCACCGCCTCTCGCAGCGGATGGGCATGGGGCGCAAGCGCATACACGCCCATCAGGCCGCCGGCCGCGAGATGGGGCCAGGCGGCGTGCTGGAGCCGCCCCCGCCCCGGTATTGCCGCCAGGCACTCATCACAGAGCCAGGCGCCATACTGACGGCAGACGACACAGTGCGCCGGAAAGAGCAGCTCCAGCAGCCCATACCACAAGCGCTCCATTGCCGAGGGTTCTTTCGCCACCATAGCCCATCTGTCCATTCGTGGGAAACGCCGGTTGACCCGCCCCGCATGCGCTGCTATGCTACCCGCGTTGCCTGAATGGTTCAAGTATCCGGCTAGATCCGGTCAACCGAGGGGGGCGCATGTCCAGAATCCACGTTCTCGTCACGATCCCGCGGCCGCTGCGAGACACGGTGCTCAACCAGGCGACCCTGGCCGAGCTCGCGACGTACGCCGATATCAGCCTCAACGAGGATGGCCGCAACTGGGCGGGGTCCGAGCTGGCCGCGCGTCTGCCCCGCGTGGATGCCATTCTGGCCAGTTGGGGCCTGGCGACGCTGACGCCCGAGGTGCTGGCGCAGGCTGACCGGCTCAAGCTGATCGCCTATGCGGCGGGCAGCGTCAAGGGTTTCGTCACCGATGCCGTGTATGATCGGGGCATCCGCGTGACCCACGCCGCCGGGCGCATCGCCGACTCGGTGGCCGACGTGACGCTGTTGCTGGCCATGATGGGCCTGCGCAAGCCTCAGGATTTCGACCGCCGATTAAAGGCGGGTGAGCCATGGCCTGAGAAACGCGAGGTCGATACCTACGAGATCCGCGGCAAGCGCGTCGGGCTGCTGGGCCTCGGCTATGTGGGACGCCACTCGTCGGCGCTGTTCCAGGCGGTTGGAGCCGAGGTATGGGGCTATGATCCGTACCTACCGGAGGCGGAGGCGGCCGCGCAAGGTATCCGCCTGGTGGGGCTGGATGAGCTCCTGCAAGCATGCAAGGTGATCTCTGTGCACCTGCCCAGCACCGACGAGACCCACCACATGCTGGGCGCCTGCGAACTGGCTCTGATTCAGGATGGCGCCCTGTTCATCAATACCGCCCGTGCCTCGGTCGTCGATCAGGACGCCCTCCTGCAAGAGCTGCAGACGGGGCGCTTTTGGGCGGCGCTGGACGTCTTTGACCCAGAGCCGCTGCCGGTGGATTCGCCCCTGCGCCGATTGGACAATGTGCTGCTCACCCCGCATATCGCCGGGCTGACACGGGACTCGCATTTCGGCATGGGCAGCGAGATGGTCGCCGAGATCCGGCGCCTGTTCGTTGACCAGGTACCCCTGCGCTATGAGATCACCCGCGAGCGGCTGGCCCAGATGGCCTGACCGCCGACCCCAATTCACAAGGAGAAGAGTCGCCATGGATCGCTACGAGATCGGCCTGAACAAGTGGGAGATCGATACGCCGGCGCTGGTGCTGGACCTGGACGCGCTGGAGCGCAATCTGGCCAAAATGGCCACCTTTTTGCAGGACAAGCCCGCCCGCGTGCGCCCCCACAGCAAGACCCACAAGTGCCCCACCATCGCCTGGAAGCAGCTCGAGGCGGGCGCCATCGGGATCACCTGCGCCAAGCTGGGCGAGGCCGAGGTCATGGCCCGCGCTGGCATCCGCGACATCCTGATCGCAAACCAGATCATTGGCCCCACCAAGATCCGGCGTCTGGTCAACCTGGCTGCATACTCCGAGATCATGGTGGCGGTGGAGGATGCAGAGAACGCCCGCCAGCTCTCCGAGGCCGCCACAGCCGCTGGCGTGCGCCTGCGCACCATCATCGAGGTAGAAGTGGGCATGGGTCGCTGCGGCGTCGAGCCGGGTGAGGATGCCCTACCGCTGGCTCGCGAGATGGCGACGTTGCCGGGCCTGCGTTTCGAGGGCATTATGGGATATGAGGGGCACACGGTGATGATCCCCGATATGGACAAGCGCCGCGCCGCCGCCGAGGAGGCCATGGCTCGCCTCATCGAGACCAAAGTCGCGCTGGACCAGGACGGCCTGCCGGCGGGGATCGTGTCGGCGGGGGGCAGCGGCACCTACAACATCACCGGCGTGTACCCCGGCGTCACCGAGATCCAGGCCGGCTCGTACGCCACCATGGACGCCCGCTACAAGGGCGTCATTCCCGAGTTCGAGAACGCCCTGACCGTGGTGGCCCAGGTGATCAGCGCCCGGGGCGATCGCGCCGTCATCGATGCGGGCCTCAAGACCATGACGCCCGAGTTTGGCGTCCCCGAGCTGCACCAGCCGGCGGGCTGGGCCCTGGGCGGCCAGTCTGAGGAGCACAGCTCGCTCAAGCGCAGCGACGGGGCGGCCCTCAGGCCAGGCGACCGGGTCGAGGTGATCCCCTCCCACGGCTGCACCACCATCAACCTGCACGACGCCTATTATGTCACGTCGAACGAGCGGGTGGTGGCGATCTGGCCCGTCGCCGGGCGAGGGCAGGTGCGGTAGGGGACAAGCGTCTCACATTGGCGGCGATCTCACACGCCGCCCCCACGCTCCCCGATTGACGCCGCGCCCCGGCGCCCGTAGAATGCCCCCATATACACTAACCGAGGAGGCGTTCCATGGCGGAACAGACATATCTGCGCGATATCGCCGACCACGTCGACCAGGAGATCACGGTCCGTGGCTGGCTCTACAACCGGCGCGACAGCGGCCGCTTACAGTTTCTGCTGGTGCGCGACGGCACTGGCATGGTGCAGGCCGTTGCCTTTCAGCGCGAGGTGCCCCCCGAGGTGTGGGAGGCCGCCAGCCAGGTCACCCAAGAGTCGTCGGTGATCGCCACGGGCACCGTACGCGCTGACGACCGCGCCCCGGGCGGCTATGAGCTGGGGTTGTCCGATTTCCGCATTGTCCAACTGGCTGAAGAGTACCCTATCGCGCTCAAATCCCACGGCGTCGATTTCCTCATGGAGAATCGCCATCTCTGGCTGCGGGCGCCCAGCCAGTGGGCCGTGCTGCGGGTGCGGGCCGCCACCATCCGCGCCATCCGCGACTGGCTGGATGACCACGGCTTCCTGCTGGTGGATACCCCCATCCTGACCCCCGCCGCCTGCGAGGGCACGACGACGCTGTTCGAGACCGAGTATTTCGGCGAGACGGCCTATCTCAGCCAGAGCGGCCAGCTCTACAACGAGGCCACCGCCGCCGCCTTTGGCCGCACCTACTGCTTTGGGCCCACCTTTCGCGCAGAGAAGAGCAAGACCCGCCGCCACCTGATCGAGTTCTGGATGGTCGAGCCCGAAATGGCCTATGCCGACCTGGACGAGTGCATGCGGGTCGAGGAGGAGATGGTGTCGTACGTGGTGCAGTCGGTACTGGAGCGCTGTGCCCCCGAGCTCGAGATCCTGGAGCGGGACACCGGCAAGCTGGCGCAGATCACGCCACCCTTTCCGCGCATCACCTATGACGAGGCGCTGGGCATCTTGGGGGAGGCGGGCGAGCCCCTGCCCTGGGGCGAGGATTTCGGCGCGCCCCACGAGACGATCCTGGGCAACCGCTTTGACAAGCCGGTGTTCGTCCACCGCTACCCGTCTCAGTGCAAGGCATTCTATATGGCCCCCGATGAGAACGATGCCCGGCTCTCCCTCTCGGTGGACATGATCGCCCCCGATGGCTATGGCGAGCTGATCGGTGGCGGCCAGCGCCTGCACGATCTGGCGCTCCTCGAGCAACGTCTCGCCGAGCACAACCTGCCCCGCGAGGCGTTCGAGTGGTACCTGGACCTGCGGCGCTATGGCTCGGTGCCCCACTCGGGCTTTGGCCTGGGCATCGAGCGCACGGTAGCCTGGCTCTGCGATCTGTCCCACATCCGCCAAACTATCGCCTTTCCCCGCACCCTGGGGCGCATCTATCCGTAGAGCTCTTCCCGCGATATCCACAAAAAACGGGTAGGCAGACACGCGTCTGCCTACCCGATGGTTGCCCCGATTCAGGCGTCGACGTTACCGGCGGCGCAAGGTGTCCCGCACGCCGGCGATGATCGCATCCACATTGGGGATGGCGGCATCCTCCAGCGTCTCAGACATGGGCACTGGGACATCGGCGGCGGCCACACGCACCATGGGCGCGTCCAGCCAGTCAAAGGCCACCTCGTTGATGCGCGTGAACAGCTCCGAGATGAAACTGCCCGTCCTATAGCCCTCGGTCACGCCCACGACGCGGCCCGTCTTGCGCACCGACTGGGCCACCGTCTCCATGTCCAGCGGCTTGAGTGTGCGCAGGTCCACCACCTCGACGCTGATGCCCTCCTCGGCCAGCTTCTCCGCCGCCTCCAGGGCGCGCAGCACCATGCGCGAGTAGGTGATGATGCTCACGTCCGTACCCTCGCGTTTGACATCGGCCAACCCCAGAGGAATGACATACTCCTCATCAGGCACGGCGCCCTGGTTGCCATAGAGCATCTTGTGCTCGATGTACATGACCGGGTTGTCGCCCCGGATGGCCGCCTTGAGCAGCCCCTTGGCGTCATAGGGCGTGGCGGGCATGACGACATAGATGCCAGGGAAGTGCACCCACAGCGCCTCCAGGCTCTGAGAGTGGTGCGCGGCGATGCCGCGACCGGCCCCGCCCTCGGTGCGGATCACCATGGGCACCTGGGTCTTGCCGCCAAACATGTAGCGGTTCTTGGCCCCCTGATTGGCGATCTGGTCCATGGCCAAAGGGGTAAAGTCCACATACATGATCTCGGCCACGGGGCGCAGGCCCGTCATGGCGGCGCCCACGGCGGCCCCGCCGATCAGCGCCTCGGAGATGGGGGTGTCCTTGACGCGCTCGGGCCCAAAGCGGTCGTGCAACTCGCGGGTGGCGCCATAGGCCCCGCCATAGAGGCCCACATCCTCGCCCATGATGAACACGGCCGGATCGCGCTCCATCTCCTCCGCCAGGGCATCACGGATGGCCTCCCAGTAGTACTTGGTGGGCATCTCGGCATCGGTGCGCACGCGCTGCGCCATGCGCCGCTCGGCCTCGATCTCTTGCGGCGTGGGTGGCTTGAGCACAAATACGTCCTCCTCGACCTCGGATGCATCAGGCTCGGGCGAGTCAAGAGCGAACTGGGTGGCCCGCTCGATGGCCGCCTCGGCCTGCTGCTCGATAGCGTCCAGCTCCTCCTGGGTGGCCATGCCTGCCTCCTGGAGACGTTGCCCAAATACCCGGATCGGATCCCGCTCACGCCACTCTTGCTCTTCCTCCTTGCTGCGATAGGCTCGGGGGTCAGAGCGCGAGTGGCCGTACCAGCGATAGGTCTTGCACTCGATCAGCGTGGGGCCATCGCCGCGGCGGGCGCGCTCTCGCGCTGCCGAAACCGCCTCGTACACAGCCAGGGGGTCCATGCCATCTACCACCACGCCGGGGATGTCATAGGCCTGAGCGCGGGCTGCCACGTCGGGCAGTGGGCTCACGGCGTCAAAGGGCACCGACATGCCGTAAAGGTTGTTCTCCACCACATAGACCACGGGCAGTCGCCAGGCGGCGGCCATGTTCAGCGACTCGTGGAAATTACCCGTGTTGGTGGCGCCGTCGCCGAAAAAGCAGAGCACGGCGCGATCCTGCCCCTGCATCTTGACCGAGAGGCCAGCGCCGGTCGCCACCGGGATGTTACCGCCTACGATGCCAGTGGCGCCCAGATTGCCCTTTTGCACATCGGCAATGTGCATCGAGCCGCCCCGACCCCGGCAATAGCCTGTGGCGCGCCCGAACAGCTCGGCCATCATCTTGTTCAGATGCTCCTGCTTGTCCTCGGGCTGGTAGGCAAAGCTGTCGCCGTGGGCGTGGCAATGGCCATGGCCGCGATGGGTGCTGGTGATATAGTCATCTTCGCCAAGAGCCGCAATGGCCCCCACCGCCACGGCTTCCTGGCCTGCATAGAGGTGCGAGGCGCCCCGGATCACATTCTGTCCCAGCAGATCATACACCGTGTTCTCAAAGATGCGGATCTCCCACATGCGCCGCAGCATGTCCAACAGCTCGTCACGTGAGAGCTCTTGCACATCAACTGTCGTCCCTTTTTCTGCCATGCTCTTTTTTCCTTTTCGCTATCTACATACACGGATCGGCCGCGTTTTGTTCAGTCAGCCAATTGTTCCACCAACACCTGCTCGTACACGCGCTGCATCGCCTTGTGACCCGGAAACGTGGTGCCGTCGGTCTGGGCCGTGGCGGTGCCGGCAGCCACTGCCCAGCGCACCACCTGTGCCGTCGGTAGATCGCCCACCCAGGCAGATATCGCCCCGGCCAGGGCCGCATCTCCGGCGCCCACATTGTTCACCTCCCTGATGGCGGGCGGCGTAGCCAGCCAATAACCGGTCTCATCGGCATAGACGGCCCCCTCGGCCCCGAGGGAGAGCAGCACGCGCTGTGGTCCCATCTCGCGCATGGCGCACAACGCCCACACCAGATCGGCCTCTATCGAGCGCCCCACCAGCGCCTCGGCCTCCTCCAGATTGGGCTTGACCAGATCGGGCGCGGCCCTGCAGCCCGCCGACAGAGCAGGCCCGCTGGTGTCCAGCGCAACTCGGGCCTCGCACCGGTGCGCCGCATCGATCAGGCGTGCATAGGTATCACCGGGGGCATCGGGAGGCAGGCTACCCGCCAGCGCCACCAGATCGCCTGGGACCAGCAACGCACAGAGGCGCTCCTCCAGCGCCGCCAGGTCGCGCTCGGTCACGGGCGGCCCCGATTCGTTGAGCTTGGTCATGCAGCCCGTGTCATCCTCGATGAGGGTGATGTTGGAGCGCGTCTCGCCGGCGATCTCGACAAACTCGCAGTGATAGCCCTGGGCGCTCAGCCCTTCCACCAAAAGGCGCCCAAAGACGCCCGCTGAAAACCCCATTATCACCGACTCGGAGCCCAGTTGGCGCAGCGCGTTAGAGATATTGATTCCTTTGCCACCCAGATCGAGGCTCGAGCGGGTGGCGCGATTTACGGCGCCCCAAGACACCGTAGGATAGTGGATCGTCCGGTCGAGGGAGGGGTTCAAGGTTACGGTATAAATCATGGCGCCCACACCCCGTCGCGCACCCGACCATAACGCTCCAGCACCAGCGCCCCCAGCGGCTCCTCGGGCTCGATCTCGCACACCGATGCCAGCACGCGATCCACACCCTCACGGGCGATACGCTCCTGCAGCTCTTGGGCCTCGTCATCGTCAGGGGCATCATAGGCCAGGGCCGCCCCAATCCCCCAGGCCAGATTCGACGGCGAGAGACCGGCCTCAGTGGCGACGTGCGCCGCCCCCACCAACCGATCGTCAGGGGCCAGCTTGCGCAGCACGCCCCGGGCCAGGCGGCTCACCGGATCGGCCAGGCCGCGGTTGGCCAGTCGGGGCCATAGCGCCGCCACATGGTCGCGCAGCGCGGCCTCTTCCAGACCGTGACGGGCGACCAGCCCCTGTACGGCCTCGTCCAACGCCCCCTCGACCAGGGGCCGGATCACAGGATCATCCAACGTCTCATAGCCTAGCTTGTATCCCCGCTGGTAACCCAGATAGCCCATGAGGGCGTGGGCGGCGTTGTGCAGATAGAGCTTGCGCTCTACATAGGGCGCGAACGGCTCGCGCAGCTCCAGTCCCACGATCACAGGCACCTCGCCCACCCAGGCGGCGCCATCGACCGGTAACTCCTTAAAAGGCTCAGTGAGGATGGCGCTGATGTCGTCGGCCTGCATCTCGGGCGTGGGCTCGGGCACCATGCGCCCGATGACGGCGTTGACCAGCCCAACGTGGGCGTCGAAATAGGCGCGTGCGCCATGGCCCTCGGCATCCAGCTGCTCTGTGATCAGCCCACGCAGATAGCCGGCGGCGTCGGGCAAGTTCTCGCACAGGATCAGGTTCAGGGGCTCGGCGTTGCCCGCCTCCATGCGCCGCGCCACCGCCCCGGCGATCAGCGGCGCGATATGGGGCAATGCCCGGGCGCCCACAGCCGTCGCTCCCAGGGGCGCCTCGGCCAGCGCCGCCATCACCGCCTCGGCATCGGCGCTGAGCAGGCCCCGCACCGGCTCGACGGTCACCGTCTCGCAGTGATCGTTCTCGGCCAGATGGATCGTGTAGCTGCCGCGGGCGTTCAGCGCCGCGATCAGAGGCTCGTCGATATCGACGAACACCACCTGATAGCCCGACTCGCTCAGGAGCTGGCCGATGAACCCGCGCCCGATGCTGCCCGCCCCAAACACCACCGCCTGCTCCATGCTCAGTGCATCTCCTGCCCGCCGGTGACGTTGATGGCCTGGCCCGTCATGTAGGCCGACTCGTCCGACGCCAGAAACACCATCACGTTGGCCACGTCCTCATAGGTGCAGCCCCGTCCCATGGGCACCTGATCCAGGTAGCGCTGGCGCACCTCATCCTCGCTGATCCCCAAGCGCTTGGCATACTGGCTGTACAGGCTGTCCACCCACAGAGGCGAATCCAGCAGGTTGCCCGGGCAGATGGCGTTCACCCGGATGCCCTGCTCGGCCAACTCCAGAGCCAGGCTCTGGGTCAGGCCGATCCCGCCAAACTTGCTGGCGGCATAGGCCGAGTTCTTGCTGCTGCCCTTTTTGCCCGACTTGCTGTTGATCTGGAGAATGACGCCGCTGCCCTGTCCCTTCATGATGCGGGCCGCGGCGCGGGCCACGTGGAAATAGCCCATCAGGTTCACGTCGATCACGGCACGCCAGCGGGCGGG